>NZ_JAVAJK010000003.1:0-419422 GCF_052112325.1 Pseudomonas sp. Yb2C2 | reverse complement strand
ACTCAGGATGTGGGATTGGCAATTGCGACGCGGTTGACTGAGACGAATTGATCAAAGCGCGGCGGCCTTATAGCCGACCGGCGTTCTGCCTGATGTACTGGGTTAAAAATGTGGGAGGGGGCTTGCTCCCGATGAGGCGGTGTCAGTGGATGCATCTGGTACTGACCCACCGCCATCGGGAGCAAGCCCCCTCCCACAATTTGATCTGCATACATCAGGTAAACCTTGGCCTGCTCTTGCGGCCTTGGAACCGACTGCCTTGGAACCGAATAGGTACTCAATACCCCCGCAACCGATCCACCTCACCCACCATCTCCTCCCCCCGCTCAAATCGCCGAATATTCTCCAACAACACCCCAAACGCACTCTCCGGCTGCGTCATCGCCGCAATATGCGGCGTCAACAACACCTGCGGATGCCCCCAGAACGGATGCTCCGGTGCCGCCGGCTCTTCCCGCAGCACATCCAGCACCGCCCCACTCAACTGCCCACTCTCCAGCGCCTCGAGCAAATCCTCTTCAACCAGGTGCCCCCCACGGCCCATATTCACCAACCCCGCCCCCCGTGGCAGTTGCGCAAACAAGCGCCGGTCCAGGATCCCCTGGGTCTGCTCCGTCAACGGCAACACGCACAGCAAAATATCGCACTGGCTAAGAAACGCCGGGAGTTGCGCTTCCCCCGCATAACACTCCACCCCCGGCACCTGGTGCGCACTGCGCGCCCAGCCGGACAGGGCAAAGCCCAGGGGTGCCAAGGTCGCCAGGATCTGCTGGGCCTGGGCACCCAACCCCATCACGCCCACACGCCGGTTCGCAGCCGGCTGCAACAGGTGCGCCTGCCAACAGCGCGCCACCTGCTGCTGGCGATAGCGCAGCATGTCGCGGTGCAGACTCAGCACCGCCCAACTGGCGTACTCGCACATGCCGCGGGTGATGCCCGGGTCCAGCAGGCGCACCACCGGCAGGCCCGCAGGCAGGCGATCAAGGTCCAACTGATCGACACCGGCCGACAAGGCGAACAACACCTTCAGGTTGGGCAGCACGCGGGCCAGATCTTCCGGTGCCTGCCAGGCGGCCAGGTAGTCGACCTCGGCGGGGTTGCCGAGGTCGGGCCAGGTGCGCCACTCGATATCCGGCGCGTGTTGGGCGAACAGTGCCTGCCAGTGTCGGCCGCGCACCGGGTCAGCTTTGTAGAGCAAGGCCATGGGCATTTCCTGCTGGATAAACGGAAGCATCATCATCGCCCAAAGCCCGGCGCAGGATCTGTTGAAACGCGGGGCGAAAACAGTTGATCCGAATTTCTCACGGGGCAAGTTCGGCGTAGTTGGTTGCCCACAGGCCGTACTCTGGACTGCATCGCAACCACCTTCCGGTTGCCGGACTCACGATGGGAAATGCCATGAATAGCAAAGTCGACGAAACCCCTCATTTGCTCCGTCAGCGCGAGCAGTTCGTGCCCCGTGGCCTGGTGACCGCGCACCCGCTGGTGATCGACCGCGCCCAGGGCGCCGAATTGTGGGACGTGGATGGCAAGCGTTACCTGGACTTCGTCGGCGGTATCGGCGTGCTCAACATCGGCCATAACCACCCCAAGGTGGTCGCCGCCGTGCAGGCCCAGTTGCAGAAGGTTTCCCATGCCTGCTTCCAGGTGGTGGCCTACCAGCCTTACCTCGACCTGGCCCAGCGCCTGTGTGAAATGATCGGCGGCCAGGAAGCCTATAAAGCGGCGTTTTTCACCTCCGGCGCCGAGGCGGTGGAAAATGCGGTGAAGATCGCCCGCGCCCATACCAATCGCTCGGCGGTCATCGCCTTCCGTGGCGGTTTCCACGGGCGCACATTGCTGGGCACCACGCTCACCGGCATGAGCCAGCCCTACAAGCAGAACTTCGGGCCGTTTGCGCCGGAGGTGTTCCATACCCCTTACCCGAACGCTTATCGCGGCGTGACCAGTGACATCGCGCTCAAGGCCCTGGATGAGTTGCTGGCGACCCAGGTAGCGCCGGAGCGGGTGGCTGCGATCATCATCGAACCGGTGCAGGGCGACGGCGGTTTCCTCACTGCGCCCCCTGAGTTTCTCCAGGCGCTGCGAGCGTTGGCCGACAAGCATGGCATCGTGTTGATCCTCGACGAGATCCAGACCGGCTTCGGTCGCACCGGCACCTGGTTCGGTTTCCAGCACGCGGGCATCCAGCCCGACCTGGTTACCGTGGCCAAGAGCCTGGCCGGCGGCTTGCCGTTGTCCGGCGTGGTCGGCAAGGCGCACATCATGGATGCACCGCTGCCCGGCGGGCTGGGCGGCACCTACGGTGGTAATGCGCTGGCCTGTGCGGCGGCGTTGGCGGTGATCGATGCCTTCGAGCAGGAGCAGTTGCTGGCGCGCAGCCAAGTACTGGGCGAGCGCCTGCGCCAGGGGTTGCTCGATTTGCAGGCGCGCTGCTCGCGCATCGGCGATGTGCGCGGCACCGGCTTTATGTTGGCGATGGAGTTGATCAAGGATGACCCGGCCCGCACCCCGGATGCCGACCTCAACCAACGCCTGATCGATGCAGCCCGGGCCGGTGGTTTGCTGGTGATCAAGTGCGGGGTACATCGCAATGTGCTGCGCTTCCTCGCGCCGCTGGTGACCAGCGAAGCCCAGGTCGACGAAGCGCTGGAAATCCTCGACGGCGCCTTGGCACGGGTCTTGAACTGAGGCTGTGCCCGCTACGGGCCAACTGCGGCATTGGAGGCTTGACCCCACATGGGACTGACAGATTATCGAGCGTTGCTGATCGATTGCGATGAAGTGCTGGTGGATCGCGATTCAGGGGTGTGGGCGGCGTTGCAGCCGCTGCTCGACAGCCGTGGCGGGCAGCCGGCCAAGGATCAGGTGCTGGCAGAATTCAACACGCAGGTTGCCAGGCTCTACCCGCGTTTCGCCGAGCTGGGCTTCAGTGGCGTGTTGTGTTTTGCCCATCGCCAACTGGCCGAAAGTTGGGGGCTGCACGCCAGTTGGGAGGAGGGCATGAGCTTTGCGCGTTCGGCGGGCAATTGGTCGTTGTTCGAGGATGCGCCGGGGGCCATGCTGTACCTGCGCAAGTTCTACCGTTTGCTGGTGCGTGGCGACCGTGATGCCGAGGACCGCGGGGTGTTGTGCGAGCGATTGGGGATTGCACCGGAAGATTTCATTTCCCTCGCCGAAGACCCGCAATGGCTCACGGACCGAGGCGCGCAGCTGCAACCGGTGCTGCATGTGACGCGACCGGCGGTCGGCGCACACGGGGCGCTGGACCGCTGTTTGATCGGCCGCCACCGGGCACGGCAGCCTTCGCCTTGTGCGGCGGAGTACTGCATCAACAGCATGGCGGATCTGGTGGCGCAGCATCAGCTGTCTTTACGGCGCTGATTTTGCTAGAAGATTGTCTTACAAACGGCAGTCAAGAGGTACGTGATGGAAGGGCAAGTCAAGCTGGACCGGATCGACATCAGTATTCTGGTTGAACTGCAAAAAGACGGGCGGATGACCAATGTCAGCCTCGCCGATGCCGTGGGCCTGTCCGCCAGCCCCTGCCTGCAACGGGTCAAGCGGTTGGAATCGGCCGGGTATATTTCCAGCTACAAGGCGCACTTGAACCTGGCCAAGATCACCGACTCGGTGACGGTGTTTACCGAGATCACCCTCAGCGACCATAAACGCGAAGACTTCGCCAAGTTCGAATCGAATATCCGCCTGGTGGACGAGGTACTTGAGTGTCACCTGATCAGCGGTGGCTACGACTATCTGGTGCGTTTCATGACTCGCAGCATCCAGCACTACCAGGAAGTGGTCGAGAGCCTGTTGGATAAGAACATTGGCATCTCCAAGTACTTCAGCTACATCGTGATCAAGTCACCGGTGCTCAAGGATGGTGTGCCGTTGCGCAAGTTGCTGCGGCACTGACACACGCTCGCTTTCCGGTGGGAGGGGGCTTGCCCTCGATGGCCATGGGTATCTACACAACTTCCAGTGAATACGGAATCTATGGCAATTAGGCTTCTGTGGTGAGCGGGCTTGCCCCGCGCTGGGCTGCGAAGCAGCCCCAAAACCTTCACCTCGATTGATTCTGGCACTCTTCGGTGACCTTATTGGGGCCGCTTCGCAGCCCAGCGCGGGGCAAGCCCGCTCACCACAGAGTTATGTGTCAGCCTTTAAGAGTTGTGTAGATACCTATGCCTCGATGGCGGCCTCTGGGCCGACCATTTTTTTGGATTGGACCGGGTACATATCCGTTGCTGCGGTCACGGCCGCTATGGGTTCCGCCCTTACGGCGGCTCACTTTTGAACAGCGCAAAAGTAAGCACTGCTTTTGCACCTCAATTGGACACTCCCCCTCGTAGTCTTGGCTAAACGCCTTATCTCGACGCAACCCGCATAAAACACTTTTTCGGGCCCTTAAACAGTGGTCTGCACCGATCCGTGGGTGCAATTCGGCGAAAAACGCAAAAGGGCCTGCGCTGTAATGCTCGCAGAGTGAGGGAGCGCAGGGTTGTGCGGTGTTTTCCAGCCGCGACAGCCTTGGGTTGAACACCACCAATCGGAGCGAAAAAAATGCGAATGAGCAACGCAAAAGCACTGTTGGGTTATGGGGCGTTCATGCTGGCGACCGCCAGCGAGGCGCATCAGATTTGGTACGAACAACTTCCCGGCCAGCCATTGGCCTTGTACTACGGGGAGTATGACAAGAATGTTCTGGAGGTGACCCCGGGGGGCATGGACCGGTTCAGGCAGCTGCGGGCCTGGTCGATGGCCGACCGGTCGGCACCGCTGCAGCTGAGCCTGCAGCGCCAGGCGTTCCTGCTGGCGGAGCAGCCCGGGCAAGAGGATTCGCTGCTGGCGCAAGACCTGCACTATCCGATGTTCGATGTGCATGAAGGCGCCAAGACCTTGAAAGCCGCCTGGACCCCGGCCACGCGTTGGGTCGGTGACCTGCGGGCCCGTAGCCCGGAGCTGACCCTGGATATCGTCCCCACCGGCGTTGCCGAGGCGGGCCGTGCGCAGTTCCGGGTGTTCTACGCGGGCAAGCCGCTGACGGGCCAGGAGGTCGTGCTGGAAACCGCCTCCGGTGAAGTCTTCAAGCAGCGCAGCGATGCCGCCGGCAACGTCAGCTTCGAGCTGCCCTGGCAGGGCACTTACGTGGTGGCCGTCGAGTACCAGGACAACAGCCCTGGGGAGCGTCTTGATCCGGCGGGCAAGCCCGAGCGGTTTGACGTCAAACGCTTCAGTTCGACGTTGTCGTTCCACCGCCAGCAAGGCCAGGCGGCGTTACCTCGCGCGCCGTCGCAACTGCCGGCATCGGAAGTCGCCAGGCTGAAAAAGTCAGCCTGATTCATTGCCTCCTTCATGAGTGATTGATATGACCCTTTCTTCAGGATTGGCCGGTCAGGCGGGCACTGTTGCGCCGACGCTTGCCCGCACGAACGTCACGGCGGCCACGCGCATGCTGGCTATCGATGCGCTGCGTGGTTTTGTGATGCTGTTGATGCTCATCGACCATGTGCGCGAAACCTTCTTGCTGCACCGGCAGGTCACCGACCCGATCGACGCCTTGAGTGTCACCCCGGACCTGTATTTCACCCGTATGCTCAGCGAGATCTGCGCCCCGGCGTTTATCTTCCTGACGGGCTTGTCGGCCTGGCTCTACAGCCAGAAACACAGCGCCCGCGAAACCTCGGTGTTTTTGCTCAAGCGCGGGCTGTTCCTGGTGTTCCTGGAAATCACCTTCGTGTGCTTTGCCTGGAATGCCGAATTCCCACCCAAGACGTTGTGGCTGCAAGTGATCTGGTGTATCGGCCTGTGCATGATCGTGCTCGCCGGTTTGCTGCACCTCAAACGCGCCTGGCTGATCGTGCTGGGGGTGGCGATTGTCGCCGGGCATAACCTGCTCGACGGTGTGAGCGTCGGGCCGGAGTCGCCGTTCTTCGTGCCCTGGTCGATCCTGCATCAGCGGGTGTTTATCGACATTACCGAATTCACCCGCGCCCGCACGACGTATCCGATATTGCCGTGGATCGGTGTGATCCTGCTGGGCTGGGGCATCGGCCCGTGGTTTGGCAAGGCAATGCCGTCGGCGGAGCGTATCTCGCGCCTGGTCAAGCTGGGTGCAGGCCTGCTGGTCGCGTTCGTGTTTATCCGCTACCTCAATGTGTATGGCGAGAAACCCTGGGTGCAGACCGGTGATGCGCTGCGCACCTTCATGAGCTTCATGAGCGCGAAGAAATACCCGCCGTCGCTGATGTTCCTGATGCCCACCCTGGGCCTGTCGCTGCTGCTGTTGGCGCTGTTCGAGAAGTGGCAGGCCCGCTGGGCCACTGCGACCCTGGCGATCTACGGTGGGGCGCCGATGTTTTTCTACTTGCTGCACCTGTACGTGCTCAAGGCCATGTACCTGGTCGCGCTGGCGATCTGGGGCGCCAACCAAGGCACCTACTACGGTTTTGACGACCTGCCGATGGTGTGGTTGTGGAGCGTGATACTCGGGGTGTTGCTGTTCTTCCCGACACGCTGGTTCGCCGACCTCAAACAGCGTCGTCGCGACATCGCGATTCTCAAATACCTCTGACGGAACCAACGGTGTTCTGCGTCCTGCGGAACACCTTTGCCTGACACGTTCTGGAGTCAAACCGTGAAGATGCTATCGACCCGCACCCTGCTATTGGCATTGGGAGGGCAGAGCCTGCTCGCCTTCGCCGCCGAACAAGACACCGCCAAAGGCTTTATCGAGGACAGCCAGTGGAACCTGCTCAACCGCAGTGTCTACGACCGCCGCGACTACCAGCATGGCGCCCTCAGCAACGGCGCACGCAACGCCTACAAACCGCGATCCCAGCGCAGCGACCTGGCGGAAGAATGGGCCTATGGCCTGATGGCTGACTACGCCTCGGGTTTCACCACCGGTACCCTGGGTTTTGGCCTGGATGCGCACGTTTATTCCGCCTGGCAACTGGACAGTGGCGGTGGGCGCGCCGGGAAGGCACGGCTATTGGCGGTGGACAATGACGGCCACCCCAAGGAGCAGTTCAGCCGCGGTGGTGCGGTTGCCAAACTGCGTTTTTCCTCAACCGAATTGCGCTACGGCGAGCAGCGGGTGAAAACCCCGGTGTTTGCCTCGTCCGACAGCCGCTTGCTGCCCGAAACCGCGACGGGATGGTGGTTGACCAGCCGCGAGTTGCCGGCCACCACCCTGTTCGCGGGGCACTTCAATGAGAGCACCGACCGCAACGCCAGCAGCCATGACCGAGGGTTTGTCGTCAACTATTCCAACGGCAGGCAAGGCGACCGCTTTGACTTGGTGGGCGTGCGCAATACGGCAATCAAGGGGCTGAGCGCCAGCGTGTTCAGTGCTGTCTATGAAGACACCTGGCGCCAGCATTACCTGGGGGCGGTCTACACCCGGCCGCTGTTTCCCGGCCAGGCACTGACCGTTGACCTGAACCTGTATCGCACCCAGGACACTGGCAAGGCGTTGTCGGGGCGCATCGATAACACCACATGGAGCCTGCTCTCGACCTATCGGTTCGGTGCCCACAGTGTGGGCGTGGGGTATCAGAAAGTCAGTGGCGACACGCCGTTCGACTACGTGACGCGCGGGGCGATTTACCTGAGCAACGCCGTGGCGTTGTCCGACTTCAACGCCCCACGGGAGGCCTCGTGGCAGGCGCGCTATGACCTGGACCTGGCGGCCCATGGCATGCCCGGCCTGAGCCTGGCGGCGTTGTATGTCCGCGGCAGTGGCATCGACGGCCGCCACATGGATCCTGGCGGTGGCTACCAATGGCTCGGCTACGGTGATGGGGGCAAACACTGGGAACGCGACCTGCAAGCACGCTACGTGGTGCAGTCCGGGGCCGCGAAAAATCTCGCCTTTACCCTGCGCCATGCCGTGCACCGGGGCAATGCGGCCCAGGCGGAGCTGGATGCCAACCAGATCCGCCTGGCGGTCGAGTACCCGTTGGGCGGGCGCTTGCACTAGGCCGGCGTTACTCCTGCAACTGCAACGCCTGCTGCTTGAGCTGGCGTTTCTGCGCGAACGGCAGCTTTTCATCGTCCCCATAGGGCGCGCTGTACCAGTTGCCGTAAGTCGGGTTGGGCAGCAAAAACCAGCGCTGCCCGAGCCAGTTCACATAGGGTTCGACGGCCTTGCGCTGGGCCTCGAGGGTGTTGCGTTCGGCCTGGACGAAATCCCCCAGGGAATCACCGGCCATCAATAGCACGCGAGCATGGCTGGCGACCCATTGGCGGCGGCAGTTCTTGCCGTAGCCGGCGCTTTCGCAGTGCCCGGTAGGCGTGCTGGCGGCGAGCACCTGTTGATGGCTCTCCACCGGAAAACCGCGCAGGCGCAGGTTGGCCACCGTGGCCGCGACCTGGCTGTGCTCGCGGTTGGTCAGGTAGTAAACCGTGATGCCTTTTTGTTGCGCCGCTTGCAGGAACGCCACGGCACCGGGGAGGGCCTGGGCCTTGGCCTGGTCGACCCAGGTGTTCCAGCGGTCGTAGCCATACACTTGGTTATTGATGACGTCGCGGGCATTGAGCGGCACGTTGTCCAGCAGGGTTTCGTCAATATCCACCACCACCGCCGGCGGCAGGCCGCTCAGGTTGCGGGGCGGGAAGGGCAGCGCGTCCCAGCTGGGATCGGCCAGCGCCACGTCGAGCTGGCGGGTGGCATGGGCGAAGACCTGGCGATAGATCAACTCGTGTTCGATGGAGGTCTGGGTCCAGAGTACGGCGTCGAGCTGGTCGTTGGCCGGCGGCGTTTGTTGGCAGCCTGCCAGCAGGCACAGGCTGGCGAAGATCAGGGGTCGCATGCAGAGGTCTCGCAGGGAAAGGGCGCGTGGGCGGCACCTTAGCCTAATCCGGCGTGGATTCACCACATTGCGAAACTTTTGCCGGATGCGAAATTGACGTGATTGTGAAACTTATCATCTAGCATCGGCCTCATCGCCAGCTCGATGTTGCCGGCATCGCTGCGCTACACCCTGGAACACATCAGCCAGCCATAACGCCAGTCAAACTGTGGGAGGGGGCAGGCCCCCTCCCACATTTGATCGGCTTACAAGATGCTCAACGGGTAACTGATGATCACCCGATGCTCATCGCTGTCACGCTGGGTGGTCACTTCGGTGCGCAATGAGGCATGGCGCAAGGCGATGCTCAGGTTCTTCAGCGGGCCTTGCTGGAACACATAGCTCACGGTCAGGTTGCGTTCCCACTCGCTATTGTCACCCGTTGGCGTGCGGATGTTCGAGCCACTTTCGTACATGCCCATAAAGCTCAGGCCTGGCACGCCGACCGTGGCGAAGTCATAGCCGTAACGCACCTGCCAGGTGGTTTCCCCGGCGCGCTGGAATTTGCCGATCATCGACTCGGTCATGAAGTAGGCCGTGGAACCGTCACCCTGGTTCAGCCACACCGCATCGCTGTCGCCGCTGACCTGTTGCAGGCCGGCGGCAATCGTATGGCCGTTGACCAGGTAGCTGAACAGGGCGCTGCTCAGGCGGCTGTCGACCTTGCCCTTGGTCACGCCGTCGCCGTAGTAGCCGAAGGTGTAGAACGCCGGGTCGTTGCCGTTGGCACCGTCGGAGCGGTTGTCGAAGTGGCGCAGGTCGGTGCGCAGGGTGCCCGGGCCGATCTGCCAGTCGTACTTGAGGCCCAGGAAGTTCTGCTTATAGAAGTCCTGCAGGTTGCCGTAGTAGTACTGCAATGTCAGGTCTTTGGTGGGTTTGTAGTCGACCCCGCCGTAGTAGAACTTGTTGACGAACTCACCGCTGACCGCGTTGTTGGCGCCCGGGATCGACATGCCCATCTGGTTGCTCGAACCACGGCCTTTCACGTGTTCCAACTGGCCGAGGGTGAAGGTGAAATGGTCCAGGTCCTTGGACTGTACCTGCCCGCCGTTGAAGGTCTGTTGCAGCATGCGGTCGGTGGACATCACCACCGGCAGCATGGGCACCAGGGTCCCGTATTTCAGCTCGGTCCGGGCAAAGCGTGCCTTGGCGGTCAGGCCCAGGCTGCCGAACTCGTCCACCGCGCGACCATCGTGATCGGTGGGGAACACGTTGCCGTTGAATGCGGTGCTTTGCGGGTTGTAGTGACGGCCCTTGCCGGAGTCCAGGCGCACACCGAACATACCGATGGCGTCGATGCCGAAGCCCACCGTGCCCTGGGTGAAACCCGACTCGAAGTTGGCGATAAAGCCCTGGCCCCATTCCTGGGTGTAGTTGGGGTCGGCCGCGCCGCTGCGGTTGTCGGCGTTACTGAAGAAGTTGCGGGCCAGCACGTTGAGCTTGCTGTCTTCCACCAGGCCGGCGGCGTAGCCCTGTTGGGCGATCAGCAGGCCACAAAGGCCGGCGAGTACTGTCGGTGCGCGATTGAAAAGCTCCATCGGTGTCATCCCCATGTGTGTTTGGTTTTTTTGAGGGCAGTCAAAAGCGGCAGTGAAGGTTTTCTATTTGTTTTCAGGAGCAGGTTTTTCAGGAGCGACGGTGGCCGGCACGACATGCAGTCGCACCGGCGGCAAGCGGTACAGGATGAACAGCGCCAGCACGCCGATCCCGGCGCACAGCAACAGGCCTACGCCAACGGACTGCGCCAGGGCATCCCGGGCCAGGTTCAGCCACGGCGAGGCGTCGAGGCTGGCATGCAACAGCGTTTGCGGATCGGCGTACACGGCAATGCCCTCGGCGTGATTCGCGGCGAGAAACACCCGCTGCACATTGGCGCTGTACAGCAGGTTGACCAGCACCCCCATGCCCGCGGTGCCGAGCAGCCCGCCGACCAGGCGCAGGGACTGGGTCAGTGCCGTGGCAATCCCCAGGAACTGCCGTTCGGCCAGGGTCTGGGTGAAGACCGTGAGGTTGAGCAGGATAAATCCCAGCCCCAGGCCGGCCAGCAGGATCAAACCGAGCAACAGGTTGAACGCGGCCCCGCGCCCGACCACGGCCAGGCCCAGGCACGCCAGCAGCAGCGCGACAAAGCCCGCCAGCGGCAAATGGTTGGGGTTGCGCAAACGGGTCACGATGCGGCTGTTGACGATGGCCCCCAAGGTGATGCTCAACGCCAGCGGCGTGATCAGCAGGCCGGCGTCCTGGGGCGAGTAGCCGTAGGCGCCTTGCAGCAACAGCGGCAGGTAGAACAACAGCGAAAACATGATCGCGCCGGCCGCCACCGACAGCACGAACAACAATCGCAGGCTCGGCAAGCTGAATAACGCCGCCGGCAACAGCGCATGCGGGCAACGCCGCTCCCAGTGCCACAGCGCGATGATCGCGGCAATACAGCCCAGGCCCAGGGCGGCGCTCAACGCCAGGCTCGAATGCCCCAGCCATTCCACAAACAATTGCAGGCTGCCCAGGGCTGTGGCGATCAGCAGCGCGCCGGGCCAGTCCAGGCGAATGCCGCTGCGCTGCTGCGGGCGGTACCAGGGCAGGAAGCGCCAGGCGATCAACAGCGCCAGGCACCCCAGGGGCAGGTTGAGGTAGAACACCGAGCGCCAGCCAAAGGCGCCGGTCAGGTAACCCCCCAGGCCCGGGCCGATGGCATTGACCACGCTGAACAGCGCACTCAAGAGCATTTGCCAGCGCAGGCGTTGACGGGTATCGGGAAACAGTTCGGGAATGCAGGCGAACGCGGTGCCGATCAGCATGCCGCCGCCCACGCCTTGCAAGGCGCGGCCGATCACCAGCACCCGCATGTCATCGGCCACGGCGCAGGCCAGGGAGGCCAGGGTGAAAATCAACGTGGCGGCGAGCACGAACGGCTTGCGCCCGTAGTAATCCCCCAGCCTCCCGAAAATCGGAATGGTGACGATGGACGCCAACAGGTAACCGGTGGCCACCCACGCGTAGAGTTCAAAGCCATCGAGTTCGGCGACGATGCTTGGCAAGGCGTTGCCGATCACCGTCTGGTCGAGTGCCGAGAGCATCAGCACCAGGGAGATGCCGAGCATGGCCAGCAAGGCTTGCTGGAAACTCAAGGGCGGGTGGGCTGCCACGGTCATGGTCGGCCCTCAGCGCAACGCGGTGACGGCGGTGGCGATGCGTGCACAGCCCTGGTCGAGAGTAGCGATCGCGGTGGCGATCGACATACGGAAAAACGGCGCCAGGCCATACGCCGTGCCGGCCACCACCGCCACGCCCTGGCTTTCCAGCAGGTACATCACGACGTCGCTGTCGGTGTGCAGCACCTTGTCCTCGGGCGTGGTTTTACCCAGCAGGCCAGCGCAATTCACATACAGGTAGAACGCACCATCGGGCTTGCGGCAACTGAGGCCGGGAATGGCATTGAGCAGCTCCAGGCAGCGGTCGCGGCGTTGCTGGTAGACCAACACGCTTTGCTTGACGAAGCTCTGGTCGCCGTTGAGCGCTTCCACCGCCGCCGCCTGGCTGATCGAGCAGGCATTGCTGGTGGACTGCGATTGCAGGGTGGCCATGGCGCCGATCAGGTCGGCGGGGCCTGCGGCGTAACCGATGCGCCAGCCGGTCATGGCGTAGGTCTTGGACACGCCGTTGACCACCAGGCTGCGCTCGCTCAAGGCCGGCTCGATGGCGAGGATATGCGGGTTGTCCAGGCCGTCGAAACGGATGTGCTCGTAGATGTCATCGGTCATCAGCAGCACATGCGGATAGTCCAGCAGCACATCGGCCAGGGCGCGCAATTCGCTGTGGCTGTAGCTGGCGCCGGTGGGGTTGCTGGGGGAGTTGAGCAGCAGCCAGCGGGTACGCGGGGTGATCGCCGCGCGCAGCTGGCCTGGGGTCAGCTTGAAGCCGTTGTGTTCCGGGCAGGCGAGGGTCACAGGCTCGCCTTCGCAGGCCAACACCATGTCCGGGTACGACACCCAGTATGGCGCCGGGATCAGCACCTCATCGCCGGCGCCGAGGGTGGCGGCGAAGGCGTTGAAGATCGCACTTTTGGCGCCGCTGGTCACCAGCACTTGCTGGGCGGTGTAGATCAGGGCGTTTTCCCGTGCCAGCTTGTCGACGATGGCCTGGCGCAGCTCCGGGGTACCGGCGTTCTGGGTGTAGCGGGTTTCACCGCGCTCGATGGCGGCACTGGCGGCCTGGCGAATGTTAGGTGGCGTATCGAAATCCGGCTCGCCCACCACCAGGTTGATGATGGACTGGCCCTGGCGACGCAGCTCGTTGGCGCGGTCGGACGCGGCGCTGCTGGGCGATGGTTTGATGCGTTGCACACGGGCGGCGATGCGGGAGGCAGTCACGGGCGTTCCTCGTTGATGGCGTTGACAGGGGCCACAGTACGAGGCGCGGGGAAGGGCGCCATAAGATGAGTTCGTTCTGGTTTGATAGGCAGTGCTTATGGCTGGGGTTGCACTGTTGTGGTGCCTCCAGTCCTGGCTGCTCCGGGCGGGTGCTTTGGATCGGAGATCAGGGACAGCCATAGCAAAGCCTTATGGCTGGTTATACGGATGGCCTGTCTTTTGCAAACCTGCCAGGTGTACGCAAAACCAAATGTGGGAGGGGGCTTGCTCCCGATAGCAGTATGTCAGTCACAGATGCATCAACTGACACTGCCTCATCGGGAGCAAGCCCCCTCCCACATTTAAGGCATCACTTGTCCATTACATGAGCATCGCCATTTTGAACCTGCGCCGCCTGAAGTATTTCGTGAAACTGGTCGACATCGGCAGCATGACCCAGGCCGCCGATGTACTGCATGTGGCGCAACCGGCGTTGAGCCAACAACTGGCAACCCTGGAAGCCGAGCTGCAACAGCAGCTGTTGATTCGCACCAAGCGCGGCGTCACGCCGACTGAGGCGGGCAAGGTGTTGTATGCCCATGCGCAGATTATTTTGCGTCAGTGCGAGCAGGCCCAGAGCGATATCAATGCCACCGGCCAGGCGTTGTCCGGGCAGGTGTCGGTGGGGCTGGCGCCGGGCACTGCGGCGTCGGCGTTGTCATTGCCGCTGCTGCGCACCGTGCGTGAGCGCCACCCTGGCATCCTGCTGTACCTCAATGAAAACTTCGGTACCACCTTGAGCGAGCTGATCATGAACGGCCGCATGGACATGGCCGTGCTGTATGGCGGGCGCGAGGTGCATGGCCTGAGTTTTGTCTCGCTGTTGCGCGAGCCGCTGTACCTGGTGAGTGCCGACCCGGCGATTGCCACGCGTGAAGAAGTGCCCCTGGCCGAACTGGCCGACATGGACATGCTGCTGCCGCGTCCCTACAACGTCATGCGCCGGCTGGTGGACGAAGCCTTCCTGCGCATTGGCCTGAGTGCGCGGGTGGTGGCCGAAATTGAATCCTCGACCACGCTGACCGCCGCCGTGGCCGACCATTTCGGCTCGACCATCCTGCCGGAGTCGTCGGCGCGGGTGATGGTGGCGGCCACTTCGGTGCACATGTGCCGCATCGTCGAACCCGAGGTGGAGGCGCCGCTGGCGCTGTGCCTGTCGGGGCATTTGCCGTTGTCGGTGCCGGCCCAGGCGGTCAAGGCGATCCTGCTGGAGCTGGTGGCGAAGATGCGTGGCAGCCTGATTTGAGCGGTCATAAGGTCGGCTTATCACCCCAAAGCCAAAGCGTCTTGGCCGCTTTTCGAGGGGCTCGGTAGATTGGGCCCATCCACTCAAGACACGCTCGACAGGCAGGGGCCATACATGGATTCAGCACGTATCAAGGGGTTGATGGATTTGCTGGCCGAATCCGATCTGCTGGAACTGAGCCTGACCGAAGGCGACAGCACGCTGCGGCTGTTCAAGCAGGCAGGTCAGGTGATCACCAGCGCCGCACCGACCGTGACTTCAGCTCCAACACCCGCCACCGCCGTGGCCAGCGCCGCCGTGGAGATCAAGGCCAGCCTCTATGGCGTCTTGCACCTGACGCCCGCCGTCGGTGAGGCGCCGTTTGTCACCGTGGGCCAAGCCATCGAGGCCGGCCAGACGGTGGCGGTGATCGAGGCGATGAAGATGTTCCACCCGGTCAAGGCCAAGGTTGCCGGCAAGTTGGTTGAGATTCTTGCCCAGGCCGGCGTCGAAGTCGAAGCGGGCCAAGCCTTGTTCCGGCTCGATTGACCCCCACGCGTATTCGTTATTCAGGTGAATTCAATGTTCGACAAAGTGCTGATCGCCAACCGTGGCGAAATCGCCCTGCGCATTCAGCGTGCCTGCCATGGCCTGGGGATTAAAACCGTGGCGGTGCACTCCGAAGCGGACCGCCATGCGCAGTATGTGCAAAACGCCGATGAGTCGCTGTGCATCGGCCCGGCCGCACCGGGGCTGAGCTACCTCAACCAGACCGCGCTGCTGTTTGCCGCCAAGGTCAGTGGCGCCCAGGCGATCCACCCCGGTTACGGGTTCCTGTCGGAAAACGCCGGGTTTGCCGAGCGCATCGAAGCGGCCGGGTTGACCTTTATCGGGCCGAGCGCCGCATGCATTCGCACCATGGGCGACAAGGTGGCAGCCAAGCGCGCCATGCGTGAAGCCGGTGTGCCGTGCGTGCCGGGGCCGGATTCGAGCATGCCGAGCGACGATGCGAGCATCCTCGCCATCGCCGCCGAAATCGGTTACCCGGTGATCGTCAAGGCCGCCGGTGGCGGCGGCGGTCGCGGCATGCGCGTGGTACAGGCAGAGGGCGACTTGCTCGCTGCCATCGGCCTCACCCGCGAAGAAGCGCGGTTGGCGTTCGGCAACCCTGAGCTCTATATCGAGAAATTCCTCGGCCACCCCCGGCACGTGGAAATCCAGGTGTTGTGCGATGCCCATGGCCATGCGATCTGGCTCGGCTGCCGCGACTGTTCCCTGCAACGCCGCCACCAGAAAGTCCTGGAAGAAGCGCCGGCGCCGGGCATCGATCCCGCGCTGATCGCCACGGTCGGCGAACGCTGCGCCGAGGCCTGCCGCCGCATCGGCTATCGCGGCGTGGGCACTTTCGAGTTTCTGTATGAGGACGGCGAGTTCTTCTTCATCGAGATGAACACGCGCCTGCAAGTGGAGCACCCGGTTACCGAGATGACCACCGGCATCGACATCGTCCAGCAGCAACTGCGCATGGCCCGCGGTGAAGTGCTGAGCGTGCGCCAGGAAGACGTGCAGCTGAACGGCCACTCCCTGGAGTGCCGCATCAACGCCGAGGACCCGCTGACCTTTATGCCGACCCCCGGCCTGATCCAGCGTTGGGAAGTGCCCGGCGGCTTTGGTGTGCGGGTCGACTCCCATGTCACCACCGGCTACCGCGTGCCGCCGTACTACGACTCGATGGTGGCCAAGGTCATCACCCACGGCGCCACGCGTGAAGAAGCCATGGCACGCATGCGCCTGGCCCTGAGCGAGATGATTGTGGACGGCATCAGCACCAACATTTCGTTGCACCGCGAGATTCTGGATGACCCGGCGTTCTGCGCCGCCGGCGTCGATATTCATCACCTGGAGCGCTGGTTGCAGCAAAGGAGTCCGACATGAACACCGCCCCTGTCATCAGCCTGCTGGGCTCCAGCGCCTTGCTGTTCGAGGCGCCGGGCGAACTGGACCTGGCCCCGCAGCAGCGTATCTGGCGCCTGGCCCTGCAAGCCGGCGAATGGCCCGAGATCCACGAAGCCGTGCCCGGTATGAACAACCTGATGCTCACCTTCCTCACGCCGCCGCGTGAACTGAACGGCCTGTGCCAGCGCCTGCTGGAGGCCTGGGAACAGAGCCAGCCGCTGCCCCTGGAAGGGCGCATCGTCGAATTGCCGGTGGTGTACGGCGGTGAGTTCGGTCCGCACATGGCGGACGTGATTGCCCACACCGGACTGGATATCGAGACCATTGCCAACCTGCACTGCGAACCGCTGTACCCGGTGTATGCCCTGGGCAGCCACCCCGGTTATTGCTACCTCGGCGGCATGGACCCACGCCTGGCCACGCCACGGCGCCAGGTGCCGGTGCTGAATATCGGCGCGGGCTCGGTGTCCATCGGCGGGGTGCAGACCGGGGTGTCCGCCTCGGCTGGCCCCAGCGGCTGGAACACTATCGGACGTACTGAAATGGCGTTTTTCGACCCCGCCCAAACCCCGCCCGCGATCTTGCGGCCGGGTGATTTCCTGCGCTTGCGCATCGAGAGGATCATTCGATGATCGAGATTCTATCGGCCACCGCCCTGGCCACCGTGCAGGACTTCGGTCGCTTCGGCAGCCTGGGTTACGGCGTGGGCACGTCGGGCGCCATGGACCAGCTGGCCCTGGACCTGGGCAACCTGTTGCTGGGCAATCCCGAAGACGCCGCCGCGATTGAAATACCGCTGTTCCCGTTCGACGTGCGGCTGTTGCAGGACTGTGCCTTTACGGTGACCGGCGCCGCTTGCGACGCCACCCTGGACGGCCAGTCCTTGCCACCGAACTGGGTGTGCCAGGGCCGTGAAGGCCAGGTCTTGAGCCTGGGCTATCCGACGTCAGGCAGCCGTGCCTACCTGTGTTTGGCGGGCGGGGTGGATGTGCCGTCGGTGCTGGGTTCGCGCAGCACTCAATTGCGCGGCGAGTTCGGCGGCCTCGACGGCCGCGCCCTGCAACAGGGGGATCGGCTGGGGGCACTGCGTCCCGGTATCAGCCCGTTGCCGCTGGATGTCGGGGTGTTGGCGCCAAGCCTGGCGCTGCCGTTGCAGGTCGATGGGGTGCCTGCCATGCGCGTGTTGCCCGCCGCCGAATACGAGCGTTTCCAAGAAACTTCCCGCGCGGCGTTCTGGGCCGGTGAATGGAAGATCACCACCCAGAGCAATCGCTACGGCTACCGCATGGAAGGCCAGCCGCTGCTGCCCATCGCCCCGATGGAAATTCGCTCCCACGGCATCATGCCGGGGGTGATCCAGGTGCCCCACGGCGGCCAGCCCATCATCCAGATGCGTGACGCCCAGCCCAGCGGCGGCTACCCCAAGTTCGGCAGTGTGATCGAGGCCGACCTGTGGCGCCTGGGCCAGGCGCCCATCGGCGGTAAGGTGCGCTTTATCGAGTGCAGCTACCTGGAGGCCGTCGAGGCCCTGGAAACCAATCGCGCGTATCTGCGTGAAGTCAGCCGCCTGTTGGAACTGCACCGCGAAGGAGTGAAAGCATGACCCTTGAGGAAATTCGCCAATTGGCGCTGTGGCTCAAGGAGCACCACCTGGCCGGTGCCGAAATGAGCCGCCCCGGTGTGCACCTGGCGCTCAAGCGCGGTGCCTCGGCCGCTGCTGTTGCGGCGCCTGCCGTTGCCGTGGTTGAAGACCAGGTGCTGCGCACCACCGGCCTGGGGCGCTTGCTGCTGACCCATCCCCAACTCGATCAACCGTTCGTGGCGGTGGGTGATCAGCTCAGCGCCGGGCAACTGGTCGCACTGCTGCAAGTGGGTGAGTTGTTGTTGCCCTTGCGCGCGCCCCGCGCCGCGCGGGTTGTCGATGTGCGTGTGCCGTGCGGCACCACTGTCGGCTACGGCGAAGCCTTCCTCGGAGTGGAGTACCCCGCATGAAGATTGATTTGAACGCTGACCTGGGCGAAGGCTTCGGCCCGTGGCGCATGGGCGAGGATGAAGCGCTGATGCACCTGATTTCATCGGCCAATGTCGCCTGCGGTTTCCATGCCGGCGACCCGCTGATCATGGACAACACGGTGCGCCTGGCCAAGGCCGGGGGCATCGACCTGGGCGCGCATGTGGGCTTCCCGGACCTGATGGGCTTTGGCCGTCGGCAGATGAACATCGAGATCAAGGAACTCGCCACCCATGTGATCTACCAGCTCGGCGCGCTCGCTGGGATCGCGGCGGTCAACGGCCATCGCATGACCCACATGAGCTTCCACGGCGCTCTGGGCAATATGGCCGCCGCCGATGCGGCGCTGGCGGAACCGTTGGTGCGGGCGGTGGCGGCGTTTGACCCGACGCTGATCATCAGCTCCTCCAGCAGCCGCGCCATCGAAGGCGCTGCCGAGAAGTGCGGCCTGCGCGTCGCCACCACGTTTCTCGCCGACCGCGCCTATGACGACGATTGCCTGCTCGTGCCGCGCAAGGTCGACGGTTCGGTGATCAAGGCGCCGGCAGCGGTGCTGCGCCGGGTGCGGCAGTTGCTGGAGGAGGGCACCGTGACCGCCCTCAGCGGCAAGGTGCTGCGGGTGCCGGCCCATTCGATCCTGCTGCACGGCGACACCCCCGGCGCGGTCGAACTGGCGCGCACCATTCGCGCCGAAATCGAGCAACTGGGCGGCCGTATCACGCCGATTTCCCAGCTGCTGGCCGCGTCATAAGCAGGCCTTATCGCCACACAACCATTGCGTCTTGGTCCAGCGCCCGAAGGCTGGATAGAGTCGAACCATAACCCGTAGCACAAGGACCACCCCATGCCATTTTCCGACTACAAAACCGCGCTGGTCACCGGGGCTTCCTCCGGCATCGGCGCCGCCGTTGTCGAGCGCCTTTGCCAGGAAGGCGTGCAGGTGCATGCCCTGGCTCGCAGTGCCGACAAGTTGCAGGAACTGGCGGCCAGGACCGGCTGCATCGCCCACGCCATCGATGTCACCGACCTTGCCGGGCTGACCAGACTGTTCGCCGAAAACACCTTCGACATCCTGGTCAACAACGCCGGCGTCGACAAACCCGGTTCCCTGCTCAAGGCCGACGCCGACGGCATCGACCTGCTGATCGACGTCAACCTGCGCGCCGTGCTGCACCTGGCACGGCTGGCGCTGCCGGGCATGGTCGAGCGCGACTGCGGGCACATCATCAACATCAGTTCGATCGCGGCGGCCTACAACTTTGGCGGCAACTCCACCTACCACGCGACCAAGGCCGCCGTGAGCATGCTTTCGCGCCAGTTGCGCATCGATGCGTTCGGCAAGCGCGTGCGGGTCACCGAGATCTGCCCTGGCCGGGTCGCCACGGACATCTTTGCCCACGTGCACGGTGACTCCGAGGAAACCTACAAGCGCTTCGTCGAGGGCTTTGAATTGCCCCAGGCTGAGGACATCGCCAATGCCATCGCCTTCGCGATTGCCGCGCCGATTGCGGTCAACATCGGGCACATGGAAATCACCCCGACCTTGCAGGTGCCGGGCGGGCTTTCCACCGCGCGGCCCCAGGACTACCAGGGCTGAATCCGAGCCCCATCAAAAGAACGGATCGATCCGTCAACGCTGCATCCCGCCACGGCCACGCCGGGTGATTTTGATTTCTGCCCTAGCCCAATGCCGATAGGGATTGACCATGAAGCAAGACTTCGATTTGGCCGCGATTCTGCAAGGCGAGTACGCCGAGCTGATCGTCAAGGGCATCGAAATGACCTTGCAGCTGGCGCTGTTCGCCTGGCTGCTGGCGATGCTGCTGGCGCTGACACTGGTCACGGTGCGCCTGACCGGTAACACGCTGGCCGACCGCCTGGTGGCGGGGTATGTGTCGTACCACCGCAATGTGCCGACCCTGGTGCAACTGATGCTGTGGTACTTCGGCGTGCCGACGTTGCTTGGCGAGTCCACGCAACTGTGGCTGGCCAACCACAACACTGAATACCTGTTCTCGGTGATCGCCCTGGGCCTGTGCCAGGCTGCGTATTTCTGTGAAGACATGCGCAGCGGCCTGCGCGCCATTCCCGCCGGGCAGACCGAAGCGTCCAGGGCCCTGGGCCTGGGCTACGTGCGTTCGATGCGCTACGTGATCCTGCCCCAGGGCGTACGCAACTGCCTGCCGTCGCTGATCAACCACACCGTGCTGCTGTTCAAGAACACCAGCCTGGCGATGGCGATCGGCGTGATGGAGCTGACCTACGCCAGCCGCGAAGTGGAGAACTACACGTTCCGCACCTTTGAGTCGTACCTGGTGGCCACGGTGTTCTACCTGGTGTTTTCACTGCTGCTGATGGGCGCCGGGGCATTGCTCGCCCGCCACTTCAGCAAAGCCCTGGCGAGGTAGACCGCGATGTTCGATATGTTTTCAATCGTGCAGCAGAACTGGACGCTGTTCCTGATCGGCCAATACCCCCACGGCCCGCTGGGTGGCCTGGCGAGTACCCTGATCCTGGCGGCGCTGGCGTTGCTGCTGGCGTTCCCGTTCGGCCTGCTGCTGGCCTTGGCGCGGGTGTCGCCGTGGAAGGGGTTGTACTGGGTCGCGACAGTGTGGGTCTACGTGCTGCGTGGCATCCCGTTGCTGATGGTGATCTTCTGGACCTACTTCCTGGTGCCGTTGCTGATCGGCCATAACATCACCGGCTTCATGACCATGCTCTGCACCCTGGTGATCTACCAGAGCGCCTACCTGTGCGAAATCATTCGCGGCGGCATCCAGGCGCTGCCGGCCGGGCAGTACGAGGCGTCCCGCGCCCTGGGCCTGGGCTATGTGCGCACCACGGTCTGGGTGATCCTGCCCCAGGCGCTGTATAACGCGCTGCCGAGCCTGATCAGCCAGTTCATCTCGATCATCAAGGAAACCTCCCTGGGCTACGTGATCAACGTGCAGGAAGTG
Source organism: Pseudomonas sp. Yb2C2 (assembly GCF_052112325.1). Taxonomy (NCBI): domain Bacteria; kingdom Pseudomonadati; phylum Pseudomonadota; class Gammaproteobacteria; order Pseudomonadales; family Pseudomonadaceae; genus Pseudomonas; species Pseudomonas sp. Yb2C2. The sequence continues at coordinate 398,006 of NZ_JAVAJK010000003.1, read as the reverse complement.
ACCTTCGCCGCCAACCAGGTCAACAACCAGCTGCTGACCAAGCCGTTCCAGGTGTTTTTCATCCTGGCGATCATCTACTACCTGCTGTGTTTCGGCCTGACCCGCCTGGCCGGTTGGGTGGAGCAACGCATTGCCCGCAAGCGCCTGGGCGATGGCGGGCAAACCGTGGCGGGCGGTCCGTTGCTGACCACCGATAATTGAAGAGGGCTGCGCTCATGCATCCAATGATCATGTTTTCGAAAATCAATAAATGGTACGGCGAGTACCAGGCGCTCACCGACATCACCGCCGAGGTGCAACCCGGTGAAGTGGTGGTGCTGTGCGGCCCCTCGGGTTCTGGCAAGTCGACGCTGATCCGCACGGTCAACCGCCTGGAAGACATCCAGGCCGGCCAGATCCTGTTCGACGGGCAGGACGTGCACGGCACCGACGCGCAGATCAACCGCCTGCGCAGCCGCGTGGGGTTTGTGTTCCAGAGCTTCAACCTGTTCCCGCACCTGTCGGTGCTGGAAAACATCACCCTGGCGCCGAACAAGCTGCGCAACCTCAAGGGCGCCGCTGCCAAACAGAAGGCCATGGAATTGCTCGACCGCGTCGGCCTGGCCCATAAGGCCGGTGCCTACCCGGCGCAGTTGTCCGGCGGCCAACAGCAGCGCGTGGCGATTGCCCGGGCATTGGCGATGGAACCGCCGGTGATGCTGTTCGACGAGCCGACCAGTGCCCTCGACCCGGAAATGGTCGGTGAAGTGCTGAGCGTGATGAAGGGCCTGGCCAAGGACGGCATGACCATGATGTGCGTGACCCACGAGATGAACTTCGCCCGTGAAGTGGCCGACACCATCTGGTTTATGGACGCGGGGCAGATTCTGGAAAAGAGCAGCCCCGATGCGTTCTTCACCCAGCCTTCGCACCCGCGAGCGCAACGTTTTATCGCCGACCTGCGGGCCCATTGAGCTGCGGCGGCTTTGCTCCCTCTGCCATTTTTGCTGGTCCAACTTTCCGGAGATTTCCCATGGGTATGAAGCATCTGTTTACCGCACTGGCATTGGGGCCACTGGCGATTTCCGTCGCACAGGCCGACCAGTTGAGCGACATCCTGGCCAAGCAGTCCCTGAGCTGCGGCGTCTACGCCGATGTGCCGCCATTCTCCGCGCCGGACCCGAAAACCCGCGAGCTGGTGGGCATGGACGTGGACCTGTGCAAGGCCCTGGCCAAGACCATGGGCGTGGCCCTGGAACTCAAGCCGCTGTCGGTTGAAGCGCGGATTCCCGAAGTGAAAATGGGCCGCGTCGACGTGATCTTCGCCAACCTGGCCTACACCAAGACCCGCGCCGAACAGATCCAGTTCAGCGACCCGTACTACATCGCCAAGGAAACCCTGGTGGTACGCGCGGCGAATGCCGACCAGCCGAAAAGCTTCTTCAAGGACAAGCGCATCAGCTCCACCAAGGGCTCCACCTCCGAGCAGTCGATCCGCCTTGCCGGGGCCACCCCGGTGACCTTCCAGGACACCGGCTCGGCCTATATGGCGTTGCAACAGAACAAGGTGGTGGGCCTGGTGACCAACACCATGACCGCGCTGAAACTGGTCAACCAGGCCAAGGCCGGTGGTGTCGAACTGGCCTTGGCCAAGGAGCCGATGGCCCTCGAACCGATCGGCGCCGGCATGCGCCGCGATGAGCCGGCGTTTCTGGCCAAGGTCAATGAGTCGTTGATGGCGATGGAGAAGGCAGGGGAGATCGATGCGATCTGGGACCGCTGGATCGGCCCGAACACCGAATACAAGATGGTCCGCGAGGACAAGGTGCAGAGCTTGAGCGCCTTGAAGTTCGAGCCGTTGCCGTAAGCGCTGGCGGTTGTAAAAAAGCCCGCCGTGGGTGATGCACGGCGGGCTGTTTTTTTACGGTGTTCTGTACTGGGGGCGCAGGGCCTCATCAATCATCCAGTGCGGTTGGCCGGGCCTGATGCACGTTCCGCCCACCCAGCGTTCGTGGCTGGCATGGTCGAGCCAGTACGCCTGTCCGTTGAGCACGCTATGGCCCAAGGGGGTCAGCGACAGCGGGCGGCGGGGCCAGTCCAGATGCGCCTCGGTTTCCGTCAGCAACGGCTGCTCGCCATCGATCAACGGCCGCAACAGCGCATGAAACATCATGTCCCCCAGGAACGGCAGCGGGTCGCGCCTGGCCGCCAGTTCGGCGAACACACGGCCAAACGGCAGCGGCCCGGCTTCGGCGAGGTAGGTCAGGGCCAGGCGCTCGGTCAGCGACAGGCCATCGCGTGTTCCCGGCAACTCCTGTAATTGACGCAACAGCGCCGGCGCCAGCAAGGGCAGGGCCGGGTGTTTGCCATGGGCAAGCTCGGCCAACGGGGTCGGTGAGCTGTCGCAATAGGCCGACCAGGCCTGTTTGGCCAGTTGCACCGCATCGTCACCGATGAGGCGCCGCTGTAGCCATAGCCACGCCAATACATCCGGCGCCAACTGGCCGATACCGATAAAGCGCTCGACACCGGGAATACGATCCACCTCGATCAGCTCCAGCTTGGGCGGTGCCTGCTCCAGGCCGGCCAGGGCACGGATCAGGAACAACTGGTCATAGGCGTCCGCCTCGCACCACAGCACGCTGTGCTCGGCACTGGCCAAGGTGTGGAGCTGATCGTATTCATCGTCGACGCGGCGCGTGACGTCCGCTAAGGGCAGGGCAAAGGCCTGGCTGATGAACGCGCTGCGCAGGGCGCGGAATTCTGCGGTGGGTATGTCGCGAACCGGCCCCATGCACAGCGGGTCGCTCAGCATGTGGAAGTGGCCCTTGAACCCGGCAATCTGAAGGCTATGGGCAATGTCATTGCCGCAGCGCCAGTGGGTGGTGCGCGCTTCGTCGCTGGCGGCAAAGTCGGGATGGCGGGCGGCGAAATCAATGGCGTCGACATGGGCCTTGAGCTTGGGCCAACTGCTGAAACCCAGTTGCCTGGCGATCTGCCATTGGGCCTGAGACAGGGTGGCGCCGGGGTCCTGGGCTTTCAGCTGGCGCAACAGTTCCTTGGCGCGCTTGCGCTGTTGCTCAAGGTTGAGACGGCCATCGGTGTTGGAGGATACAGGGCGTTGCGACATACGATCTCCTTGCACAAACCTTTTCCGCTTTAAGGTTGGGAGTCGTAGAAATGAGGTAGAGCTTCATTGTCCTGGGCGCAGCCCTTTCCGCGGAAGGTGGCGTAGAGAGCGCCAGGCGGGAAATATAGGCACTGCGGCGTTTGATTGCAAATCGGGCTTGGGATCAAACCCGTACTCTTTTTTGGGTTGCACGGGGTCAAGTGTGGGAGGGTGCTTGCTCCCGATGGCGATGGGTATCTACACAACTTTTCAGATCCTGACAAATCTCCCTGTGGCGAGCGGGCTTGTCCCGCGCTGGGCTGCGAAGCAGCCCCAAAACCAGCCTCTACAGAGTGTCTGATACACCGCGTTCTTCTTTACTGGGGCTGCTACGCAGCCCAGCGCGGGACAAGCCCGCTCGCCACAACAGCCCAATCTGCGGGGCGTTCAGCGTTGAGCCAAAGTTGTGTAGATACCTATGCCCCGATGGCGGCCTCTGGGCCGACCTTTTTTTTGGATTGGGCCGGGTACATATCCGTTGCTGCGGTAACGGCCGCTATGGGTTCCGCCCTTACGGCGGCTCACTTTTGGAAAGGCCCAAAAGTAAGCAAAAGGCCTTCGCCGTAGTGGTGGCGATAGTTTGAAATTTTTCATGAAAACTTCCCGCGCCTGCCGCACCATTGCGCCCAACAGGTTTAAGAGGAACACCGCGTCCATGAGTGCACTGATCGAAACCCGCGCCCTCACGCGCATGGACGAGCGCCGCCAGGTGCTGTTGCTCCAACCCACGAGTTTCACCTTGAACCGCGCCGACCGGGTGTCGATCACCGGTTCCTCCGGCTCTGGCAAAAGTGTGTTGCTGCGCGCATTGGCGTTGCTGGACGCCCCCACCAGCGGGCAGGTGCTGTGGAATAGCCAGCCGATTGTCGATGCGCAGATTCCGCACTACCGCAGCCATATCAGCTACCTGTCCCAACGCCCGGCGCTGCTCGAAGGCACGGTGGAGGACAACCTGCGTTTTCCCTTCAACCTCAAGACCCTGCGCCAGCGTCGCTTCGACCCGGAAGCGGTGACCACTTTGCTGGGGCATGCCGGTAAGGCGGCGGATTTTTTGACCAAGAACGCGTTGGACCTGTCGGGTGGCGAGGCCCAGGTGGTCTCGCTGATCCGCACCCTGCAACTCAACCCCGAGGTGCTGCTGCTGGACGAACCCACCGCCGCCCTCGACCCCACCTCATCCCGCGATGTGGAAGCGTTGATCAGCGCCTGGTTTGCCGGCGACAATGCCCGCGCCTATGTCTGGGTGTCCCACGACCTCGACCAGGCCCGGCGCATGAGCGACATCCACTGGCAGATGAGTGCCGGGGTGTTGAGCGAGGCGGTCCAGCCATGAACTATCAAAACCTCACCGCCCTGGACATGGCCATCGCCGCTTCGCTGATCCTGGTCAACGGTGCGCTCTCCCTGCTGCTGCGCCTGGGCCTGGGCCGCCAGTTGCTGTGGGCGGCGGTGCGTACCGTGGTGCAACTGTCGGCCATCGGTTACCTGCTGGGCTGGGTGTTCGCGTTCGCCTACTGGTATGTGGTACTGCCGTTGATGGGCGCAATGACCCTGATCGCCGGGCTGTCGGCGGCGGGGCGTGGGCGTCGCACGTACCGGGGGCAAAGGGTCGACAGCATCCTGTCGGTGTGGGGCAGTTCGTGGCTGGTGACGGCAGTGGGCTTGTTTGCGGTGATCCGCATCCACCCGTGGTACGAGCCTCAGTACGCGATCCCGATCCTCGGCATGATCCTCGGCAACACCCTGACCGGCGTGTCCCTGGGGATCGAACGCATGACCCAGGAACTGACCTCGGGGCGCAACACCATCGAGATGATCCTGGCCCTCGGCGGCTCACGCTGGGAGGCGGCGCAGGAAGCGATCCGCCAGGCGGTACGCGCGGGGATGATCCCGACGCTGAACCAAATGACCGTGGTCGGCATTGTCAGCCTGCCCGGCATGATGACCGGCCAGGTGCTGGCGGGGGAAAGCCCGGTGGACGCGGTGCGGTATCAGATCGTGATCATGTTCCTGATTGCCGCGTCGTCGACGTTGGGCACGGTGGGGGCGGTGTTGTTGACCTATCGGCGGTTGTTTTCCAGGAGCCACCGGTTTTTGCGTGAGCGCTTGCAAGAGCGCTAAGCGTTCAGTTAAGCGAAAGTGATTCACTGTAGGAGCGAGCTTGCTCGCGAAGAACTCAGGGCCACCGCGCTTATCGAGAATGAGCGCGTTGTCTGGGCGTTTTTCGCGAGCAGCTCGCTCCTACAAAAAGCCTAGGGCAAGCCCGCTCGCCACAAAAGTATGGCTGACCCCGAAGGGCTCATCACAGGTTCAAGGCTGATCCACCACGCCAAAATCCAGCACCACCTTCATCGCCTGGGTCTTGTCCGCCGCCAGTTCAAACGCCTGCACCGCCTGCTCGAACGGCACCGTGTGGGAGATCACCGGGCGTACGTCGACGACCTGGCGATTGAGCAAGTCCACCGCCTGGGCAAACTCACTGTGGAAGCGGAAGGTGCCGCGCAGGTCGATCTCGCGGCTGACCAGCAGGTTCAGCGGCAGCGACACCTCACCGCCCAAGCCGACCGTGACCAGCACGCCGCGTGGGGCGATGCAGTCCAGGCCGTTACGCAGGGCCTGGGCACTGCCGGAGACTTCGAACATCACCTCGAAGTAACCCTTCTCGGCGGTGTAGCGCTTGAGCGCGTCGATGCCGTCGGCGATGTTGTGGGTGCGCGTGGCGCCCATTTTTTTCGCGCAGGCCAGGGCGCTGGCGGACAGGTCCACCGCGACGATTTCAGCCGCACCGGCGGCGCGCAGGCCGGCGATCAGCAGGTTGCCGATGGGGCCGCAACCGGTCACCAGCACGCGCTTGCCGAATACTGCGCCGGCCCGTTGGATCGCATGCAACCCCACCGACAGCGGTTCGGCCAGTGCACCTTCGGCGAGGCTGACATGATCGGCCAAAAGATGTGCCTGATGCGTCTCGATCACCAGGCTCTGGCGGAACGCGCCCTGGATATGCGGGAAGGGCATCGCGCTGCCGTAGAAGCGCATGTCCAGGCAGTGGTTGGGCAGGCCTTGATGGCAATAACGGCAAGCACCGCACGGGCGCGAGGGCGATACGGCAATGCGCTGGCCGACCTTGAACCGGCCGGCGTCGGAGCCCACGGCATCGATCACTGCCGACACTTCATGGCCGAGCACCATCGGCTCGCGCAGGCGCACGGTGCCGAAGCCGCCGTGCTGGTAATAGTGCAAGTCCGAGCCGCAGATGCCGCCGCGGGCAATGCGCACGCGCAGTTGCTCGGGGCCCAGGCTGTGAGGTTCGTCCTGGGGGCTGACCCGCAGGTCTTTTGAGGCGTGGCAGACAATGGCGTGCATAAGGTTCTCCAGGGTTACAGCGACGCGGTGATGCCACCGTCGACATAGAGGATATGACCGTTGACGAAACTCGCGGCATCGCTGGCCAGGAACACCGCCGCACCGGCCAACTCAGCGACGTCGCCCCAGCGTCGGCTTGGCGTACGTTGCACCAGCCAGTCGCTGAACTCGGGGTTGGTCACCAGGTTGGCGTTCAACTCGGTCTTGAAGTAGCCGGGGCCGATACCGTTGACCGTCAGCCCGTGGGGGCCCCAGTCGATGGCCATGCCCTTGGTGAGCATCTTCAACGCGCCTTTGCTCGCTGCATACGGCGCGATGCCCGGGCGGCCCAATTCACTTTGCACCGAACAGATATTGATGATGCGCCCACGCTTGCGCGGGATCATCGCTCGCGCCACGGCCTGGCCCACCAGAAAGGCGCTGTCGAGGTTGGTGCTGATCAGTTCGCGCCAATGCTGCTCGCTGTAGTCTTCCAGCGGCCCACGGCGCTGCATGCCGGCGTTGTTGACCAGGATGTCCAAGGGCCCGAGGCGTTCCTCGATAGCGGCCACGCCGGCCTGGATCGCCGCGCTGTCGGTCACATCGAACGCTTGGGTGTGCACCTCCAGGCCTTCAAGGGTCAGCAGCGCGGCCGCGTCGCGCAAGGTGCTGCGGTTACGCCCGTTGAGCACCACCCGCGCACCGGCCTGGGCCAGGCCTCGGGCGATGGCCAGGCCGATACCGGCACTGGAGCCGGTGACCAGCGCCAGCCGGCCATCGAGGCGAAAGGTGTCTAGAACGCTTTGCATGGGCATGTTTCTCCGGGCGCGCTTGTGATAATCAAAACAACGGCTGATTGGCTTAACTTCACTCCGGTGTAGGGCGCAGGTCCAATGTTCATTTATGATCGGCTGATCAATATCCGTGATAACCGGGGAGGATCGATGGAGCTCAAGCACTTGCGCGCCTTTGTGGTACTGGCCCAGGAGCTGCATTTCGGCCGGGCGGCGGCGCAGTTGTCGATTGTGCAACCGGCCCTGAGCATGCAGATCAAGCTGCTCGAAACTGGCCTGGGCGTACGCCTGCTGGACCGCAATCGCCACTCGGTGACCTTGACCGATGCCGGTCGGGTATTCCTGCCCGAAGCTCAGGCGACCCTGCACCAGGCCGCGCGGGCGGCGGAGGCGGCGCGGGCGTCCAACCGGGGGGAAATCGGCCGGGTGCGCCTGGGCTTTGTGTCGTCGGTATTGCCGCACCTGTTACCCGAGTTGATCCGCACGGTGCATCAGCGCTACCCGCGTATCGAGCTGGAACTCAAGGACATGCCCGGCCCCGATCAAGCCGCCGCGCTGAAGAACGATCGCCTGGATTTCGGCCTGATGCGCCTGCCTGCCGCCTACCCTGGGGTGCAGACCCGCGTGGTGCTGCGCGAGCCGTTCTGCGTGGCCCTGCCGATGGATCATCCGCTGGCCGCGCAGGCGTCGATCCAGCCCGGCGACCTGCTCGACGTGCCGGTGTACATCCTTGCGCGGCGCTATGCGCCGGGGTTCTACGACGAATTTATCCAGGCCGTGGGCATCCCTTTGCAGATCGCGTCCGAACTGGGCGAGTTCACCACCATGCTCGCGCTGGTCTGCGCCGGGTTGGGCGTCGGCGTACTGCCGCAGCAGGCCGCGCGGGCGTTGCCGGCCAATTGTGTGTCGCGGCCACTGGCGTTGGGGGCGTTTCAGGCGCGTACGGGGTTGGCCTGGACCACGTTGGACAGTGCGGTGAAGACCACGCTGTTTGCGTTGATCGTCGAATTGTTTGGCGAGTGATTGTTTCACCGGCTGAAATGCTGGATTGTAAAAGCTGGTGATTCCAGTGGTCGGCGCAGCGGTGGAACATGCCGGTGTCAAAACCCCACCCTTGGAGCCTTACATGTCCCAGCCTGCGATCAAACTCTATGGTTTCCCCTTGTCCGGCCATTCCCATCGGGCCGAGCTGATGCTGTCCCTGCTGGGATTGCCCAGCGAGTTCATCCTGGTGGACCTCAAGCAAGGCGCGCATAAAAGCGCTGACTTCACTGCGACCATCAACCGTTTCGGCCAGGTCCCGGCGATTGACGATAACGGCACCGTACTGGCGGACTCCAACGCGATCCTGGTCTACCTCGCCACGAAATACGGCAAGGGCCAATGGTTGCCAAGCGACCCGGTGGGGCAGGCGCGCGTACAGCGCTGGCTGTCGGCGGCCGCCGGCCAGCTGCACGCCGGGCCCGCCACCGCACGGTTGGCCGTGGTATTCGGTGCCGATGTGGATGCGGCGGCGGCGATCAGCCGTGCCCATGGCTTGTTGGCACTGGTGGAGCAGCAACTGAGCGAAACCCGCTTCCTGGCGGGGGAGCAAGCGAGCATCGCCGATATTGCGTTCTACACCTATGTGGCCCATGCGCCGGAAGGCAATGTGTCGCTGGCCGACTACCCTAAGGTGCGCGCCTGGCTTGCCAGTATCGAGGCCTTGCCGGGATTTGTGGGCATGCCGCGTACGGCGGTAGGGTTGCAATCACATTAACGTTGCTGAGGCGCATCGATGGACCGATTTCACGAAATGCAGGTGTTCCTGGCAGTGGCCGAGGAGGAGGGGTTTGCCGCCGCGGCGCGCCGCCTGAACACCTCGCCCCCCAGCGTGACCCGGGCCATCGCCGCCATGGAAGCGCGCATCGGCACCCAGCTGCTGGCGCGCACCACCCGCAGCCTGCACCTGACCGAGGCCGGCCAGCGTTACCTCGAAGATTGCCGGCGCATCCTCGCCGAGCTGGACGAAGCCGAAGAAGCGGCGGCGGGCAGTTATTCGATCCCCTGCGGCCACCTCACGGTGACCGCACCGGTACTGTTTGGCGAGTTGTATGTGGCGCCGGTGCTGGGCGAGTACCTTGACCGTTTTCCGCTGGTGAATATCAATGCCTTGCTGGTGGATCGGGTGGTCAACATGGTCGACGAAGGGGTGGATGTGGCGGTGCGTATCGGTCATCTGCATGAGCCGGGGCAGCAGGCGATCAAGGTCGGTGAGGTGCGCCGGGTGGTGTGTGCGGCGCCGGCTTACCTGGCGCAGCAGGGCCGGCCTCGGCACCCGTCGCAGTTACGCGAGGCGAAGCTTGCTGCCTCGTCTTCCAGCCAATTGCTGAGCGAGTGGACATTTGTCGAGGGCGGCCAGCCATTGGCGGTGCCGGTGGAGCCGCGCCTGGTGGTCACGGCGAACAACGCGGCGATCAATCTGGCGAGAGTGGGTTGGGGCATCACGCGGGTGCTGTCCTATCAGGTCGCGGCGGCGGTGGCGGCGGGTGAGCTGGAGATTGTCCTGGAGGACTTTGAACCGGCAGCGCTGCCGATCCAGGTGGTGTTCCAGAAAAGCCCACGGGTGCCGGCCAAGATCCTCACCTTTGTCGATTTCCTCAGCCATCGCCTCGGCCAGGACGCAGCTTTGAACCCGGCGATGCAGCGGCGCGGCTGATGGAACGTTATCGCGACATGCAACTGTTCGCCGCGCTGGCCGGGCAAACGAGCCTGGCGTCGGCGGCGCGCAGTGCCCAGGTATCCGGCCCGACCTTGGTGCGCGCCGTGGCCCGCCTGGAAGCGCGCCTGCGCGTGGCATTGCTGGCGCGCAGTACGCGCGGCGTCAACCTGACCGACGCCGGGCACGCGTACCTGGCCGACTGCGTGCACCTGCTGGCCGCCGTGGACGCCGCCGAAGCCTCGGCCAAGGGCTTGCATGTGCAGGCCCAGGGCAATCTGCGGGTGTTCATGCCGTTGCTGTTCAGCCGCTATGTGATGGCGCCGCTGTTGGCCAGCTACATGGATCGTTACCCTGCGGTGCAGCTCACCGCCCACTACCACGACTATTACCCCAACCTGCACGAAGAGGGGCTGGACGTGGCGATCCTGGTCGGCGAGTTGCCCAGCTCATCGCTGATCGCGCGCCCGGTCGGGCACGTGCGGCAGATCCTCTGCGCCAGTCCCGATTACCTGGCGGCGCACGGTGAACCCCGACACCCGGACGACCTCAAGCAGCATCGCCTGATCGCGAATGCCAACCCGGTGCATTGGGAATTCCAGGGTTGCCAGCTCAAGGCCCGCGCGCGGCTGAGTTGCGCCACGGTGCAAGGCGCGATCAATGCGGCGCTGCACGGCACGGGGCTGGTTCGTTGCTTGAGCTACCCGGTGCATGAGCATCTGCTCGGCGGCCAGTTATGCCGCCTTCTGCCGAGCTACGAGCCAGCGCCCTTGCCGGTGCACGTGGTGTACCGCGAGGGCCGGCATGCGCCGATGCGCGTGCGCAGCTTCGTCGACCACTGCGTGGCGGCGCTGCGTGAGCACTCGGCATTTCAGTTGGCGTAATAGTGGATTGCCTGGGGTGGGCATTCTGCATTTGGCTGGTAGGGCGCAGCATGGGGGCAACCAACTTGAGGTGATCGCCATGAACCCTATCGAACAGTCCCCCTGGCATGCCGGCGAACGGCAGTTACAAGCAGCGGTCGGCGTGGCCGAGCGCATGGCGGTGGTCGGGCCCAAGGTGATACGCGATCACCTGCCGGAGCAGCATCGGGACTTCTATCCCTTGTTGCCGTACCTGATGCTCGGCGTGGTGGATGAGCAGGGGATTCCCTGGGCGACGATGGTCGAAGGCGCGCCGGGGTTTGCCCATTCTCCCGATCCTTATACTTTGCAGATTGACAGCCTGCCCTCTGCCAGCGACCCGGCTCGGGCCGCTTTGCACGAGGGTGCCGCAGTGGGCCTGCTGGGTATCGACCTCAACACCCGGCGCCGCAACCGTATGAATGGGCGTATCGACGCGCTCGGTCACGAGGGGCTGTCGGTCGACGTGGTGCAGACCTACGGCAATTGCCCCAAATACATCCAGCTGCGGCCGGTCGATGGGATTGCGCGTAAACCCGGCACCCGGGTCGAGCGTCTTGGCGGCCTGGACGCCGCAGCCGAAAGCATGATCCGCAACGCCGACACCTTCTTCGTCGCCAGCTACGTGGAGGTCGACGGCGAACGCTCGGTGGACGTCTCCCATCGCGGCGGCCACACCGGCTTCGTGCGCGTGGAGGGCAACGTGCTGACCATCCCGGATTTTGCCGGCAACCTGTTCTTCAACACCCTGGGCAACCTGGCGGCCAATCCGGTGGCGGGGTTGTTGTTTATCGACTTTGAATCGGGGGACATGTTGCAGGTCGCCGGGCGTACCTCGTTGATTCTCGACGGGCCTGAGGTCGCCCGCTTCGAGGGCGCGCAGCGGTTATGGACCGTGACCGTGGAACACCTGGTCCGCCGCCCGGCGGCGTTGGCGTTGCGCTGGCAGTTCGCGGAGTTTTCGCCGTTCAGTTTGGGGATGGGGAGTTGGTAGCGTCAGCGTATTTATCACGACCTGTTGAAGATCAAACAGGGGAACTCCCTCTGTGGTGAGCGGGCTTGTCCCGCGTTGGGCTGCGCAGCGGCCCTAATCACTCCCACATGATGGGAGTTCGGGCTTCCACACCCGTTCTCTGAATGTGCAGCGACCCGCGAAGGGGGGCGGCGAGGTTGATCAGATACAACCCGAAAGTTGCGTAAGAGCGGTCCGATGGACCTGCTCATCTTCATCACCCAAAGCCCTCTCCTGGAGACGTAAGAATTTTAACGTTAGCCTTGCACTCCTACCGACAACAAGGACTCGTCATGCAACCCAAGGTCATCAATCCCAAGAGCGTATTCAACTCCCTGCAATACGGCTTCAGCCAAGCTATCGAAGTGCCTGATGGCCGGCGTATTCTGCTTTCCGGCCAGGTAGGTGTGGATGCCCAGGAGCTTACGGTCGGTCCAGGCATTGCCGAGCAAACCGATACGGCGTTGGACAATATCGAAAAAGTCCTGGCCGAGGTCGAGGGTGACTTGTCCCATGTGGTAATGCTGCGGCTGTATATCGTCGAGTCCGCACGTGATCAGCAGGAGCTCATCGCCCAGGCGCTGCGTGAGCGCTTCCCCCATAACCCGCCGCCGTCGTCCTGGATTATTGTCAGTGGGCTTTCGTTGCCGGAGTGGTTGATCGAAATCGAGGCGGAGGCGGTGATTTCACCGAAATAAGGCCACAACAAGCATGTTCACGCCAAAACCTGTTTGCCATGATCCCGCGGCTCACTGTCCCCCGCCCCGGCCGGTGCGGTACACGCGCACCTGATACGCAGCCATCAGCGTGACGCAGGGATAAACGCCACACTGCCCTCGTCACGCTTGTGAAACAGCCGCTCGCCATTGTCCGGCTGGGTCGTGATCACCTGATGATCCGCCCCCAGGAATGCCAACGGCGTCGGATCCTCCTTGGAAAACTGCGCGACGATGATCGTGCGCTGCGGGTCGAAAGCCTGGCTGCTGGTTTTTTCCAGCCAGGCCATGAACGCGGCGCTGTCGCCCTGGCGGGGAAAGTCCTGGGTCTCGGCGACGTAGTAGAAAGGCTTGCCGCCATTTTGCAGGTACATCGGGACCTTGTTGTCGACTTCCACCAGCACCATCTGCCATTGGTTCCAGGGCGCGCTTTTCACGGCCTCGGTTTGCACATCTTCGGCGAAGCGGGTCACGCCGCCGTTGCCGTTGGACCAGGGATAGGCCACGCCAAGTATCAACAGCATGAGTGCGGCAGCGACCCCAAAGCCCTTCTGCCAGCGCGGCCAGCTGGCGGGCTTTTTCAACACGCGCTCACTCACCCACCACGCCGCCAGCAACTGGGCAAACGGCACCAGCGGCAGCACGTAGTAGCTGCGCCGGCTGCCGCTGGCGGTAAAGAACACAAACAGCAGGCCCAGGCCCCACACCAGCCAGCGCACGTTGGGCTGGGTGTGGCGCCAGTGCCGCACGGCCAGCCACAGGCCGAGCAGCCAGCACGGGGTCCAGGGCAACGTGTAGGCGGGCAGGTAGATCAGGTAGGTGTAGATCGGTCCCATATGGTCGAACGGGTCGAAGAAGCGCACCACGTTTTCCCGGAACACCAACGCCAGGCCGCTCTCGCCATAGGTCGGTGCGCCGTACAAGTGCGACAGCACGAACGGCACGGCATACAAGGCGGCCGCGATCAGCACGGCCAGCAGCAGGCGCAGATTGAGGTGGCGCTTGTAGCGCTGTTCGCTGAGCAGGTGCGGCAGCAGCACCAGGCCGGGCAGCACGAAGCCGAGCAGGCCCTTGAGCAACGACGTCAGGACCAGCAACAGGAAAAACACCGTGTAGCGCCACAGCCGCGTGTCGTCGGGGCCGCGCCAATACCAGGCGACTGCCGCCAGCACGCCGCACACGGTGAGCACATCAGCCGTAGCCACGCGGGCCCAGAACAGGAAGTAGAAGGTGGTGGCGAGCATCCAGCCGGCGATCAGCCCCGTGCCCTTGCGGAACAGGCGTTCGCCAATCAGGTACACCAGCCACACACTCAGCCACGCGCCGATCACCGACGGCAGGCGCAATGACCAGGGCCCGAGGCCTCCCATCAGGTGCGCCGCGCCGGTGATCAGCCAGTAGGAGGGCAGGGGTTTGTCGTAATAGGGCACGCCCTTGAGGTACGGGTCGAAATAGTCACCGCTCTGCAGCATCTGCAAGGCGATATTCGCCCAGCGGGTTTCCGGGCCCCATAGGTCACGCGCACCCAGGCCGGTGAGCAGCAGCAGGGCCGAGACGCCCAGCAACAGCAGCAGGGCGCCGCGTTCGGTCTTGAGATAACCCGGCATCATGGCGCCTGCGGGTAGAGGATAAGTTCCAGGTAGCCCTTGTAATAGCGTTTGCCTCCGGGCGGCAATTGCCCGGCCTCGCGCATTTCACTGGTGCTGTTGACCCGCAGCAGCACGCCGACCGAGCCGTGTTGGCGGGCGTCCTTGAGCCAGGCTTGCACCTGCTCCAGATCGACTTTGCGCGGAGCCGAATCGGCATATTGCAAGCCGTAGCGCAGCTCGCCTTCGGTGTCATACAGCGTCACGTCGGGTCGTTGCAGGCGCCAGGCCAAGGCGCTGGCGCTCTCCAGTTCATTGCTCAGCAGCGCGTGGGTGTGCTGCAACTCATCCACATGCTCCAGCACAAATTGGTCGGGCATTTCGTTATCGGCGATGTAGGCCGGCATGCTCGACGGCAGCAGCACCACTAGCAGGCCGATGCCCAGGGCTGGCATTGCCCACAACGTCAGCGGCCGAAAGCTTTGCAGCAGGTTGGTGAGGATCCAGCCCAGCAGCACGATAAAGGCCAGCGACAGGCTGAACATCTCGGCATGGCTGTTGCCGTAGAGCGGCCTCGCGATTTGCAGGTAGATCAGCCCGACCATGGCGGCCATGCCGATCACGAAGTTGAACAGGCCATTGAGGCGCAGGGTTCGGGTTCTGCCTTGGCTGACCAGCTCGCTCAAGGTATGCCCCATCAGCAACGCCAGGGGCAGCAGGCACGGCATGATGTAGGTCGGCAGCTTGCCGTTGCTCAGGCTGAACAAGCCCAGGGGCAGCAGCAACCACAGGGCCAGGAAGGCGATTGCCGGGTGGCGCTTTTCTTTCCAGGCCTGGTGCAGGGTGTTGGGCAGCAGCCCGGCCCACGGCAGGCAAGCCACCGCCATGATCGGCAGGAAGAACCACCAGGGTCGCACGTGTTGCGCGTTGTCGGCGCTGAAGCGGCGGATGTGTTCATTCCAGAAAAAGAAGCGCCAGAAATCCGGTTCCTGAGTGTGGATCGCCAGCACCCAGGGCAAACACACCAGCACGGCCACGCCGATGGCCAGCGGGCCATACCGCAGCAACTCGCCCAGGCGCCGCTGCCAGAGCATATAGGGCACGGCGATCAGCACCGGCAGCGCCCACGCCAGGAAACCCTTGGTCATGAACCCCATGGCACAGGCAAATCCCAACACGGCCCAGGCGCCCAGGCGGCTGCGCAGGGTGCTGCTGTCGAGGGCAAACCACAGCGCCACCAGGCTCAGGTTGACCCACAAGGTGAATGGCGGATCGAGGTTGGAATACCCCGCTTGCCCGGCCACCAGGCCAAAGCTCAGGTAGAGCAGGGCGCAGGCGAAGCTTTTGCGCGGGTCGTTCCACAGGCGACGGGCGATCAGGTAAGCGAGCAGCACACTCAAGCCGGTGGTCAGGGCCGAGGCGATGCGCACGCCGAACAGGTTCTGGCCAAACACGGCCTGGCCCAGGGCGATCAGCCAGTAACCGGCGGCCGGTTTTTCGAAATAGCGGATGCCCATGAAGTGCGGTGCCACCCAGTTGCCGCTCAGGAGCATCTCCTGGCTGATCTGGGCGTAGCGGGTTTCATCCGGTATCCACAAACCGTGCAGGCCCAGTGGCAACAGATAAAACGCGACGAACGCCAGCAAGAGTACCGGCAGGGGTTTCAGGCGAGTCATGAAAACGTCGCTCCTTGACGTCCGATGGTGTTTTTTTCAACTAATGAAGTAATGGCGAAAGTCGTCACGGCGTTCACTAAATAACAGGAAATAGTCATAACGACCTTAATTAAGGACGCAACTAAACATGCCAGAACAGGGCTGTCTTTTTGCTGAACATAAGCCTGGCGGTGGGAAGGGAATGACTTAGATTTGTTTAAGCGCGGCAGGCCAGTCCTGGTTTTTCATGATGCCCAGGGCCTTGAACTTGCCGTTGGCCAGCACCTGCACGAACAGCGCGCTGCCGTACTCGGAAAACTTGGCGTGGGGGAAGCCCAGGGCGGTTTCAAAGTCGGCGATGCAACCGCTGTGGGTGACGAATACGAGGTTGCGTCCAGCCTGTTTGTGGCTGAGCAGTTCTTCGCCCATGGCCTTGCCGCAGACGGCTTGTTCGCTGGAGGTCATGTCGGTTTTGCCGAACATGAAGCGCGAGGTCTGAGCCGTGCGAATGGCGGGGCTTGAGAGTACGTCAGTGCCGTCCATGCCCAGTGATTTAAAGGCTTTGCCCAGGTTTTCGGCGTGTTGGCTGCCATTGATCGTCACGCCTTCCACCGGGCCCAGGCACGGGTTGCTCGAACGGTCGCAGCGCTCTTCATGCCGCACCAGTACGATCAGGTCGCCGTCGCGCCACAGCGGCAGCACCTGGGACGTCAGCAGGCGGTTGCCCACGCCGAGGTCCCGTGGGGAGGTCGGCCAGAACAGCGCGCAAGTGAGCAGCACGGCGACCACCGTAAGCCCGAGCCAAAGCGGTTTGAGGCGCTTGAAAAAGGCTCGGCGCGAGCGTGGTTTAATCAGGGTAAGGTCAACCACTACATTCACCATGGTCACTATCGGCTGTGTTGTATTAATTAGGCGCAACTTGTCGGCAAGTGCCCGAAGTGAAGCGCGAGGCTGTCACAGGGTGGCTGTCTTTTCGCTGAACATGCTGCGGTTAAAAGTTGCCAGGCGTGGCAACTAATAAGTTGTCGACGAGTGACGCTTGGCCGGCAATTTAAAGTGCGGTGGGTGGGCGGCCGGTGAAAACCATGTGAAAAATTTGCGTGGCCTTGATCCTCAGCCGTTATTCTCGATTGCCAGCCATCAGATGAGTGTTCCCATGTTGCAGGTGCAAGGTGTCTTCAAAAGCTACGCCACCCCCCAAGGCCCGTTGGCGGTGTTGGCGGGGGTCGACCTGCACCTGGGCGCGCGCAGCAGCCTGGCGTTGATGGGTGAGTCCGGCAGCGGCAAGAGCACCCTGCTGCATCTGGTTGCCGGGCTTGATCGGGTGGACGGCGGCAGCATCGAGGTGGGTGAGCAGCGCCTCGACCGGATGAGCGAGGCGCAACTGGCCCACTGGCGGCGTACCGAGATTGGCCTGGTGTTCCAGCAGTTCAACCTGATCGGCAGCTTGCGCGTCGACGACAACCTGGCGTTCCAGGCCCGCCTGGCGGGGCGTTTTGATCCGCAGTGGCAGGCGCAATTGGTCGAACGCCTGGGCCTGGGGGACTTGCTCAAGCGCTATCCGGAACAACTCTCGGGCGGCCAGCAGCAACGGGTGGCGGTCGGGCGGGCGTTGGCCTCGCGCCCAGGTTTGCTGTTGGCCGACGAGCCCACCGGCAACCTTGACGAAGCCACCAGCGACGAGGTCCTGCAACTGCTGCTGGACCTGCTGCGCGACAGTCCCACCAGCCTGTTGATGGTCACCCACAGCCCACGCATCGCCGCCCGACTGGACCGGCAAGTGGTGCTGCATCATGGACAGGTCATGCCGACGTGAGGGTGTTTTACTGGACCTTGCGTGCCTTGCTCAGCCATTGGCGACGGCATCCGGTGCAGTTTTTCAGCGTACTTACCGGCCTGTGGCTGGCCACCGCGCTGCTGACCGGGGTGCAGGCCCTCAACAGCCAGGCCCGCGACAGTTACGCGCGCGCCAGCCAATTGATCGGCGGCGAACCCCAGGCCAGCCTGAGTGCGCCGGACGCCGCCAGTTTCGCGCAAACGCTGTTTGCCCAACTGCGTCGTGCCGGGTGGCCGGTGTCGCCGGTGGTGCAGGGGCGGCTGCAACTCAAGGGGCATGAGGACGTACGCCTGCAGTTGATGGGCGTCGAACCATTGTCGTTGCCCGGCAGCGGCGCGGTGGCGGGGCAGCGCCTGAGCCAGGCGCAGATGCTGGCCTTCTTTGAACCGCCGGGTCTTACCTGGATTGCGCCGCACACCTTGCAGGCCCTGGGACTGCGTGAGGGCCAGCAACCGCTCACGCTGAATGGGCAGCGCCTGCCGCCGTTGCAGGTCCAGGCGGATATGGCGCCCGGCCTGTTGCTCACCGATATCGGGTTTGCCCAGGCGCTGCTGGAGATGCCCGGCCAGCTCTCGCGCCTGCTGGTAGACAAGGCCTTCGCCGCTCGCCATCCCACACCGCCCGCCGGGCTGCAGCTCAAGCAGGGCGAGGAGAATAACCTTGCACGGTTGACCGAGAGCTTTCACCTGAACCTTGATGCGCTGGGTTTCCTGTCGTTTGTGGTGGGGCTGTTTATCGTGCACGCGGCCATTGGCCTGGCCCTGGAGCAGCGGCGCGGGTTGTTGCGCACCTTGCGCGCCTGTGGGGTGAGTGCGCGGATGTTGATCCTCGGCCTGGGGGTGGAGCTGGGGGCGTTGTCGCTGTTGGGGGGCGTGCTCGGCGTCGCCAGCGGTTACCTGCTGGCCAGCCTGTTGCTGCCGGATGTGGCCGCCAGCCTGCGTGGCTTGTATGGCGCCGAGGTGCCGGGCCAATTGAGCTTGAGTCCCTGGTGGTGGGCGGCAGGGTTGGGCTTGAGCCTGCTCGGCGCCTTGCTTGCCGGCGCCAGCAGCCTATGGCGCGCGGCGCGTTTGCCGTTGCTGGCGCTGGCCAACGCCCAGGCCTGGCACGAGGCCCATGGGCGCTGGTTGCGGCGCCAGGGCTGGGTCGCGGCTACGGCCTTGCTGATCGCGTTGTTGGCGTTATGGCTGGGCGACAGCCTGGCGGCGGGCTTTGTGTTGATGGCGGCCTTGCTGCTCGGCGCCGCCCTGGGCTTGCCGGTGCTGCTCAATGGCCTGTTGGAGGCGCTGCTGGGGCGCAGCCGTTCGGTACTCGGCCAGTGGTTCCTGGCTGACTGCCGTCAACAACTGCCGGCCCTGAGCCTGGCGTTGATGGCGCTGCTGTTGGCCCTGGCCGCGAATATCGGCGCGGGCTCCATGACCTCAGGCTTTCGCCACACGTTCAACAACTGGCTGGAGCAACGCCTCACCGCCGAGCTGTACCTCAACCCGCAAACCCCGGCCCAGGCAGAGCAACTCAGCGCCTGGCTGGCGCAGCAACCGTTGGTGCATACCGTGTTGCCCACCTGGCAGGTCGCGGTGCAATTGCAGGGCTGGCCGGCGGATCTGTTTGGCGTGGTCGACGACCCGACCTATCGCCAGCACTGGCCGTTGTTGGAAGCGGCGAGCGCGCCGTGGGACCAGTTGCAGCAAGGCGAGACCCTGATGCTCAGCGAACAGCTGGCGCGGCGGCTCGGGGTGACGCTGGGTGATACGGTGAGCATTCCCACGCCCCAGGGTGTGTGGTCGCCGACCGTGGTGGGGGTGTACGCCGATTACGGCAACCCCAAGGGCCACGTGCTGGTCAATTCCCGGCACCTGCTGGCCCGCTGGCCGACACTGGCACCGGCGCGTTTCAACCTGCGGGTGTTGCCGCAGGACGTGGCGCCGCTGGTGGCTGAAGTGCAGCGCGCCTTTGCCCTGGAAGACAGCCGTATCGTCGATCAACAGCAACTCAAGGGCTGGTCGAGCCAAGTGTTCGAGCGCACCTTCGCCGCCACCGCCGCGCTCAACAGCCTGACCCTGGGCGTGGCCGGCGTGGCACTGTTCATCAGCCTGCTGACCCAGAGCCAGAGCCGCCTCGGCCAACTCGCCCCGCTGTGGGCATTGGGGGTGACGCGCAGGCAATTGATGCTGCTGAACCTGGGGCAAACCTGGCTGCTGGCGGTGCTCACGTTGCTGCTGGCGTTGCCGCTGGGCCTGTTGCTGGCGTGGTGCCTGGACGCGGTGATCAACGTGCAGGCCTTTGGCTGGCGCCTGCCGTTGCAAGTGTTCCCGTGGCAGCTCGCACAATTGCTGGGGCTGGCGCTGCTGGCCACGTTGTTGGCGTCGGCTTGGCCGCTGTGGCAGCTGTACCGCAGCCGTCCGGCGGATTTGTTGAGGACGTTTGCCCATGAAGATTAAGCCCCTGTTCCTGGCTGTCCTCTCTGTAGGAGCGAGCTTGCTCGCGAAAAACCCGAGAGCGCCGCGTGCAGCCGGAATGCCCGCGTTATCGTTGACGTTTTTCGCGAGCAAGCTCGCTCCTACAGGGCTTCTTCTGTTGCTGTTAGGCGCGTGCGACCAACAACCTGCGCCGCCGGAAAGCTTCGCCGGCCTGGGCAGTGACGCGGCCGACTTTGCCCAGGTGCTGCCCGGCAAGGTCTTCAGCTTTCCCGAGGACCACGGCCCCCACGACGGCTTTCGGATCGAGTGGTGGTACGTCACCGCCAACCTCAAGGACGCCCAAGGCAATGTATTCGGCGTGCAATGGACGTTGTTTCGCAACGCCCTCAAGGCCGGGGCGACGCAGGCGGGCTGGCACGACTCGACCGTATGGCTCGGCCACGCCGCCGTCACCTCTGCCACCCGCCACTATGCCGCCGAACGCTTCGCCCGCGGTGGCGTCGGCCAGGCCGGGGCGCAGGCCGCGCCGTTCAACGCCTGGATCGACGACTGGAATTTTGCCAGCCAGCCCGGCGCCGCGAGCGCCTTGGCGGACATGCAACTCAAGGCCAGCGGGGCGCAATTTGCCTACGACCTGCGCCTCACCTCCAGCCGGCCATTGGTGTTGCAAGGCGACCATGGCTACAGCCGCAAGTCCGATCAGGGCCAGGCGTCGTACTACTACAGCCAACCTTTTTTTACCGCCGAGGGCAGTGTCAGCATCGACGGCAAGACGTATCAGGTCAGCGGCCCCGCGTGGCTCGACCGCGAATGGAGCAGCCAACCGCTGACCGCCAGCCAGACCGGCTGGGACTGGTTCTCCCTGCACCTGGACCGAGGCGAGCAACTGATGCTGTTTCGGGTGCGGCAAACCGACGGCGTGTCCTACCTGACCGGCACCTGGATCGACCGTGAAGGCCACACCCAGACCCTGCACAACGCCGACATCCAACTGGCACCGCTGGACACCACGGCGATTGACGGCCGCCAGATTCCCACACGCTGGTCGCTGAAAATTCCCGGCAAGCAGCTGGATATCACCACCCAGGCCGTCAACCCCAAGGCCTGGATGAACCTGAGTATTCCGTACTGGGAAGGGCCGGTGCGGTTTGAGGGTGGGGTGGGGTACCTGGAGATGACCGGGTATTAGATGAAGAAATTTCCTACAAAAACACTGGACATGCATACAGTTGTTGGCTAGATTCCATCCCAGGTGACCGGATGTCACCTGACCTTCAGTTTTTAACTATGGATGGATAAAAAATGAAATCGAAAAAAGCCTTTATGCTCGGTGCGGCCATGGCGGCCACCTGCTTTGTCTCGGCCTTTGCCCTCGCTGAACAATACCCTCACCTGGCTGCGCAAGCGGCGCCTCCTGCGGTCAAGCAAGGCTTGAAAAGCGCTGCGAAGGTCAAGGCCAACAAGGCGACGGCTGCCCTCAAACAGCAATTGCTGGCGGGTGCCCAGCAGAAGAAAACCCTGTTTGCCCCCAAGGCGAAGGCTGACTCGGTGGTGGAAGACAACACTGCGCCGGCCAGGGTGGCCAAGGTACAAAAAGCCACGGCCCAGTCGGCGCCCGCCGTGCAGGCTGCGCTGGTCCAGGGCTGTGAGCAGACGCTGGACATCAACTCGCTCTATACGATCGATGGCGTGCAAACCGGCGACCTGCTGTGCTACCACTTCAACCTGCCGCAGAAGGCGCGGATCAATGTTCTGCTGGTCAACCAGACCGCAGGCACCGACATGTCGTTGTCGCTGTTCCAGGACGACGGCCAGGGCAATCCGCTGCCCCTGGGCACCTCCAATAACCCCGGCACGGGCGATGAAAGCCTTGGCGGCGTGGTGCCGGCTGGCGATTACTACTGGTTCATGGAGGCCAACGCGGCGGTCCAGGGCTCGAGCTTTCAGTTCGGCGTCGCGGTCGATACCAACCTTGATGCGTTCGAACCTAATGACACCCCGGACACGGCCTTCCAACTGCCGGACACCCTCAACTACATCAACGGCAATGCCGACAGCCTGGATGATGTCGATTACTTCGATTTCACCGCCGTCCGTGGCCAGAGTGTGGGTATTGCGCTGACGGCCGATGCGACCAGTGGCAGCACGCGCAACAAGTGGATCCTCGAGCGTTTCGATGGCGCCCAGTGGGTCACCGTGGGGGCCAACGTCGTGTCGACCTCGATCCCGAGCCCGGGTGTCGGTGGCGTGGTCAAGGTACGTGTGCGGCCGAACCAGCACCCGAACGAGCCGTGGAGCGCGACCGGCAAGTACAACTTGTCGTTTGGTTCCAACCCGCGGGTCAACAGCCCGGATGTGAAGGGCGAGGCGAACGTGTTGCGCATTCCGTATTCGGCTTCCGACGTGGGCTACGGCTACATGACCACCCAAGCCTATCGCGACCTGACCTGGACCATGGGCCTGTCGGACAGCACCGGTGCACCGCTGGTGGGCCTGCACCCGATCGTCTATCTCGACCAGCGGATCGACCCGGCCAACGGCGATATCGTCTACAAGGCGTATTCGGCGGCGACCGACAGTGCGGGCCAAGCGGCGGGCACGATCAACGTGGGCACCTGCTTCGGTGATTTCCAGACCACCTTTGTCGACTACGCCCAGGGCTACAACAACACCTGGCGTACCGACTTCAACTACGGCGTGTGGCGCATGGAAGTACTGGAATACCCGGGTATCGGCGTCGGTGGTGACAACACCGAGTTCGTCAGCTTCGGCCACCTGTGCAAACAGACCTTGCTGAGCAGCACCAAGAGCTGAACATGAGTGACCCGTAGTACCCAGGGCATACAGGCCAGGCGCCTGTATGCCCTGTTTGCGTTATTGCGCCAACGCCAGCTTCAACGGCAAGCGCGCCATGCTCGTATTCTTCAATGAGCCCAGGTACAGCCAGTCGCCATATTCCCGGGCCGTGGTGATGGGCGAGTAATTGCTGGCGCTGCCATCCTGCAAGTTGGCGATGACCTTGCCGTCGGTGTCCAGCCCCAGCACGAAGGCTTTGCGCTCAATGGGCTTGGGCACCACCATCAGCGCGCGCACCATCACCTTGCGCAGCAATGGGTAGCCGGCAAAACTGTCCAGCAGCGGGTTGCGCGGTGAGTACAGTGCTACCCAGAAACGGTCCTGGCCGTTGAAACTGAGGTTGTCCGGCAGGCCGGGCAGGTTGTCGATAAACAAGTCGTGGTTGCCCGCACGTTCGCCCTTGAGCCAGTAGCGGCTGATGCGATACGCCCCGGTTTCATTGACCAGCAGGTAATTTTCATCGGGGCCGAGGGCCACGCCGTTGGCGAATTGCAGTTGGTCCAGCAACACCTCGGTGGTGCCGTTGCGAAAGTCATAGCGCAGCAGGCGACCATCGCCGCCATGCTCGATCACCGCCTCGCCATCCTGGCCATAACCCCAGCGGCTCGAAGCATCGCTGAAGTAGGCATAGCGCCCGCCGGCATCGATGGTCACGTCATTGGTAAAGCCAAAGGGGACGCCATTGGCGCTGGCGCTCAGGACGGTCAGTTGGCGCTGGGGATCCAGCGCGAGCAAGCCCTTGACCCCGTCGGCAATGATCAAGCGCCCGTCCGGGTGCAGTGCCATGCCCAGCGGCCGCCCACCGGTGTTGGCCAGTACTTCCAGGGTGGGGCTGTCGGGCGACGTGCGGATGATGCGGCCGTCATGCAGCCCGCTGATCAGAAGCCCCTGGGCATCGAGCAGCAAGGCCTCGGGGCCGGCGATGCCCTGGGCGCCGATTTTCTGCACAGCCTTGAGGCGCTGGTTGTCGGCATAGGCACCTTCCTTCATCGATGGCGCCTTGGGCGGAGCCCAGTTCACCGGTTGCACTTTGGTCGGCATCAACAGCAGGAAAGCGATCACCGCCAGCAGCAGCACAAACAGCAGATGACGCATTTTCTTTCGACGGGTACTCATGACGATTCCTGGTTGTCGTTGGGGTTCGGTTCCCAGTACAGGGTGCCGAACAGGTAATCCATCAGCGGGAGGACGATATTGAAATTGCGCCCCTGCATCAGCTCGCGGCGGTGATGCAGGGCGTGCAGTCGGTGCATCTGGCGAATCCACGGCAGGCGCGCCAGCGGGTGGTCGGCGGGCAAGTGCTCGCAGGCGTGGAACACTTCGTAGAGCAGGTAACCGAGGATCATGCTCCCGGCGAACAGCCCGGCGACATTGGCGTTCAGGTGCTGGAGCAACCACCAGGCGGGGAGGGTGATGACCAGGCTGTGCAGCACGATCAGCCACGCCGGGAAGAGAATGACGCGCCAGTCTCGCGGGCTGTCGTAGGTCATGTGGCCGGGGGTAAAGAAGCTGTGGTGATCACCGGTGTGGCGCGCATAGAACAGGCGGGCCAAGGCGTGCTTGTGATGGCCGAGGTGGCGATGCACCAGGTAGATACAGAGGTTGAAGAGCACCAGGGTCAGCGGCACAGTCAGCCACTCGAACGGCGTAACTCGGTGGGTGGAGGCCCCGGCCAGGCCGATGCAGCACACGCCATAGCCGAGCACAAAGCCGGCGTGCAGCCAGGGGTTGTAATGGGGGCTGACCTCGGCGCGGTAGCGGCTGCGAAACGTCTCGGTGGGATGGACCATGGCGGGCTGCTCAGGTTTTTTTGTTGGAGACTGAGCTTAGTTGGTACACGGGAATCTGCGAGTTTTGCGCGCTGCGCCGGGGAAGGGATTCAGATCAACGGGTCCCAGCGCTGCGACCAGTCACTCTCGGCCTTGACCACTTCACGCAGCAGCCCCAGGGCCTGTTGCAACACCGCCGAATCCCGTGCCCGCGAGTACACCAGGAACGTCGGGAAGCTGAATTCAGGGGCCTTGGGCACGCGCTGCATCACGCCGCTGTCCAGGTAGCTCTGTACCACCCGCGTGCGGAAATAGCCGGCGCCGCCGTTCTCGAGGATGTACTGCAATGCCAGCGGCCCGAGGTTGAAACTTACCGCCGCGCGAGCCCTGTCGGGCAGGGCCGCGTCGTGCTGCTGGCGGAAACCAGGGCCCCAATCGATGTAGACGTACGGGGCCGGTTTACTCGTCAATTGCACCAGGATCAGTTTTTCTTCCAGCACCTGTTCCACCTGCAACCCCGGCCAGTACTGCGGCTGGAACACCAGCGCGGCATCGAGTACGCCGAGCTCCAGCTGCCGCAGCAGGTATTCACCTTCACGCACTTCGGTGCGCAGGGCATGCCCGGGGATCTGTTCGCGCAGGGCCCGGGCCCAACCGAGCATCAGCGGGTTGCACAGGCTGACTTCACCGCCGATATGCAGCACATTGCGATAGCCATCGGGCAGCGGCAGGTCACGCCGCGCGGCTTCCCAGGTTTGCAGCAACTGGTTGGCGTACACCACAAACGCCTCGCCGTCGGCGGTCAGGCGTGCACCGGCGCGGTTGCGCACGAACAGCGTACTGCCCAGCTGGCTTTCCAGGTTTTTAACGCGTGCGGTGATGGCGGTCTGGGTGACGTGCAGTTTCTCGGCTGCGGCGGCCAGGCTGCCGCAGCGGGTGATTTCCAGGAAAGTGCGTGCCAGTTCGATGTCCATGAAGCCCCCGGGGATGAATGGGGGACATTGTAGAGGCAGGGGATTGGAGTGCGCTCAGAAAATGTGCGAGGGGGCTTGCCTCCGAAGACGCCTTCTGGGATGCCCAGGGTGTTCAAAAGGGATAGATTTATTTGGATTTGGCCAAGCGGTACCTGGGCATGAACTTCACGGCAGTATCGGCAGGCAGTAGCGCCCACCGGAAATAGTGCATGGAGCCTCGATAGATATTGTTGTTCATGTCGCCCAGGGTCAAACCGTCCTTGGGTTCTGCCCACAAATCCTGATCCACCACGAAGTAGCTCTGGCCAGCCTTGACGGACAAGTCAAACTGGCGCGTGGCTTCGTCCGTGAGGATTGAGGTTTTGTTGGAGCTGACGCGGTGCACGCCGGCTGGCAAGTCCACCTTGAAGTAGCCGCCGGTAGGCAGCCCCCCAAGGCTCTGGCCATCGACGTGGACTTCGGTGATGAATTGCGGGCTCATGAGGCGATACTCGCGCACGAAGTAAACGGTGGCCTTGTCGCTGGCTGTCTGGGCTGGCGTTGTGAAGTAAGGCTGACCCAGCAGTGGGTCGGTATGCGCGCAGCCTTGCAAGCAGGCAAGCGCCAAGAAAAGACCTGTCCATGTGAGTATTCTTGGCATTGCGTAAAACTCCTGAAAACATTGAGGGCGCGAGAATAGCACTGAGTCAGGCGTCAACGCATTCCGCAGGCACAGTGGCTATTTATCAGACCGGGGCATGCAAGTGTCGGGTTGGAAATGCTCGCGCATACACCTGGCATACCCTCAACACCTGCTCATCGGCAAACCGCGCCGCCACCACATGCAACCCCACCGGCAAGCCATTCGCCGCCAAGCCGCACGGCACCGACGCCGCCGGTTGCTGGGTGAGGTTGAAGGGGTAGGTGAACGGTGTCCACTCGGTCCATTCCTGCATCCCGGAACCGGGCGGTACGTTGTGTCCGGCCTCGAACGCGGTGATCGGCATCATCGGCGAGACCAGCACGTCGTAATGCTCGTGGAACGCCGCCATCCGGGCCACCAGCGCGGCGCGGGCTTCGAGGGCTGCGTTGAAGTCATCCAGGCTCAACTGCTCGCCACGCTGGGCAATGCGCAGCAGCCCAGGGTCCAGCAGTTGTTTCTGTGCGTCGCTCATGGACCCGGTCAGGCGTGCCGCGCCCGCCGCCCACAAGGTGCTGAACACCTCCAGCGGATCGCTGAAACCGGGGTCGATCTGCTCGACATGGGCGCCCAACTGCACCAGGCCCTCGACCGCCTGGGCAACCACCTTGGCCACCTGCGGGTCGACATCCACGTAGCCAAACGTGGGGCTGTAGGCCACGCGCAGGCCGTTCAAATCCGTGTGCGGCGTGAGCCATGGCGTGGTCCTCGGCGCGCCGATCAGGCCATCCCGCGCATCCGGTTGTGCGACGGCCTGCAGCATCAGCACGCTGTCTTCCACGGTGCGGGTCATCGGCCCCAGGTGCGAAAGGATGGTCATCGAACTGGCCGGCCACTGCGGCACATAGCCGAACGTCGGCTTGATCCCGAAGGTGCCGGTAAACGCGCAGGGGATGCGGATCGAGCCGCCGGCATCGCTGCCCTGGTGCAGCACGCCCAGGTTCAATGCAGCTGCCGCGCCCGCGCCGCCAGACGAGCCGCCTGCGGTGGTGCGTGTGTCCCACGGGTTGCGCGTGATGCCGTACAGCGGGTTATCGGTGACGCCTTTCCAGCCGAATTCCGGGGTGGTGGTCTTGCCCAGCAGCACCGCGCCGGCCTTGCGCATAAAGGCTGGGAAGGGCGCGTCGACGTCCCACGGACCCTCGGCCGACGAGGTGCGCGAGCCCTTGCGGGTGGGCATGCCGAGCGTCAGCGTGAGGTCCTTGATCGAGGCGGGCACGCCATCCAGGGCACCGCAGGGCTCACCCTTCAACCAGCGGTGCTCCGAGGCCCGCGCGGCGCGCAGCGCGCCCTCGGGGTCCACATGGCAGTAGGCGTTGACCATCGGGTTGTAGCGTTCGATGCGCAGCAATGCATCCTCGGTGACCTCCACCGGCGACAGGGTCTTGTCGCGAAAATGCGCCAGCAGTTGTACGGCCGTCAGTTCACCTATGTCACTCATGGCTATTCCCCTGTGCCGCGTTGACCATGGCGCGCAACAACACGGCGCACCCGGCCGCCAGGTCATCCGGCGCGGCGTTTTCGATTTCGTTATGGCTGATGCCGCCTTCGCACGGCACAAAGATCATCCCGGCCGGGCCCAGTTCGGCGACGAAAATCGCGTCATGCCCGGCGCCGCTGACGATGTCCATATGGCTCAGGCCTAAGGCACTCGCCGCATCACGCACGGCGTTGACGCAGGCCGGGTGGAAGTCCAGCGGCGGGAAGTCGGCGGTGGGCGTCAGTTCGAAGGTCAACCCGTGCCGGGCTGCTGTGGCTTCGATCACGCCACGTACTTCATCGACCATGGCCTGCAGCTTGTCGGCATGCAGGTGGCGCAGGTCGAGGGTCATGTGCACCTGGCCGGGAATCACATTGCGCGACCCCGGGTGCAGGCTCAGGCAGCCGACCGTGCCGCAGGCGTGAGGTTGCTGCTGGTGGGCGATACGATTGACCGCGCTGACCACCTCGGCGGCGCCCACCAGGGCATCCTTGCGCAGGTGCATCGGCGTCGGCCCGGCGTGGGCTTCGACGCCGGTGAGGGTCAGGTCGAACCACTTCTGGCCCAGGCAGCCCATGACCACGCCAATGGTTGTGGCCTGGTCTTCCAGCACCGGGCCTTGCTCGATATGCGCTTCGAAATACGCGCCGACCGGGTGGCCCAACACCGCGCGGGCACCGGCATAGCCGATGCGCTGCAACTCGGCGCCCACCGACAGGCCTTGCTCGTCCTGTTTGGCGAGGGTGTCCTGCAAGTCGAACTTACCGGCAAATACCCCGGAGCCCATCATGCACGGCGGGAAGCGCGAGCCTTCTTCATTGGTCCATACCACCACTTCGAGCGGCGCCTGGGTCTCGATGTTCAAATCGTTGAGGGTGCGGATCACTTCCAGCCCGGCCATCACCCCGTAGCAACCATCGAACTTGCCGCCGGTGGGTTGGGTGTCGATATGGCTGCCGGTCATCACCGGCGGCAGTGCCGGATTACGCCCAGGGCGGCGGGCGAAGATATTGCCGATGGCGTCGACACTGACGCTGCACCCGGCGGCCTCGCACCACTGCACAAACAAGTCACGGGCCTGGCGGTCCAGGTCGGTGAGGGCCAGGCGGCACACGCCGCCCTTGACCGTGGCGCCCAGTTGCGCCAGGTCCATCAGCGATTGCCACAGGCGGTCGCGGTTGATCAGCGGGGCGTTGCCCTGGAGCGGTTGCGCAAAACTGTTCATCTGCATTCTCCCGTCAGGCGCTCAGCGCCAGGTAGCGGTTCTTGATCGTCGGGTCGGCGCGGAAGGCGGCGGCACTGCCTTCGTAGACCACGCGGCCCTGTTCGAGGACGTAATGGCGGTCGGCGAGCTTGTCGCAGACCATCAGGTTCTGTTCCACCAGCAGCACCGGCAGGCCGTCGTCCTTGACCTTGCGCAGGATCTTCACCAGTTCGTCGACGATCACCGGGGCCAGGCCTTCGGTGGGTTCGTCGAGGATCAGCAGCTTCGGATCGTTGAGCAGGGCGCGGGCGATCGCGAGCATCTGTTGCTCGCCGCCGGAGAGCGCATGGCCGGCGTTCCTGCGCCGCTCCTTGAGGCGCGGGAACATGCCGTACACGTCTTCAAGCTGCCAGCGGCTGCTCTTGCGGACGGCAATGCGCAGGTTTTCCTCGACGGTCAGCAGGCGGAAGATCCCGCGATTCTCCGGCACCAGCGCCAGGCCCTGGCGCGCGATTTCAAAGATTTTCTGCCCCACCAGCGCCTGGCCGTTGAAGTGGATCTGGCCCTGTCGTGGGCAGATGATGCCGAGGATGCTGCGCAGGGTGGTGGTCTTGCCGGCACCGTTGCGCCCGAGCAGGGTCACCAGTTCGCCGGGGTTGACCCTCAGCGACACGCCTTCGAGCACGTGGCTCTTGTCATAGTAGGAATGGATATTCTCGACGATCAACATCAGGCAGCCTCCCCAAGGTAAGCACTGCGCACGCGTTCATCGGCACGCACGAACTCCGGCGTGCCTTCCACCAGGATCTGCCCGTGGCTCATCACGGTGATACGTTGGCTGATGGACATGACGATGCTCATGTTGTGTTCGATCAACAGCACCGTGTGGTCGCGGCCGAGGTCGCTGATCAACTGGGTCATGATCGGGATGTCATCGATGCCCATGCCCGAGGTGGGCTCGTCGAGCATCAACAGTTTGGGCTTGGAGCAGATCGACATGCCCACCTCCAGCACCCGTTGCTGGCCGTGGGACAACTCGCCGGCCAGGATCTCGGCGCGGGCGCTGAGTTGCAGGCGTTCGAGCACCTGGTCGGCCATCTCCAGATGTTCGCGCTTGCTGTCCACGCGGCGCCAGAAATTCAACGCACGTGCACCGTCGCGGCCCTGGGCGGCGAGGCGCAGGTTTTCGCGCACGCTGAGGTTCTGGAACAGGCTGGTGAGCTGGAACGAGCGCGCCATGCCCAGGCCGACGCGCGTGTGGGCGGGCTTGCGCATCAGGTTCTTGCCGTTGAAATGAATCGCCCCGGCCGTGGCCTGGCGTTCACCGGTCAGGCAGTGGAACAGGCTGGTCTTGCCCGCACCGTTGGGGCCGATGATGGTGTGGATGGTGCCGGCTTCGACCTTGAGGTTCACGCCGTTCACCGCACGGAACGCGCCATAGGCCAGTTCCAGGTCCTGGGTTTCCAACAAGATGCTCATAGCCCTTCCTCCTTGGCGACGACGACGGCCTTGCGACGGCCGCGCACGCGCTCGAACAACGCGGCCAGGCCGCCCCACAAACCGCCGCGCATGAAGATCACCACCAGGATCAGGATCACCCCCAGCAGCATCAGCCAACGGGGCCACAGGTCGGAAAGAAAATCCCCCAGCAGCACGATGGACCCGGCGCCCAGCAACGAACCGAACAGCGAGCCGGTGCCGCCGATGATGGTCATGATCAGGATGTTTTCGGACATCGCCAGGTCGATATTCGACAGCGGCACAAAGTGCAGCAGCATGGCGTACAGCGCCCCGGCAATCCCGGTGACTGCGCCGGACAGCACGAACACCAGGATCTTGAAGTGCCGCGTGTCGTAGCCGATGGCCGAGGCGCGGGTTTCGTTTTCGCGGATCGCCATCAACGTGCTGCCGAACGGCGAGGCGATCACCCGGCGTGCGCCGATGAAGATCAGCAGGAACAGCACCGCGACAAAACCATAGAACGCGCGGGCGTCGGCCAGGGACAGCAGCACGGTGTCACCCAGGCGAATCTCGGGGCGCGGTACGCTGAGCAAGCCGTTGTCGCCACCGGTCCAGTCGCTGAGGGTGTAGGCGACAAAGTACGCCATCTGGCTGAAGGCCAATGTGAGCATCACGAAGTAGATGCCGGTGCGCCGGATCGCCAGGGCACCCACCAGCAAGGCCAGGAAACCACCGGCGATGGCGGCGCCCAGCAGCGCGGTGAACAGGCCCAGTTGCAGGTGGATCATCAGCAGCGCCGCGCAGTAGGCACCGGCACCAAAGAAGATGCCTTGGCCGAATGACAGCAGCCCGGTGTAGCCCAGCAACAGGTTGCAGGCCAGGGCCGCCATGGCAAAGATCAGGATCTCGCTGGCCAGGGTCGCCGAGGGCAATAGCACGGGCAGGCCGATCAGCACCGCCACGACCCACAGCAACATGGCGCGTGATTGGGTTTTGGCAAACGGCAGGGGATTTTTCTCGCTCATGTCAGGCTCTCCCAAACAGGCCGTAAGGCCGCACCAGAATCACCACGGCCATGGCGCCGTAGATCATCAGGCTCGCGCCTTGGGGCCAGAGTGTGGTCATCAGGCTTTGCACCACGCCCACCAGCAAACCGCCGACCAGCGCACCGCTGAACGAGCCCATGCCGCCGATCACCACCACCACGAAGGCGATGCCGAGAATCTCCGGGCCAACGAACGGCTGGGCACCGCGCAACGGCGCGAACAGCACCCCGGCCATGCCGGCCAGGCCCACGCCGAGGGCGAAGGTCATGGAGAACAGGCGGAAGATATTCGTGCCGAGCAGCGACACGGTCTCGGTGCTTTCACTGCCGGCGCGCACCAGGGCGCCGAAGCGTGTGCGTTCCAGCAGCAGCCACAGGCCCAGGCCCACCAGCCCGGAAAACACGATGAGGAACAGGCGGTAGTAGGGGTAGACGAAATCACCCACCACCAGCACGCCGCGCAGCAGTTCCGGCACGGCGACGCTTTTGCCCACCGGGCCCCAGATCATTACGCTGGCTTCCTGGATGATCAGTGCGATGCCCAGGGTGACTAGGATCTGGAACATGTGCGGCAAGTGATAGATCCGCTGGATCAACAGCCGCTCGATCACCCAGGCCAACGCGGCCACCACCAGCGGCGCAATCAACAGCGCCAGCCAGAAGTTGCCGGTGAGGCTCACGGCGGTGTAGCAGATGTAGGCGCCCAGCAGGAAGAACGCGCCGTGGGCGAAGTTGACGAAGTTGAGCAGGCCGAAAATGATCGTCAGCCCGACCGCGATCAGGAAGTAGATCATTCCCAATCCAAGGCCGTTGAGTATCTGGAACAGGTAAAGATTAAGCATGCAAAAACCCTCGAACAGGTGGCCGCCCGGGCGGCCCTGCCGTGTACAACGGTGGTGTTTTAGCGGATCAGGCGAGCGTGCAGCCCGTGGCTTCCACCGGCGGGAAGGACTGGCCGGCGCTGAGTACCTTGGCCAGGTCATCCTTGTCGGCCATCTCGCCGGCGGCCTTGCCGACCAGTAGGTAGTAGTCCTTGATCACCTGGTGGTCGCCGGCGCGGATCGACTCCTTGCCGGTGGGGCCTTCGAAACTCAGGCCCTGCATGGCCTTGGCCACTGTCGGCCCGTCGAAGCTGGCGGTGGCGATGATGGTGTCGAGCATGACTTTGGTGCTGATGTAGTCGGCGGCCAACGGGTAGGTGGGGTTGATGCCGTACTTGGCCTGGGTCAGCTTGACCAGCTCGCGGTTGAGCGGGGTGTCGACCTGATGCCAGTACTGCGCGCCGAGGTACACGCCGTCGAGGATGTCGCTGCCCAGTTCCTGGAACTGGTCGAGGCCGGCGGACCACACCAGCAGCACTTTCATGCGTTCCTTGATGCCGAAGTTCACCGCCTGGCGCAGGGTGTTGGACGATTGGCTGCCGAAATTCAGCAACACCAGCACGTCGGGTTTGGTGGAGATGGCGTTGGTCAGGTAGCCGGAGAATTCCTGCTCCTGCAGCGAGTGGTAGCTGTTGCCGACATGCTCCAGGCCATGTTCCTTGAGTACGTTTCTGGCGCCTTCGAGCAGCGCTTCGCCGAACACATATTGCGGCGTGATGGTGTACCAGCGCTTGGCATCCGGCAGCAGCTTGATCAGCGGCACCATGGTTTCGCGGATCGCGCCGTAGGTGGGCACCGACCAGCGAAACGTGGCGTGGTTGCAGTCTTTGCCGGTGACTTCATCGGCACCGACCGGGGTCATGAATACACCGCCGACCTTGTCGACTTCCTTGGCCACCGCGAGTGCCGACGACGACAGCGTGCAGCCCTGGAAGAAGCGCGCGCCGTCCTGCTGGATCGCCTCCTGCACCTTGCGCACGGCCTTGCCGGCGTTGCCCTCGGTGTCGATGACCTTGTAGTTCAAGGGGCGGCCCAGTAGCTCGGTGTGTTGTGCCACCGCCAGGCGCGAACCCATGTCGGCAAACTTGCCATAGCTGGCAAAGGCGCCGGACATGGACTTGAGGCCGTAAAAGGTAAAGGGCTCGGCGGCGAATGCCGAACGCACGCTCAGTGGAAGACTGAGGGCGGCGGCGGTAAGACTGGCTTTCAATAACGTACGACGCTGCATGGGGTGACTCCCTGGTTTAGTTATTGGCAGGAGTAGCAAGGGCGATACGGTGGAGCAGGGCCTGTGGGCAGGCCTGTTATTGGGATAACGCAGTGAATGCAGTCAACTGTGGGAGGGGTGTTTTCAGTGGTTGTGGTCGAACTCCAGTAGAAAGTGCGGGCTGACCTGGCCTTCCAGCGCGGTCATATGGTGTTCGGCGTCGCACATATGTTCATGCATCAGGCTGCGTACCGCGCCTTCATCCCCGGCGCGAAAGGCGTTCAGCAGCTGTTTGTGATAGTCGAGGTTGGCCGCGTCGAACTGCTTGCGCTTGGGCTTGTAGGCTTTTTTCAGTACCACCAGGTCGCGCAGCAGGTCGTTGAGAAATTGCGCCATAAAGCTCAGCAACGGGTTGGGGCAGGCCTTGGCCAGCAGGTTGTGGAACTCCAGTTCCGCCAGGCGTTGCTCGCGCTGGCCGGCTTCGCTGTCTTCGGGGGCGCTGCAGAAATCCACGTTGTCCTGCAGTGCCCGGTAGTCGTCCTCACTCAGGCGCCCGAGCACCGACACCGCCAGTTCCACTTCGATGACCTTGCGCAACTGGTACACCTGCTCGCCGTCCAGGTGCTGGAAGTGCAGGTAGTTACGCAGCGCGCGGCTGGCGGGTTCAGTGCCGGCCTGGTTCAGGTACGCACCGCCGCTGGGGCCGGTGCGCGTACTCACCAGCCCCTCGACCTCCAGGGCCTTGAGCGCTTCACGGGCCGAGCCCTTGGAGCACTGGAAGCTCTCCATCAGCTCACGCTCGGTGGGCAGGCGGTCGCCGGGCTTCAAGGCGTCGGTGACGATAGAGCGCTTGACCGACTCGACAATCACGTCGGACAGCTTCTGGCGTTTGCGGCGTAGCGGGCGACTCAGCATGGGTTCGATTTATCGTATTAATGCGGATAAATAGCACTTAATAACGATTGCGACGGAGCGTCAACGCAGGGTGTCGTTTTCGGCGGCAACAGGTCGTAAACGACGCGCTACTGCCTGCCTGCCACGTCAAGGCAGCGAGTCGACGGTGGCGGCTGTTTGCCATAGGCGAGGAAGTCACCCACCCATCGGTTGATACAGCCGCCGGCGTCCGGTTTGGCGGGCTCCTTGAGGCGCAGTTGTTCGACCCCAAGCCTACCCGCCATGGTGTGTTCGGCGTTGACCAGCACCATGCGTGCGACGCGCTCGGGAAACACTGCGGCATAGCGGCTGCCCAGGCGCGTGGCGATGGTGTCCCCCAGGTAATGCAGTTGGGCGTCGCCCAACTGGGCGCGTACGTACTCCATGTCCCGTACGGCCTGTTCGACGCCATGCTCCTGAGTGAGGTCGCGGGGGCTGAGTTCGATCATGTCGTAGCGGTTGAGCAGCGTGCGATAGGCTTGTGTGGAATACGTGTCCCAGCGGCTGGCGAGGTGAATGGCGAAGGTGCTTCCGTAGTTTTTTTGCGCGGTGTCGCCGGCCTGGGTGAAGACCACGCCCTTGCGGTTCAGGGGATCGCGGGCGCCGACACGGGTCAGGTAGAGGCGCTGGTGGCCTTGCCAGGGGGCGGCATGGTTGCGCGGGACGGTGACGATGCCGCACTGGGTGCGCGACAGCACCTCGGGGTCAAGCCGTTCGGTGGTGGGGAGGGGGCAATCGAGCAGC
Organism: Pseudomonas sp. Yb2C2; assembly: GCF_052112325.1. Lineage (NCBI taxonomy): Bacteria > Pseudomonadati > Pseudomonadota > Gammaproteobacteria > Pseudomonadales > Pseudomonadaceae > Pseudomonas > Pseudomonas sp. Yb2C2. Next base: position 362,666 of record NZ_JAVAJK010000003.1, on the reverse strand, counting down.
CAATCAATGGCGGTGGGTTTGATCAGTGGCTCTGCCTGGCCAAGGTTTGCCATCAACCAGAGACAGCCGCACGCGAGGTATTTTGCAACATTCATCCAGTGTTCCCTGGCAGCCGTGTGATAGCGGCATTTTTTACCAAGGAACCTGAGTCGAAGAATGTAGGGGCGGTAGACGACTTATGTACGAAACTGGAGTTTCGTTTATCAGATGCTGGTTTTCCAACCGCCGCCCAATGCCTTGTACAGCGCAATGCTGGCCTGCAGGCGTGACAGTCGCAATTGCACGTTCAAGTCCTGGGCGGCATACAGGGTGCGCTGGGTTTCCAGTACCGTCAGCAAGTCCTCGGCACCCGCCTGGTAGCGGCTTTCGGCGATCTGGAAGGCGGTTTGGGCCTGTTGCAGTTCTTCCGTTTGCCAGTGGCGCTGCTGGTCCAGGCGCGTGATGCTGCTGAGGGCTTTTTCCACATCGGCAAAGCCGTTGATGATCGCGCCGCGGTAGGTTTGCAACAGCTCATCCTGGCGCGCGCGCGCCTTGTCGCGCTCGGCGCTTAAACGGCCGTTGTTGAAGATCGGCCCGACCAGGCCGGCCGTCAGCGTGTAGTAGGGGCTGCGCAGGACGTCCACGGCCTTGTAGGCATCGGAGCCGAGCGTGGCGCCGAGGGTCAGGGCCGGCAGCATGGCGGCGCGGGCCACGGTGACGTCCGCCTGGGCTGCCGCCAGTTCGGCCTCGGCCTTGGCAATGTCCGGCCGGCGGCTGAGCAGCTGGCTGGGCATGCCGGCGCCGATGGTTGGCCAGGTCAGCTCCTGGAAGGGTTCGGCGCCCAGGTCCAGGGCCTGGACCGGTTGGCCGAGGAGGGCGGCAAGGGTGATCTGGGATTCTTCGGCCAGTTGTTGAATCAACGGCAGCTGGCGTTGCTGGCTGGCCACCAGGCTTTTCTGCTGGGCCAGTTCCAGGGCCGTAGCGGAGCCTGCGTCGTAACGGGTCTGCACCAGGTCGAGGACGTTACGCGCATTGGTCAGGTTCAACTCGGCGATCTGCTGGCGCTGGCGCGCCGCGAGGGTTTGCGCGTAGCGGTCGGCGACGTTGCTGAGCAAGGTCAGTTCCACGGTGGCCTGGTCGAACTCGCTGGCGCGCAGACTGTGCAGGGCACTGTCACGGGCAGCGGCGCGGCCACCCCAGAAATCCACTTCGTAGCTGGCGGTGAAGTTGGCGCCGAAATTATCGACGGCGTCATCGCTTTGTGAGGCGTCAAGGTCCGGCCCGCCCGTGCCGTGCAACAACTTCTGGTGGCTGGCGGCAAGGTTGAACTTCACCTCGGGCAACAGTGGCGCCCCGGCAATCACCGCCGTGGCCTGGGCCTGGCGCACGCGGGCCATGGCGGCGGCCACGTCGAAGCTGTCACGCCGGGCCTGGTCGACCAGGCGGTTCAACTGCGGGCTGCCGAACTGCGTCCACCAGCGCTGGTTAGTGGCCTGGGCGGCGTCGCGTTCAGCGAACTGCCAGGCAGCCGGCGGCGCAATAGCGCTGTCCACGGCGGGCGGGTCACCGGCGCAGGCCGTGAGCAGCAGGCACAGGCCAAGTGCGGGCAGGTACGGGGGAATGGTTCGTTTATTCACTGGTCAACGCCTTAACCGGATCGAGCCGGGCAGCTTTACGGGCCGGCATGAAGCCGAATACGACGCCGGTGACCAGTGCGCAAGCGAATGCGCCAAACACCGCCACCAGGGAGAACTGCACCGCCACCTTGGCCAGCACCAGCACGCCACCCACCAGCAGGGCCAGGGCAATGCCACACAGGCCGCCGACCACCGACAGCATCACCGCCTCGGTCAGGAACTGGCGCAGGATGTCGCGCTGGCGCGCGCCGGTGGCCATGCGAATGCCGATCTCGCGGGTGCGTTCGCGCACGGTCATCAGCATGATGTTCATCACGCCAATGCCGCCTACCAGCAGGGAAATCGCGGCAATCGAGCCGAGCATCAGCGACAGGGTATTCTGGGTGCGCGCCTCGGCCTGGATCATCGCCGCGTTGTTGGTCAGCTCGTAGTCGCGCTTGCCGTTGTGCAGCTTTTGCATCAACTGATCGATGGCCACTTCGGCCTCGTGGACTTTGCGCGCATCGGCGGCGGCAATCACCACGTATTCGGGGTTGTAGCTGCCGAACAGGCGCACGCTGGCGGCGGTGTAGGGGATGGCGATACGGTCATCACTGTCTTTGTTGCCGGAGCTGGCGCCTTTCTCCGCCAGCACGCCGATCACCTGGAACGGTACGTTTTCGATCAGGATGTACTGGCCGATGGGGTCGACCTCTCCCTTGAACAGCTTTTCCCGCACGCGATGGCCGATCACCGCCACGGTGGCGGCCGCACGCTCGTCGGCCGCGGTGAAGTAACTGCCCTCGACCACCGGCCAGTTGAAAATGTCCGGGAAATTGGTGTCATTGCCGCCCACATAGGCCATGTAGTCGACGTTGCCATAGCGCACGCCGGCTTCGGTGCCGTTGACCGGCATGATGCGCTTGATCTGGGGCAGCGCCGCCAGCGCCGCGACGTCATTGAGGGTAACGATACCCAGCGGCGTGCGCGGGTTGGGCGATGAGCCGCTGAGGTAGAGGATGTTGGAACCGAACGCGCCCATCTGCGCCATGACCTGGCGTTTGCTGCCTTCGCCCACGGCCAGCATCACCACCACCGAGGCTACGCCGATGATGATCCCCAGCAGGGTCAACGCGGTGCGAAAACGGTTGATCCACATCACCCGCCAGGCGGCCTGGACCGCGTCCAGCAGTTCGGCCTTCCAGGCGCCATTGTGTTCGGCGCCGTCGGCCAGGCGCTGGCGCAGGTCCACGGCTTGCAGCGCGCCGCGGGTGGCGGGTGGGGGCGCTGCTTCGTCATCGGCCGAGTCACTGATGATCAGGCCATCGCGAATCTCGATGATGCGGTTGGCCCGCGCCGCGACTTCACGGTCGTGGGTGATCAGGATCACCACATGGCCCTGGCTGGCCAGTTCGTCCAGCAGGGTCATTACCTCGGCGCCGCTGTGGCTGTCGAGGGCGCCGGTGGGTTCATCGGCAAGGATGATGTGGCCGCCGTTCATCAGCGCCCGAGCGATCGAGACACGCTGTTGCTGACCGCCGGACAGCTGGTGCGGACGGTTACCGGTGCGCTCGGCCAGGCCCAGGCGTGTGAGCAGCGCGTGGGCGCGGGCATGGCGTTCGGCGGCGCTGATGCCGGCGTAGATCGCCGGCATCTCGACGTTCTCCTGGGCCGAGCCCGAGGGGATCAAATGGTAGCCCTGGAACACGAAGCCGAACGCCTCGCGGCGCAGCCAGGCCAGTTCGTCGCTGTCCAGGTGGGCGACGTTTTCCCCCGCGAACAGGTACTCGCCCAGGCTTGGGCGGTCGAGGCAACCGAGGATATTCATCAACGTGGACTTGCCGGAACCGGAAGCCCCGACGATGGCGACGAATTCCCCGGCGTGGATCGACAGGTCGATGCCGCGCAACACGTCGACCTGCGGGCTGTCGCCACCGCCGTAGGATTTGCGGATGTTCTTGAGTTCGATCAGGGGCGTGGTCACCTCAACCCCCGTTGCCGTCGGCCGGGCCGATCAGCAGATGATCGCCTTCGTGCAGGCCGTCGAGCACTTCGACCCGCAGACGATCGCTGATGCCCAGGTGCACTTCACGTTCTTCGATGCGGCCGTTGGTGGCGACCACGCGGGCGATCTGCTTGTCGGCACTTGAGGTGCCCAGCAGCGCGGCCACCGGTGCGGTGAGGACATCCTTGACCTGGCTGGCGACGAAAAATACCTGGGCGGTCATTTCGGCCATCAGCGCGTTGTCGCTGTTGTCCACGTCCAGCAGCACGGTGTACAGCACCACGCGACCGCTGCCGCTCTTGCTGGAACTGTTGGGGCTGCCGCTGCCCTGGGTTTCATTCAGCGGCTTGGGCGGGATCGGCAGGATCTGCCGCACGGTACTGGTCCAGCGCCGGTTGCCGCCGCTGAGGGTGGTGAAGTAGGCGGTCATGCCCGGTTTGACGTGGCCGATGTCGGCTTCCGAGACTTCCGCCCACACGGTCATCGGCGACAACTTGGCGATCCGCAGGATCAGCGGCGTCTGCTGCTGGGCATTGAGGGTCTGGCCGACGCGCGCGTCCACCGCGACCACGGTGCCGGTCATCGGTGCGTAGATGCGCGTATAGCCCAGTTCCGCTTCATCGCTGCGCAGGCTGGCCTGGGCCTGGAGAATCTGCGCCTGGAACATGTCCATCCGGGCCTGGGTGGCACTCAGTTCGGCCTTGGCGGTTTGCACGTCTTCCTCGCGGGTGGCGTTGCCGGCGGCCAGGCGCTGCTGGCGCTGGTACTTCTGGCGGGCCAGGGCGTGCTGGGCCTTTTGCTCCTGCAACTGGGCCTTGAGGTTTTCGATGGCGTAGCGGCTGGCATCGAGCTTGGCTTTTTGCGTCGAGGGGTCGATCTCCACCAGCAATTGGCCCTCCTGCACCCGGTCGCCGGCTTCAACGTGGATCTTGCGAATCTGCCCGGACGCCTGGGCGCCCACGTCGACATACCGGCGCGGTTGCAGGGTGCCCAGGGCCGTGACGCTGTTTTCGATAGTGCCGCGGGTGACGGTGACGGTGGTCAGGTTGTCACGCCCCGGCGGCAACACCTGCCAGGCGGCGACGGCGATGATGGGAATCAGGCACGCGATAGCGAGCAAGGCGCGTCGGGCAGGTCGAGGGCGTTTCATGCTTAGGTTCCAGCCGGGAAAGTTCGGAGCGCAGTTGCGCAGAGCTGACAGTTAAACGAGAGAATTGGCCGAGGATTTAGGTTGTTACATAAGTGGTTACAGGTCTTGTGGAGAAAAAAAACGGCCTGTAGGTGCAAGTCTTGTTTAAAAGTAGATGAGAATTACTATAAATTGCACCTACCCAAACTGCCATTACTGAATGGCCTGTATTTGTGTAGGAGCGAGCTTGCTCGCGAAGAGCTCAATGACGCCGCGTTCACTCTGGTTTCCCGCGTTATCGTTGACGTACTTCGCGAGCAAGCTCGCTCCTACAGGACCTAATGCCGCCACCCGGTGGCCGGGAGTCATGTTGGAAAACTACTATCGCGAGCTGGTGTGTTTCCTCAACGCCAAGCTGGGCAACCGTCAGGTGGCCGAGGATGTGGTGCATGACGCTTATGTCCGGGTGCTGGAACGTTCCAGCGAGACGCCCATCGAACAGCCGCGTGCCTTTTTGTATCGCACCGCGCTGAACCTGGTGATCGATGGCCACCGGCGTAATGCCCTGCGCCAGGTCGAACCCCTGGAGGTGCTCGACAGCGAGGAGCGCTTTGCCGCCTGTTCGCCCCATGCCACCCACGACTACGGCCAACGCCTGGCCTTGCTCGAACGTGCCCTGGCCGAGCTGCCGGCGGCCTGTCGCGACAGCTTCCTGCTGCGCAAACTCGAGGGCCTGAGCCACCTGCAAATCGCCGAGCGCCTGGGTATTTCCCGCACCCTGGTGGAAAAACACATCGTCAACGCCATGAAGCACTGCCGGGTGCGGATGCGCGAGTGGGACGCGCACTGATCACTGATCGGTTAAATTTTTTTTCACTGTCCTCGTTTCCTATCAACACATGACCTGTTGTGCAGGTCTCGAAGGTATTCCCGCCCCACCGCCAAGGGGCTTATCCAGAGGACACTGGAATGACACAGGCAATTGCTTCGCCCGCGGTTCATGACCTGATCGGTATCGGTTTCGGCCCTTCGAACCTGGCGCTGGCCATCGCCCTGCAGGAGCGTGAAAAGGCGCAGGGCAAACTGGACGTACTGTTTCTTGACAAACAGGCCGATTACCGCTGGCACGGCAATACCCTGGTGACCCAGAGCGAATTGCAGATTTCGTTCCTCAAGGACTTGGTGACCCTGCGCAACCCCACCAGCCCGTACTCCTTCGTCAATTACCTGAAAGCCCACGACCGCCTGGTGGACTTCATCAATCTGGGCACCTTCTACCCGTGCCGCATGGAGTACAACGACTACCTGCGCTGGGTCGCGGGGCAGTTCCAGGCCCAGGCCCGCTACGGCGAGGAAGTGCTGGCCATCGAGCCGATCCTGCACCAGCAACAGGTCGAGGCATTGCGCGTGATCTCTCGCGATGCCCTGGGCGAGCAGCATGTGCGCACCACCCGTTCGGTGGTGGTCAGCGCCGGCGGCACCCCGCGCATTCCCGAAACCTTCAAGGCCCTCAAGGGCGACAGCCGGGTGTTCCACCATTCCCAGTACCTGGAGCGCATGGCCACCCAGCCTTGCGTGGACGGCAAGGCGATGCGCATCGCCATCATCGGTGGTGGCCAGAGCGCGGCCGAAGCCTTTATCGACCTGAACGACAGCTTCCCATCGGTACAGGTCGACATGATCCTGCGCGGTTCGGCGCTCAAGCCTGCCGATGACAGCCCGTTCGTCAACGAAGTGTTCTCGCCGGCTTTCACCGACCTGGTGTTCCAGCAAGTCGGTGCCGAGCGCGAGCGCCTGGTCGCCGAGTACCAGAACACCAACTATTCGGTGGTCGACCTCGACCTGATCGAGCGCATCTACGGGATTTTCTACCGCCAGAAAGTCTCCGGCATCGCCCGCCAGGCCTTCCGCACCATGACCGTGGTCGAGAAGGCCACCCCCGGCCCCCTGGGCATCGAACTGGCCCTGCGCAACAACGCCAGCGGCGAAACCAGCGTCAACCATTACGACGCGGTGATCCTCGCCACCGGCTACGAGCGCGAGACCCACCGCGCATTGCTGGCGCCGCTGGAGGAGTATCTGGGTGATTTTGAAGTGGCGCGCGACTACCGCATCGTCACCGATGAGCGCTGCAAGGCCGGCATCTACATCCAGGGCTTCAGCCAGGCCAGCCATGGCTTGAGCGATACGTTGCTGTCGGTACTGCCGATTCGCGCGGATGAGATTGCGGCGTCGCTGTTCGAGCATGATCGTCACCGTGGCCAGGGCCGCTCGGTGCAGGATTTGCTGCTCGCCACTGCCAGCTGACCGCCCTTGTAGGAGCGAGCTTGCTCGCGAAAATCGTCAACGATACGCGGGCATTCTGGATTAACGCGTTGTTCTTGCGTTCTTCGCGAGCAAGAACTAGGCGTCCCCCTCGCTCCTACAGGTGGTACTAGCAACACTGTTGGGCTACTGGTACTGTACAAAAAAACAGTATCGGTAGCCTTCCATGCAGTTGATCGAAAAACTCAGCATCCTCGCCGACGCCGCCAAGTACGACGCCTCCTGCGCCAGCAGCGGCGCGCCCAAGCGCAGTTCCGAAGGCAAGGCGGGGCTGGGCTCCACCGATGGCATGGGCATCTGCCACAGCTACACGCCGGACGGTCGCTGCGTATCCTTGCTCAAGGTGTTGCTCACCAACTTCTGCCTCTACGACTGCCAATACTGCGTCAACCGCCGCTCCAGCGACGTGCCCCGTGCACGCTTCAGCCCGGAGGAGGTGGTCACCCTGACCCTGGATTTCTACAAGCGCAACTGCGTCAGCGGGCTGTTCCTCAGCTCCGGCATCATTCGTTCGGCCGACTACACCATGGAGCAGTTGGTGCGGGTGGCCAAACTGCTGCGCGAAGAGCATGACTTTCGCGGTTACATCCACCTCAAGACCATCCCCGAAGCCGACCCGGCGCTGATTGCCGAGGCCGGGCGCTATGCCGACCGCCTCAGCGTGAATATCGAACTGCCCACCGATGCCAGCCTGCAAACCCTGGCGCCGGAAAAACAGATCGTCTCGATCAAGCAGGCCATGCAGACCATCTACACCGGCGAGCAGACGGTCCTGAACGAACCCCGCGCACCGCGTTTCGCCCCGGCCGGGCAGAGCACCCAGATGATCGTCGGCGCCGACGAGACCGACGACAGCACCATCCTCCACAGTGCCGAGGCGCTGTATGGCAACTTCAAGCTGCGCCGCGTGTATTACTCGGCCTTCAGCCCTATCCCCAACAGCCCGAAAAGCGTGCCACTGGCCGCGCCGCCGTTGATGCGCGAGCATCGCTTGTACCAGGCGGATTTCCTGCTGCGCAGCTACGGCTTCAGTGCCAACGAACTGTTCGAAGGCCCCGGCCACCTGGCCCTGGACATCGACCCCAAGCTGGCCTGGGCCCTGGAGCACCGCGAGGTATTCCCCCTGGACCTGAATCGCGCCGAGCCGACCTTGATCGCCCGCATCCCAGGGATCGGCCTGCGCACCACCCAGCGCCTGGTGGACCTGCGCCGCGAACGCAAGATCCGCTTTGAAGACCTGGCGCGCATGCGCTGTGTGCTGGCCAAGGCCAAGCCGTTTTTCATCACCAGTGACTACCACCCGCAACAGGCGGACAGCACCAGCGTGCTGCTGCGCGAGCAACTGCGCGACCGCCCGCAGCCGCAGCAGATGGGGTTGTGGGGATGATCAGCCTGGAATGCGACAACCTTTTCAGCACCTGGCGCGAACAGGCGCGCTGGCTGCTCAGCCATCAGGTCGACCCCAGCCAGGTCAGCTGGGGCGAGATGCAGGCGGCGGATCTGTTTGCGACCGATGAGCCGATCCCCGCAGGCTTGGGGCCGTTCCAGGCGCGCATTCCCAAGGCGCTGCTGGAGTTGCTGGAGTCGGCCGCCTGCTACCACGGCGACCAGCGTTGGAGCCTGTTGTACGAAGTGCTCTGGCGCGTCAGCCATGGCGACCGCACCGCGATGCTGGCGGGGGATAAACTCGGCACTGAGCTGCAGCGGCGCATCAAGCAGGTCAGCCGCGAGGCCCATCATCTGCATGCGTTTGTGCGCTTTATCGCCTTGCCGGCAGGGGCAGGGCCCGAGTTGCCGGAGTACGTGGCCTGGCATGAGCCGGCCCATGACATTCTCAAGAGCGCCAGCCAGCATTTTGTCGGGCGCATGGGGCGCCATCGCTGGATGATCGCCACGCCGTTGGATGGGGTTTATTACGATGGCGAACAGTTGATTCATCAACGCCAATGCCCTGAGGCCTGGCAGCAGCTGGCGCAGAATGTCGAAGATCCCCACAGTGCGATGTGGCTGACGTACTACAGCCATATCTTCAACCCGGCGCGGTTGAACCCCAAGGTGATGGAAGGGCACTTGCCGAGCCGGTTCTGGAAGAATCTGCCGGAGGGCAAGTTGATCCCGGGGTTGATCAGCGAGGCACGTACGGGGAAGCAGAAGGATGGGCAGGCGAAGATGATTGGTACCAAGCTCGGCAAGCGTATTTCAAGCGGGCGCGGTTAAAAATCTGGGAGGGGCAAACCCCTCCCACATTGGATTTCCAGTGTTTGAGGATCTAGGCCAGTTCGATGGCGGTATTTTTCACCACCGCCAACTCCGGATGTGCCACCAACTTATCGATGTGCAACTCATCATTGTTCAGCCAGATCTCCGATACCACCCGGTAGTGCTCCATGTCCCGGCAGCGCATGCGCAGGCTGTAGTCGAACGGCCCGCTGATCAGCTGGCATTCGAACACCTGGGGGCACGCCTTCATACAGGCTTCGAAGGCCTTTTGCGCCGAGCGCCCGCTCTGGTTGGACAAGGCCACCAGCACCAGCAGCGACAGTCCGGGCGAGACCATCTGTACATCGATGATCGCGCCGTACCCGCGAATCACCCCGCGTCGCTCCAGCTTGCGCACCCGCTCCAGGCAGGGCCTGGGGGTGAGGTGCACCAGTGACGAGAGCTTTTCATAGGTGATACGCCCCTGGTGGCGCAGCACTTCGATGATCGCCTCATCGATGCGATCCAGCGCAGGGGAGGTATGGGGTCCGTTGGCCTTGGTATCCATGGGTTTCACTTCAAACGGTTGGAAAGAAATTGCTGCAAGCGCTCGCTGTTGGGGTGGTCGAGGATCTCGGCGCCGCCTTGTTCCTCGACTCGGCCCTGATGCAGGAACAGCACTTGGCTGGACACCTGGCGGGCAAAGCCCATTTCGTGGGTGACCATCAGCATGGTACGACCTTCCTCAGCCAACGTCTGTATGACTTTGAGGACTTCTCCTACAAGTTCGGGGTCGAGGGCGGAGGTGGGTTCATCGAACAGAATGATTTCCGGCTCCATCGCCAGGGCCCGCGCGATGGCCACGCGCTGTTGCTGGCCGCCGGACAGGAACGCCGGGTACTGATCGGCCACGCGGCCCGGCAGGCCGACCTTGTCGAGGTACGTGCGCGCGCGTTTTTCCGCTTCGGCGGCACTTACCCCCAGCACCCGGCGCGGGGCTATGGTGATGTTTTCCAGCACGGTCATGTGGCTCCACAGGTTGAAGTGCTGGAACACCATGGCCAGGCGCGTACGCAGGTTCTGCAATTGTTCCTGGTGCGGCGCACGGACGCCGGCGCGGCCCTGGCGCATTTCGATGCTGATGCCGTCCAGGGTGATGACGCCGGCGTCCGGCTGTTCGAGAAAATTGATGCAGCGCAGCATCGTGCTTTTGCCCGAGCCGCTGGCGCCGATCAGGCTGATCACGTCGCCATTGCGGGCGTTGAGGGACACGCCCTTGAGCACTTCGTGTTCGCCGTAGCGTTTATGGATGCCTTCGACCTGCAGCTTGACGGCAGCAGTTGTCGCCTGGGTAACGGGTACATCGACAGGATAAGTGGCCAGGACCTGCGCGGACTGATTCATGGGTTAGCCTCGGGTAGGAACAAGAAAACGCATCCAGCGACGTTCGGCCAGTCGGAACAGGCCCACCAGTGCAAAGGACAGCAGCATGTAGAGCAGGGCGGCGATGCCGAAGGCCTGGAACGTCAGGAACGTCTCGGCATTGGCATCGCGCGCCACCTTGAGGATGTCGGCGACGGTGGCGGTAAACGCCAGCGACGTGGCGTGCAGCATCAGGATCATTTCATTGCTGTAGGCCGGCAGCGCGCGGCGCAGTGCGGCAGGCACCACCACAAACAGGTTGAGGCGCCAGCCGTGCAGGCCATAGGCGCGGGCCGCTTCGAGTTCGCCGTGGGGAATGTTGCGGATCGCCCCGGCGAAGATTTCCACGGTGTAGGCGCAGGTGTTGAGCACAAAGGCCAGGAGGGTGCAGTTGAGGGCATTGCGGAAAAACTGGTTGAGCAGGGCGTTGTCCTGCACCACCTCCAGGCTGTACAGCCCGGTGTAGCAGATCAACAATTGGATATACAACGGCGTGCCGCGGAACAGGTAGGTGTAGACCTCCACCGGCCAGCGCAGCCAGAAGTGTTCCGACACGCGGGCCAGCGCCAGGGGGATCGAGAGGAAAAAACCCAGCACCACCGAGATAATGAACAGCCACAAGGTCATGGCAACGCCGGACAACCCGGTGCCATCGCTGAACAGGTAGGCCAGGCCGTATTGCTGGAACAGTTCGATCATCGCGCCATCCCCTTGATGCCGAGGTTGTAGCGCCGTTCGAGGCGCTTGAAGATGCGGTTGGAGAGGGTGGTGATCACCAGGTACACCAGGCCCGCGAGGATCAGGAAGTACAACGGCTCGTTGGTGGTCTTGCCGGCGTTCTGCGCGGCCTTGACCAGGTCCGACAGGCCGATGATCGACACCAGCGCCGTGGACTTGAGCAGCACCAGCCAGTTATTGCCCAGGCCCGGCAGGGCAAAGCGCATCAGCTGCGGGAACAGCACCAGGTGAAAACGCTGCCAGCGGCTCAGGCCGTAGGCGGTGGCGGCTTCGAGTTGGCCGACCGGCACACTGAGGATCGCGCCACGGAAGTTCTCGGTGAAATACGCGCCGTAGATAAACCCCAGGGTGATGACCCCAGCGGTAAACGGGTCGATTTCAAAGTAGTCCCAGCCGAACACTTCGCTCAGGTCGTTGAGCCACAGTTGCAGGCTGTAGAAAATCAGCAGGATCAGCACCAGGTCCGGCACGCTGCGGATCAGCGTGGTGTACAGCGTGGCCGGCACCCGCAGCCATTGGGCGCTGGAAAGTTTGGCGCCGGCGGCGATCAGGCCCAGGGCGAGGCTCAGGGCCAGCGCCAGGAGCGCCAGCTTGACCGTCATCCAGGCACCCTGGGCGAGCATCGGGCCGTAGCCTTGCAGGTTGAGGAGTTCGTTCATGGGGAGATCTCTAAAGGGCGCAGACATACCCCTGTGGGAGGGGGCTTGCTCCCGATGAGGGCGTGCCAGTCGACACCTGTATTGACTGACCCACCGCTATCGGGAGCAAGCCCCTTCCCACAAGGGATTGTGTTGGCTTATTCGTTGTAGATGTCTTGATCGCCGAAGTATTTCTTCTGGATCTGTGCGTAGGTGCCATCGGCCTGGACGGCGGCGATGCCCTTGTTGATCAGCGCACGCAAGTCCTGGTCGTTCTTGCGCAGGCCCATGGCGATGTCCAGGGGCAGGGTCGGGTCCTTGAAGGCCGGGCCGGTCTTGAAGTCGGCGCCTTCAGGCTTGGACAGGAAGTTGAGCTGGGCTTCGAGCTTGTCGGTCAGGGTAGCGTCGAGACGGCCGTTCTGCAGGTCGGCGTAGTTCTGTTCCTGGGACTGGTACGCCTTGATCTGCGCGCCCAGCCTGGCCAGGTGTGCACGGGCATAAGCTTCCTGCAACGAACCTTGCAGCACGCCGACCTGTTTGCCTTTCAACGATTCCGGGGTGCCGCCGAAGTCGGCGTTTTTGCGCGTGATCACCGACGTGGGGCTGAGGAACAGGCGGTCGGTGAAGTCGATGACTTTCTCGCGCGCCGGGGTTACAGCCATGGACGACATGATCGCGTCGAACTTGCGCGCGCGCAGGGCCGGGATCATGCCGTCGAATTCGTTGTGCACCCAGGTGCATTTGACCTCGAGCTTGGCGCAGATCGCGTTGCCCAACTCGATATCGAAGCCTTGCAGGCTGCCGTCGGCGGCCACGGATTCAAACGGGGGGTACTCGGGGAATACGCCGAAGCGGATTTCTTTCCAATCCTGGGCGTGGGCGGCGCTGGCGCACAGTGGCAACAGCAACGCAGCGAAGAGTGATCGCAGTGGAGTCATGTGTCGGTCCCTATATTTTGTAATTGATGTCAGGGCAGTAAAAAGGGTGCAGCGTGCATTCATTCTGTGACGCTTTGGTCGGGCTCAGAATGCTTCATGATGGTGCGTTTTTTGTGTCGTTTACCCCGCGCTCAAAGCGCAAATTGCGCTGTTAAAACACGTAATGCAGCGGAATCGGCTGTAGCACCCTATGAATCGGCTTTTCAGTCCTGGAAATCCGGCCTGCCCTTGGCGCAAAGGGGCAGGCCAGAGCGGTCTCAGGCGCGCTTTTTGTGCTGTGCACGAGGCTGTTGGGCCAGGCGTGCGAACAAGTCCTTGGGGTCGGCCAGGTCCGGCACCAGTTCCAGTTCGCTGCCGACACCCAGGGCCTTGGCCACGTCCAGCACATAGCGCAGGGCCGAGTAGTCTTCGATGGCAAAGCCCACCGAGTCGAACAGGGTGACCTGGCGCTCATGCTCGCGGCCGGCGACCTGGCCGTTGATGACCTGCCACAACTCGGTCACCGGCGAGTCTTCCGGCATGTGCTGGATTTCACCTTCGATGCGGCTTTGCGGTTCGTACTCGACGATCACACGGGCGCGCTCGACGATGCGGCGGTCCAGTTCGGTCTTGCCCGGGCAGTCGCCGCCCACGGCGTTGAGGTGCATGCCGGGCTCGATCATGTCGTCGGTGAGGATGGTCGCGTAGGCCTTGTCGGCGGTGACGGTGGTGACGATGTCCGCGCCTTTGACCGCTTCGGCCACGCTGCCGGCCAGGATCACCTTGATTGCCGGGAACGCCTTGAGGTTGGCTGCCAGCTTGGCGGTGGCCTTGGCGTCGATGTCGAACAGGCGGATCTCGTTGATGCCGAGCATGGCGTGGAAGGCCAGGGCCTGGAATTCGCTCTGGGAGCCGTTGCCGATCAACGCCATGCTGCGGCTGGCGGCGCGGGCCAGGTAGCGGGCCACCAGGGCCGACGTGGCGGCGGTACGAATGGCAGTGGTCAGGGTCATTTCCGCCAGCAGCACCGGTTTGCCGGTGTCGACGTCACCGAGGGCACCAAAGGCCATTACGGTGAGCATGCCGGCCAAGGTGTTCTTCGGGTGGCCGTTGACGTACTTGAAGGCGTACAGCGAGGCGTCGGACACCGGCATCAACTCGATCACGCCATCCGGCGAGTGGTTGGCCAGGCGTGCGCATTTCTCAAAGTCCTGCCAGCGCAGGTAGTCGGCGCGGATGTACTCGGCCATCTCGGTGATGCAGGTGTGCAGGCCTTTTTGCGAAACCAGATAGCTGAGGTCGTTGACGTCGATATAGCGGGTCATGGCAAGACTCCTTATTGAAATGAGGGACGGGCGGGCAGATGCACTTCTGCCAGCATGCAGCGGGCACTGCCGCCGCCGATGCGTTCGATGTTGTCGATGTTCACCACCACCGGCCGGGTGTGGCGCTCCACATGCCGGCGCTGGGCCGGTTGCAGCGCGCCCCAGGCACTGGCAGACATCACCAGCAGCGGCTGGCCGTCGCGGTCGTGGACTTCGAGCATGTTGCCGGCGAAGGCTTCGAGCTGGTCGAAGTCGAGGCCGAGGATGTCTTTGCCGGTGTCGCGCAGCGAGCGTTCCAGGGCCTGGCGTTCGTCGGCGTCGGGCAGCGCTTGCAGGCACACCACCGAGAGGTCGCGGCCGACGCTCATCATCACGTTGCTGTGGTAGATCGGTGCGTGGTGGCGGTCGACGGCGTGGAAGACGCAGAGCCGGTAGTCGAGGCGTTCGGCAAACTGGCGCAGCGCGTCGTGGTGGGTGCGCCCGGAGTGACAGGCGTAGCTGATGCGGTGCTGGCGGTCGAGCACCATGCTGCCGGTGCCTTCGAGGAAGATGTTCTGTTGTTCGAGGTGGCTGAGGTCGATGGTGTCCTTGATCGCAAAGCGCTGCTCCAGCACTTGCAGCACGCCTTTGTTACGTTCCAGTCGGCGGTTCTGGCCTTCCATCGGGTACAGCACCAGGCTGCCGTCGGCGTGGCTGCTCCACCAGTTGTTGGGGAAGATCGAGTCGGGTGTGTGGGGCGCCGGAGTGTCTTGCACCACCAGCACTTCCACGCCGTGCCGGCGCAGGGTGTCGACATAGCCGTCGAACTCTTCCAGCGCTTTCTGCTGTGCACTGAGCGGGTCGAGGGGTGGGCGTTGGAAACGGTTGTTGATCGCGGTATCCGGGTTGAAGGCAAAGCGCGCCGGGCGAATCATCAGGACGGTGTTGGTGGTTTGCATGGGTGCACGAATCCATGGGGTTGAGCAGTGGGGCTATTTTGTTCGCTGTGGCAGGGGAATCCCGGCTGAAACCAAGGGGCGGCTCAGCCGGGAAAGCTGAAAAGGGGGGTGAGGCAGCCGAATCGGCGGTGGGAGCTGGAGCGCGGTCAAAATGTGGGAGGGTGGCTTGCCCCCGATTGCGGTATATCAGTCACTCAATCCATCAACTGGCACACCGCCATCGGGAGCAAGCCCCCTCCTACATTGGTACAGTGGCCACTGTAATAACGCCGTCAGCCAGGAGGAATCATGTCTACCGTCGTACGTCTTGCCCAATCCGACGATGCCGAAGGGATCAGCCTGGTCATCCTGGCGGCCTTGCACAGCAGCAATGCGCGGGACTATCCGGCGGATGTGATTGCCCGGGTGGCCAGCAACTTCACCCCGGACGCTGTGCTCGACCTGCTCAAGCGCCGTGTGGTGCTGGTGGCGGTCCAGGACCGGGTGATCGTCGCCACGGCGGCCCTGGATGCCAATGTGGTGCGTTCGGTGTTCGTCAACCCGACGCTGCAAGGGCAGGGCATTGGCCGGTTGCTGATGATTGAAATCGAACTGCGGGCGCGGGAAGCGGGGGTGACGACGCTGAGTGTGCCGTCCTCGCTGACCGCCGAGCCGTTCTACACCAAGCTGGGTTTTCACACGGTACGTGACGTCTACCACGGCAATGAGCGCACGTTGGTGATGGAAAAAGCGCTGTTGTCGCGCCATCCCATCGGTCCGTATCGCGACCGCCAGCAACGTGGGCAAGTGGTGGCGTTATGGCAGGAGGCGTTTGGGTATGACACGGCGCATAACCTGCCGACCCTGGCGATCGATAAGAAACTGGCGGTCAATGACGGGCTGTTTTTTGTGGCGACGGACAAAAAGACTGTTATCGGGACGGTGCTTGCCGGCTACGACGGTCATCGCGGCTGGTTGTACTCGGTGGCCGTGCACCCGGGCTATCGGCGTCATGGCCTCGGTTCCTCGCTGGTGCGGCATGCGGAACAGGTACTGACGGCCCTGGGCTGCATGAAGATCAACCTGCAGATCACCGGTGGCAATGAGGCGGTGGTGGGGTTCTATGAGGCGCTGGGGTATGGGGTGGAGCCGAGGATCAGCATGGGCAAGAAGATTGACGAGAATATCCCGAAAGAATCTTGAATACACCGGAGAGCAAATGTGGGAGGGGGCCCCCTCCCACAGGGTTTTGCGGTGTTACTGGCTTAGACTTTTACGATCCAACCCGCTGGCGCTTCGACGTCGCCGGTTTGCACGCCGGTCAGCTCTTTGTAGAGCTTCTGGGTGATCGGGCCGACTTCGGTCTCGCTGTGGAACACATGCAACTGGCCGTTGTACTGGATACCGCCGATCGGCGAGATCACTGCCGCAGTCCCGCAGGCACCGGCTTCCTTGAACTGATCCAGCTTGTCGATAAATACCTCGCCTTCGACCACTTCCAGGCCCAGGCGGGTCTGGGCCAGTTCGATCAGCGACAGGCGGGTGATGCCTGGCAGCACCGAAGGTGACTTCGGTGTGATGAACTGGTTGTCGTGGGTGATCCCGAAGAAGTTGGCCGAGCCGACTTCTTCGATTTTCGAGTGGGTCATCGGGTCCAGGTAGATCGCATCGGCGAAACCGGATTTCTTCGCTTCCGAGCCCGGCATCAGGCTGGCGGCGTAGTTGCCACCGACCTTGGCGGCACCGGTGCCCTGTGGCGCGGCGCGGTCAAAGGTGGAGATCTGGAAGTTGTGGGGCACCAGGCCGCCCTTGAAGTAGGCGCCGACCGGGATGCAGAACACCGAGAAGATGAACTCCGGCGCGGTGCGCACGCCGATGTTGTCACCGGTGCCGATCACGAACGGGCGCAGGTACAGCGCGCCGCCGCTGCCGTACGGCGGGATGAATCGCTCGTTGGCCTTGACCACTTGCTTGCACGCGTCGATGAACGCGTCGGTCGGGACGTGCGGCATCAGCAGGCGGGCGCAGCTGCGCTGCATGCGCGCGGCGTTCTGGTCCGGGCGGAACAGGTTGATCGAGCCGTCCTTGCAGCGGTAGGCCTTGAGGCCTTCGAAGCACTGTTGGCCGTAGTGCAGGGCGGTAGAGCCCTCGCTGATGTGCAGCACGTTGTCGTCGGTCAGGGTGCCGGTTTGCCATTCGCCGTTTTTCCAGACCTGGAGAAACCGCTTGTCGGTCTTGATGTAGTCAAAACCCAGCTTGTCCCAATTGATGCTTTCGTTACCCATGACACCCTCTATCTTTGGTCAAGTCGGTTTTTTTCTGAATGGGCGCAACAATACTTCATTCCCGGGCCCGTTCGCATCCCCCGCGTCCCTTGTAGGAGCGAGCTTGCTCGCGAAAATCGTCAACGATAACGCGTCAAACCAGAATGAACGCGGCGCCCTCAGGTTCTTCGCGAGCAAGCTCGCTCCTACAGGGGGTGTTTATTTACAGGTGCAACGCGTGGCCCAGCGCACGCAACGCCGCTTCCTGCACCGCTTCGCCGAGCGTCGGATGGGCGTGGATGGTGCCGGCCACGTCTTCCAGGCGCGCGCCCATTTCCAGGCTCAGGCCGAAGGCGGTGGACAGCTCGGACACGCCGGCGCCGACTGCTTGCCAGCCAACAATCAGGTGATTGTCCCGTCGCGCCACCACCCGCACGAAGCCGGTTTTCGACTCGAGGGTCATCGCGCGGCCGTTGGCGGCAAACGGGAAGCTCGACACGATGCAGTCCAGGCCGGCGGCCTTGGCTTCATCGGGCGTCTTGCCGACCACCACCAGTTCCGGGTCGGTGAAGCACACCGCCGGGATCGCCGCCGGGTTGAATTCGCGGTGTTGACCGCTGATCAGTTCGGCAACCATTTCACCCTGGGCCATCGCTCGGTGGGCGAGCATCGGCTCGCCGCTCAGGTCGCCGATGGCATACACATTGCGCATGCTGGTCTGGCAGCGGCTGTCGATCCTGATCGCCGCGCCGTTCATCTCCAGGTTCAGCGCCTCAAGGTTCCAACCCTGGGTGTTGGGTTTGCGACCAACGGCCACCAACACCTGGTCCGTCGCCAGCGACAACGTGTCGCCATTCGGATCGCGTACTTGCAGGCTGTTGTGCTCGAAACCCGTCACGCTGTGCTTGAGGTACAGCTTCACGCCCAACTGCTTGAGCGATTCGTGCACCGGTTGCGTCAGCTCGGCGTCGTAGGCCGGCAGGATACGATCCTGAGCTTCGACCACACTCACGTCGGCGCCGAGCTTGCGATACGCAATCCCCAGCTCCAGGCCGATGTAGCCTCCGCCCACCACAATCAGGCGCTTGGGCAGGCGGGTTGGCGCCAGGGCTTCGGTGGAGGAGATGATCGGCCCGCCGATCGGCAGCATCGGCAGGTTGACGCTTTTCGATCCGGTGGCCAGCAACAGGTGTTCGCACTGGATGCGCTGGTCGCCGACGTCGACGGTCTTGCCGTCTACCACCTTGGCCCAGCCATGGATCACCTGCACTTTGTGCTTTTTAAGCAGCGCAGCGACACCGGTGGTCAGGCGGTCGACGATGCCGTCTTTCCATTCCACGCTTTTGCGGATGTCCAGGGTCGGCACATCCACCTCGATTCCCAGCCGGGAACCCTGGCTGTGGTGCACGGTTTGCTGGAACTGCTCGGCCAAGTGAATCAAGGCCTTGGACGGAATGCAGCCGATGTTCAGGCAGGTGCCGCCCAACGCCTGGCCTTCCACCAGGATGGTCGGGATGCCCAGCTGGCCGGCACGAATGGCGGCCACATAACCGCCAGGGCCGCCGCCGATAATCAGCAGCGTGGTATGCAATGTCTGGGTCATGCCCTTACTCCAGGAACAGGCTGGCGGGTTGTTCGAGCAGGCCGCGAATGGCCTGGATGAATTGCGCCGCGTCCATGCCATCGACCACGCGGTGATCGAAGGAGCTGGAGAGGTTCATCATCTTGCGGATCACGATCTGGCCCTTGATCACCATCGGCCGCTCGACGATGCGGTTGACGCCGACGATGGCCACCTCCGGCAGGTTCAGCACCGGGGTGCTGACGATGCCGCCCAGGGCGCCCAGGCTGGTCAGAGTAATGCTCGAACCGGACAGTTCATCGCGACTGGCCTTGCCATTGCGCGCGGCGCTGGCCAAGCGCGCGATTTCCTCGGCGTTGCCCCACAGGCTGCGGGCTTCGGCGTGACGCACCACCGGCACCATCAGGCCCATGTCGCTCTGGGTGGCGACGCCCACATGCACCGCGCCGAGGCGGGTGATGACCTGGGCTTCGTCGTCGTAGCGCGCGTTGATCTGCGGGAAATCCCGCAACGCCACGACCATGGCGCGCACGATAAACGGCAGCAACGTCAGCTTGCCGCGCGTGGCGCCGTGCTTCTCGTTGAGGTGCACGCGCAGCTCGTCGAGGGCGGTGACGTCGATCTCTTCCACATAGCTGAAATGCGCGGCACGCCGGGTGGCGTCCTGCATGCGCTGGGCGATCTTGCGGCGCATGCCGATCACCGGGATCTGTTCTTCGTCGTTGCGTTCGGCGTAAGGGTTGGCGGCCGTCGAAGCTTTTGACGCGCCTTGTTGCAGGTAGGCCTCGAGGTCTTCGTGCAGGATCCGCCCGGCTGGGCCGGAGCCCTGCACCAGACGCAGTTGAATCCCGGCATCCAGCGCATGCTTGCGCACGGCGGGGGAAGCCAGGGGGCGTTCGTCGGCCTCGCGGGCCACGGGGGCCTGTGCGGCTGCCACCGGTGCGGGCTTGCTTTCGACCATCGGTGCCGGCTTGGCCTCGACAACGGCAGCCGCTTTCACCGGCTCCGCCACCACGGGCACGTCCTTGGCATTGCCCGCACCTTCTACTTCAATGCTGATCAGGATACTGCCCACCGCCATGACTTCACCCGGCTCGCCGCCGAGGGCAATCACCTTGCCATGGACCGGCGAGGGAATGTCCACCATCGCCTTGTCGGTCATCACATCCGCCAGCACCTGGTCTTCGACGACCATGTCGCCGACCTTCACATGCCACTGCGACAATTCAACTTCCGCGATGCCTTCGCCAATGTCCGGCATCTTGATAACGTGCGTGCCCATTCAGACCTCCATGACCCGTTTCAACGCCGCGCCCACTCGGGACGGGCCTGGGAAATACGCCCACTCCTGCGCGTGCGGGTAGGGGGTGTCCCAACCGGTGACGCGTTCGATCGGCGCTTCCAGGTGGTGGAAGCAATGCTCCTGCACCAGCGCCACCAACTCGGCACCAAAGCCGCAGGTGCGGGTGGCTTCGTGCACCACCACGCAACGGCCGGTCTTCTTCACGGATTTGACGATGGTGTCCAGGTCCAGCGGCCACAGGCTGCGCAGGTCGATGACTTCGGCGTCGATGCCGGTTTCTTCGGCGGCGACCTGCGACACATACACAGTGGTGCCGTAGGTCAGCACAGTGACAGCCGAGCCAGGGCGCACGATGGCGGCCACGTCCAGCGGCACCGTGTAGTAACCGTCCGGCACCTGGGCTTGCGGGTGTTTCGACCACGGTGTTACCGGGCGGTCGTGGTGGCCGTCGAACGGGCCGTTGTACAGGCGTTTAGGTTCAAGGAAGATCACCGGGTCATCGTTTTCGATGGAGGCGATCAGCAGGCCCTTGGCGTCATAGGGATTGGACGGCATCACCGTGCGCAGGCCGCAGACCTGGGTGAACACCGCTTCGATGCTCTGGCTGTGGGTCTGGCCGCCGTAGATGCCGCCGCCGCAGGGCATGCGCATGGTCAAGGGCGCGGTGAACTGGCCGGCCGAGCGATAACGCAGGCGCGCCGCTTCGGAGATGATCTGGTCAGTGGCGGGGTAGACGTAGTCGGCGAACTGGATTTCGGCCACCGGGCGCAGGCCATAGGCACCCATGCCCACGGCCACGCCGATGATGCCGCTTTCCGAGATCGGTGCGTCGAACACCCGCGAGCTGCCGTACTTGGTCTGCAAGCCTTCGGTGCAGCGGAATACACCGCCGAAGTAACCGACGTCCTGGCCGAACACCACCACGTTGTCATCACGTTCAAGCATCACATCCATGGCCGAGCGCAGGGCCTGGATCATGGTCATGGTAGTGGTGGTCATGGCGGTTTCCAATTCGATGCTGTTGTTGTGATCGTTCATGTCAGATCCCCAACTCCTGACGCTGGCGCTTCAAGTGCTCCGGCATCTCTTTATAGACGTCTTCGAACATGGTCGCGGCGCTTGGGATCTGGCCACCGGCCAGGGTGCCGTACTGTTCGGCCTGTTTCTGCGCGGCGATCACCTCGGCTTCCAGTTCGGCACTGACTGCCGCGTGTTCCTCTTCGGACCACTGGCCAATCCTGATCAGGTGCTGCTTGAGGCGGGCAATCGGGTCGCCCAGCGGGAAGTGGCTCCAGTCGTCGGCGGGGCGGTATTTGGACGGATCGTCCGAGGTGGAGTGCGGACCGGCACGGTAGGTGACCCATTCGATCAGGGTTGGGCCGAGGTTGCGGCGCGCACGCTCGGCGGCCCAGGCGGAGGCGGCGTACACCGCGATAAAGTCGTTGCCGTCCACGCGCAGGGAGGCGATGCCGCAGCCGACGCCGCGTCCGGCGAAGGTGGTGGCTTCACCACCGGCGATGGCCTGGAAGGTGGAGATGGCCCACTGGTTGTTGACCACGTTGAGAATCACCGGGGCGCGGTACACGTGGGCGAAGGTGAGGGCGGTGTGGAAGTCGGATTCGGCGGTGGCGCCGTCGCCGATCCAGGCCGAGGCGATCTTGGTATCGCCCTTGATCGCCGAGGCCATGCCCCAGCCCACACCCTGTACGAATTGGGTGGCGAGGTTGCCGGAGATGGTGAAGAAGCCTGCATCCTTGACCGAGTACATGATCGGCAACTGGCGGCCCTTGAGCGGGTCGCGCTCGTTGGACAGCAGCTGGCAGATCAGGTCCACCAGCGGCACGTCGCGGGCCATCAGGATGCTTTGCTGGCGGTAGGTGGGGAAGCACATGTCGTCGATGTTCAAGGCCAGGGCCTGGGCGCTGCCGATGGCTTCTTCGCCAAGGCTTTGCATGTAGAACGACATTTTTTTCTGACGCTGGGCGACCACCATGCGGTTGTCGAAGATCCGCGTCTTGAGCATGGCGCGCATGCCTTTGCGCAGGACTTCAACGGGAACCCCTTCGGCCCATGGCCCCAAGGCCTGGCCCTGGTCGTCGAGCACGCGGATCAGGCCCTTGGCCAGGTCGGCGGTGTCGGCGGGTTCTACGTCGATGGCGGGTTTGCGCACGGTGCCTGCGTCGGTCAGGCGCAGGTAGGTAAAGTCGGTCTTGCAGCCTGGGCGGCCCGAGGGTTCGGGAACGTGCAGGCGCAGTGGGGCATACGGCTGATTCATGGCTTTCTACGCTCGATCTTGTGAATTTCTTGTAGTGGGCGCGCTAGCTGACAGTCAGTCTCCGGGTAAGAGAAATCTTGTCCTACAACAATCATAGGCGTGGCGTAGAAGAATATTTATCTGTGTTTTATTGCGCCCGCGATCATTTGCGGATAAAAAACCTGCATAAACATAATAAACAGGTGATTTTGTCTCATGCGCAAACTGGACCGTACCGATATCGGCATTCTCAACGCCCTGCAGGAGAATGCGCGGATTACCAACGCCGACCTGGCCCGCTCGGTCAACCTGTCGCCCACACCCTGTTTCAACCGGGTCAAGGCGATGGAGGAACTGGGCCTGATTCGCGAGCAAGTCACCCTGCTCGACGCCGATTTGCTGGGGCTGCACGTCAACGTGTTTATCCATGTGAGCCTGGAAAAGCAGAACGAGCTGGCGTTGCAGCAGTTCGAAGGCGCGATTTCCGACCGGCCCGAGGTGATGGAGTGCTACTTGATGGCCGGCGACCCGGACTATTTGATCCGGGTATTGGTGCCGACGATCCAGTCGCTGGAGCGTTTCATGATGGACTTTCTGACCAAGGTGCCGGGTGTCGCCAACATCCGCTCGAGCTTTGCCCTCAAGCAAGTGCGCTACAAGACGGCGCTGCCATTGCCGCCGGGTGGATTAATGGTTTGATCTCAATAGGGGGCTGCACCGCTGATCCTGATAGTTAGCCAAGTAATAATCAGGGCGGGCTTTTTATTTTTGGTTAATGAAAAATTGCATCAGCGGTCACGTATTTTTCACAAGCATTTCAACACATTGGCCTCCATCAGGCCGTGAAGTTCGCGGCCCAGGAAAGGGGTAAGCCGCGATGTCCATGAGAGCCTTGAAGTTGAACTTCCGTACCACACTGTGTTTTGGCCTGGTGTGCCTTTTGCTGCTGATACAAGGCGCAATGACCCTGATAAAAGTCGATAAGGTCTATTCGTCGACGGTTGAAATCGAAACTAACTGGCTCCCCAGTATTCGTTTGGCGGGTGAAATAGATTCGGCCTTTTATAAACTTCGTCTCGATCTACGTCGTTATGTCATGGATATCAGCCGCCAGGATCCGGCCTCCCTGGAAAAACTCAAGGCGACCCGTACGGAAGCCCTCGATGTTGCCGAGCGTTATGGGCCTTTAGTCTCGAGCCCCGAAGAACAGGCCAAGTACAACGACGCCTTAACCGGCATAAAGAACTACAGCCAGAAGATGGACGAATTTCTTGCGCAAGCCTCCACCCTGTCCGCTGAACAGATGTCGACCTACCTGCGCGAAGTCAACGGGCCGATTGCCCTGGATGTGCAGCGTTCCATCAGCGAGTTGATCGCGTTGAATGAACGGGGCTCCAAGGCGGCGGTGCAGGTGGCTTCCAGCGAATATGACGCGGCGCGTCTGTTCACCTGGATATTGATGGCCGCCTCCTTGCTGATCACCGTCGTGGTAGCAAGCCTGTTTACTCGCAGCATCATTACTCCGGTGCGTGAATTGCTGGTATCGACCGGCAAGATTGCCGACGGCGATCTGCGCGTGGCGATTGCCATCAATGGCAATGACGAGTTGACCGCGTTGCAACGGTCCACGGCGTCCATGCAAATGAACCTGAAAAGTACCTTGCAGCACATCTCCGAGGCGTCCGGGCAATTGGCGGCGGCGGCGGAGGAGATGAGCGCCATCACCCGCGAGTCCAGTGCCGGTATTGAACGCCAAAGCATGGAAACCGATCAGGCCGCCACGGCGGTTAACCAAATGACGGCAGCAGTTGAAGAAGTGGCGCGCAATGCGGTGTCAGCGTCCCAGTCCACCCAGGACTCCCAACGCTCGGCCAAAGTGGGCCAGGAGCGTGTGACGCAAACCATCGCCTCCATCGAGAAACTCAGCGCCACGGTGCAGCAGACCGGCGTCGAAGTCGAAGGGCTGGCCAGGCAGGCCCAGGATATTGCCCGGGTGGTTGAAGTGATCCGCTCGATTGCCGAGCAAACCAACCTGCTGGCCTTGAACGCCGCCATTGAAGCCGCCAGGGCAGGGGAGCAGGGCCGGGGCTTTGCGGTGGTGGCCGACGAGGTGCGGGCCCTGGCCCACAGAACGCAGACCTCGACCCAGGAAATCGAGCAGATGATCGCGAAAATCCAGACGTGCTCCAGCGAAGCGGTGTCTTCCATGGCCCTCAACCGCAACGAAGCGGTGGACTCCTTGAAGATTGCCCATGAAGCGGGCCTGGCGATTACTCAGATCACCGAAGCCATTACCGATATCAATGACCGCAACCTGTTGATCGCCACGGCCTCCGAGGAACAGGCCCACGTGGCCCGTTCGGTGGACCAGAACCTGATCAGCATCCGTGATCTTTCCATCCAGAGTTCTTCGGCGGCCGGCCAGACCTCGATCGCCAGCCAGGAACTGTCGAGGCTGGCGGTGGACCTCAAGCAGATCGTGTCGAAATTTGCCGTAGCCTGATCACACCTGCGCAGCACCCCCGGAGCATGGAATGGCATGGACACCAGGCAGGACGGCTTTAGAGCTGGTTCAACGGAATCTTCAAGTACACCACCCCGTTCTCCTCCGCTGGCGGCATATGACCGGCCCGCACATTCACCTGGATCGCCGGCAACAACAGCGTGGGCATCCCCAGCCCGGCATCGCGCTGGGTGCGCATCGCCACGAACGCCGCTTCATCCACTCCGTCATGCACATGGATATTGCCCGCGCGCTGCTCCGCCACAGTGGTCAGGCATTTGGCCTCGCGGCCTTCGGGCGGGTAGTCGTGGCACACGTACAGTTGGGTATCGGGGGCAAAGGCCAAGAGCTTGCGCATCGACGCATACAGCTGGCGCGCATCGCCGCCGGGGAAGTCGCAGCGGGCGGTGCCGACATCGGGCATGAACAGGGTGTCGCCCACCAGGATCAAGCGGTCGTCGATCAGGTAGGCCATGTCCGCCGGGGTATGCCCGGGCACGTGCAGGGCCTGGGCCTTGATGGTGCCGATGTGGAAGATTTCATCCGGCGCGAACAGGTGGTCGAACTGCGAGCCATCGACGCGAAACTCCGGCTCCAGGTTGAAAAGATGCTTGAACACGTCCTGCACCTTGCTGATGCTTTGGCCGATGGCGATCTTGCCGCCCAGGGTGCGGCGCAGGTACGGCGCGGCCGACAGGTGGTCGGCATGGGCGTGGGTTTCCAGCAGCCATTGCACCTGCAAGCCGTGCTCACGCACAAAGGCAATGACCTTGTCGGCCTGAACGGTGTCGGTGCGCCCGGAGGCCGGGTCGTAGTTGAGCACCGAATCGACGATGGCACACGGGCCGCCGTCCGTTTCATAGACGACGTAGGTGTAGGTCGACGACGCCTCGTCCAGAAAGGAATGAATCAACGCTGACATGACGGCTGCCCCTGATGTTGAAAAAAGTGATTACAATCACTTTACATTTACACATAATGTTTTGAGCTTAAGTGACGCAAAGGACCCGAGGCAAATGGAATCTACTCTGAGTGAAGGCGAAGTCGCCCAGTTGCGCGCGTCGGCGTCCAAGGCCTGTGCCTTGCTCAAGGCCCTGGCCAATGAGGATCGTTTGTTGATCCTGTGCCAGTTGACCCAGGGCGAGCGCAACGTCGGCGAGCTGGAAACCATGACCGGCGTACGCCAGCCCACGCTGTCACAGCAGTTGGGCATCCTGCGTGACGAAGGGCTGGTCGCCACCCGTCGCGAAGGCAAGTACATCTTCTACGGGCTGGCCAGCCATGAAGTGATCCAAGTGATGAAGACACTGTCCGGTCTTTACTGCGGCGCGGTGATAAAAAGCTGGGCGTGACGCCATACGGCAGCGACCCTTGTGTGCATTGACGATAAAAGGCAATAGACCATGACCGACCAACACTGGGGGCCAACCATCAGTGGCGATATCGTCGTCATCGGCGGCGGTTCGGCAGGCATCGGCCTGCTGGCCAGCCTGCTCAAGCGCGACCCCGACCTCAACATCACCCTTATCGAACCCAGCGATCATCACTGCTACCAGCCGGCCTGGACCCTGGTCGGCGGCGGCGCCTACGACCTGGAAAAGACCCGGCGTCCCCTGGCCGACGTGCTGCCCAATGGCGTCACCTGGGTGCAGGCTGCCGTTACCGAGTTGCTGCCGGATGAGCACACCCTGGTGCTCGACAGCGGTCAGCGCGTCACTTGGAACAACCTGATCGTCTGCCCCGGCCTGCGCCTGGCCTGGGAGAAAGTCGAGGGCCTGGAAGACACGTTGGGCCGCAACGGGGTCACGTCCAACTACAGCTATGAGCACGCCGCGTATACCTGGCAGCTGGTGCAGCAGTTGAAGCGCGGCAAGGCGATCTTTACCCAGCCGGCCATGCCGATCAAATGCGCGGGTGCGCCGCAAAAGGCCATGTACCTGTCCTGCGATCACTGGCTCAGGCAGGGCGACCTCAAGCACATCGACGTCGAATTCAACCTGGCCGGCGCGGCGCTGTTCGGCGTGGCGACCTTTGTGCCGCCGTTGATGAAGTACGTGGAGAAATACCATGCGCGCCTGGCGTTCAACGCCAGTCTGGTCAAGGTCGATGGCCCGGCGCGCAAGGCCTGGTTCGAGGTGAAGGACGCCGAGGGCAACGTCACGCTGGAGGAAAAAACCTTTGACCTGCTGCACGTGGTGCCGCCGCAAGTCGCGCCGGATTTCATCCGCCACAGCCCGTTGGCCGACGCTGCCGGCTGGTGCGAGGTAAACCCCCACAGCCTGCAACACCTGCGCTACCCGCACATCTTCGGCCTGGGCGATGTGTGCGGCACCCCCAACGCCAAGACCGCCGCCGCGGTGCGCAAGCAAATCGTGGTGGTCGCCGAAAACCTGCTGGCCCTGCGCAAACAGGCGCCGCTGCCACTCAAGTACGACGGCTACGGTTCGTGCCCGCTGACGGTGGAGAAGGGCAAGGTGGTGCTGGCCGAGTTCGGTTACGGCGGCAAGCTGCTGCCGACCTTTCCCCTCGACCCGACCCGGGCGCGGCGTTCTATGTGGTTTCTCAAGGCCACCTGGCTGCCGTGGTTCTACTGGAACGGCATGCTCAAGGGCCGCGAGTGGCTGACCCGTCTGAGCAAGGTGGATTAAATGCTGCTGGCCAGTGTGTTGGGGATGTTGATGGGCCTGGTCATGGGCCTGACCGGCGCGGGCGGCGGCATCCTCGGGGTGCCGGCGCTGGTGTTGGGGTTGGGCTTGACGATGACTCAGGCCGCGCCGGTGTCGTTGCTTGCGGTAGGCGCGGCAGCAGCCGTCGGGGCGATTGACGGGTTACGCCACGGCCTGGTGCGTTACCGCGCCGCGCTGTTGATCGCCTTGCTCGGCGCGCTGTTTTCGCCGCTGGGGGTGTTTCTCGCCCACCAGTTGCCGGAGCCGGTGCTGATGGGCCTGTTCAGTGCGCTGATGGTGCTTGTGGCCTGGCGCATGTTGCAGCGCGAAAAGCTTGAGGCCGGGCCGAGTGACCATGGCGCGGCGTCCTGGGGCCAGAAGAACTGCATGCTCAATCAACAGACCGGGCGCCTGGCCTGGACCGCCAAATGCAGTGCCACCCTGGCCGCACTGGGCGCCGTGACGGGGGCCGTCTCGGGGTTGCTCGGGGTGGGCGGCGGCTTTCTGATCGTACCGGCGTTCAAGCAACTCACCGACGTGCAGATGCGCGGCATCGTCGCCACGTCGCTGATGGTGATCAGCCTGATTTCGCTGATCGGCGTGGCCGGCGCGTTCCATGCCGGTGTGCGCATCGAACCCGTGGGCTGGGTGTTTATCGTGGCGAGCATCGTCGGCATGCTGATCGGCCGGCGCCTGTGCTCGGTGATTGCCGCACGCACCTTGCAGGTGGGGTTTGCCAGCCTGTGTGTAGTGGTTGCAGCTGGAATGCTTGTGAACGCTTTGCTGTGAATTTGAAATGCAGTCCAACATTTGAATCTCCCTTGTTTTTGAGCGATTCATCCCATCGCATCCCCCCACCCAGTACCCAAGTAGCATAGGTCCCACCCTCCGCCCTTCGTACACTCATGCCTCAGAGGGGGAGGCAACGATGCATAACAGCGAAGGCGTAGTCAGCGCGATGTCCCAGGCGAGCGATGCCGGGCAGGCCGCCGAGGAGTTGGCGCAGCAACTGTTGCATCCATACCTGGGCTTCGTGCTGTTTTTCTGCTCGGCGTCCTACGATTTGCAGGCCCTGGGCCGCGCCCTGCAGGAGTGTTTCGGCAACGTGCGCGTGGTGGGCTGCACCAGCGCCGGCGAGATCACGCCCCAAGGCTATGGCCGCAATTGCATTACGGCGATGGGCTTCAACCACGCGCACTTTTCCATCGCCACGGAGCTGATCGACCAGGTGGAACACTTCAGCCTGATCGACGCCCAGCAGATGGTCGAACGTCTGGTCGGCGGTTGCCGCAGCAATACCCTGGCGCCGATCAAGGGCAACACCTTCGCCCTGACCCTGCTCGATGGCCTGTCCAGCCGCGAAGAAGTGGTGCTCGCCGCCCTCAGCGCGGCGCTCGGCGACATTCCGCATTTCGGCGGTTCGGCCGGCGACGACAACTTCCTCACCCACACCCACGTGTACTTCAACGGCGCCTTCCACAGCGGCGCGGCGGTGGTGGTGCTGGTCAATACCTGGCTGGATTTCGAGGTGTTCACCACCCACCACATCCTGCCGCGCAGTGAAAAGCTGGTGGTGACCGGCGCCGACAGTCCGTCACGCCGGGTCTTCGAGCTTAACGCCGAACCCGCCGCCGAAGAGTACGCGCGGCATATCGGCGTGGCCGTGGCCGACCTCGATCACCGCGTCTTCGCCGCGCACCCGCTGGCGGTGCGCATCCACGACCAGTACTACGTGCGCGCGATCCAGCAAGTGCACGACGACCTCAGCCTGAGTTTCTACTGCGCGGTGGAAAACGGCATCGTCCTCACCGTGATGAAGCCCGGACCGATCCTGCCAAACCTGCAAACCCTGTTCGACGGCCTGCAAGCGCGCCTTGGCGATCTGCTGTTGACCATCGGCTGCGACTGCTTCCTGCGCCGCCTGGAGTTGGAAGACTCAGGCAATCTGGAACAGATCGGCGGTTTCCTGCGTGACCAGCGGGTGATGGGTTTCAACACCTACGGAGAACAGTTCAATGGCATGCATATCAACCAGACCTTCACCGGGGTCGCCATTGCCCGAGGCCGGCGCTGAACTGCTCGCCCAGGTTGCCCAGCTGCAACAGGACAACCACAAGCTGGCACGGATCAACGCGGCGCTGATCGAGCGCATCGAGTCCGGCATGGCCCAGGGTAATAACCCGTACACCACCTTTCAGCATTCGGTGGTGCTGGCCGAGCAGGTGCGCGAACGCACCGACGCGCTGAACCAGGCGATGGCCGAACTCAAGGCCAGCAACCACTTGCTGATCAACGCCCGGCTGCGCGCCGAAACCCTGCGCGGCGAACAGGCGGCGGCGCAAAAGGCCCAGGAAAGCGAACGCTGGATTCGCCTGATCACCGATAACGTCCCGGCCCTGATCGGCTACCTGAATGCCGACCTGGTCTACGAGTTCACCAATAAAGTCTATGAAGAATGGTATTGCTGGCCACGCGGCATGATGCTCGGCCAGAGCCTGCGCGAAGTCCACAGCGAGCAGCACTGCCAGCGCCTGGATGCCTACGTCGCCCGCGCCCTGGCGGGGGAGAGCGTGACCTTTGAATTCGCCGAGACCAACATCAATAACCAGGAGCGCTACATGCTGCGCTCCTATGTGCCGAATATGCTGGCCAGCGGCGAAGTGGTGGGGATCTTTGTGCTGATCCGCGACATCACCGAACGCCGCCGTACCGCCGAAGCCCTGCACCAGGCCTATCAGCACCTGGAACAACGCGTCGCCCAGCGCACCTCGGAACTGACCGCGCTCAACGACCAGTTATTGCAGGAGATTGACGAGCGTCGGCGTGTGGAGTCGCGCCTGCGTGAAGCCAAACTGGAGGCGGAACAGGCCAACCTGTCGAAAACCAAATTCCTCGCCGCCGTCAGCCATGACCTGCTGCAACCTTTGAACGCGGCGCGCCTGTTTACCAGCGCACTGCTGGAGCGGCCCAGCGAAACGTTGGTGCGCAACGTGAGCAACTCCCTGGAAGACGTGGAAAACCTGTTGGGCACACTGGTGGATATTTCCAAGCTGGATGCCGGGGTGATCAAGGCCGACATCGCGCCGTTTGCCCTGAGTGAACTGCTCGACAACCTGGCCACCGAGTACACCGAATTGGCCCGCAGCGAGGGCCTGGAGTTGCATTTTGTCGGCTGCTCGGCGCTGGTGCGCAGCGATATTCAGTTGCTGGCGCGGATTCTGCGCAACCTGCTGAGCAATGCGATTCGCTACACCTACAAGGGGCGTGTGGTGCTGGGCTGTCGCCGCCAGCAGCAGCGTTTGTCGATCCAGGTGTGGGACAGCGGCATGGGCATCGCGGAGGAGCGGTTGGAGGAGATTTTCCAGGAATTCAAGCGTGGCGATGTGCAGCGGCCCGATCAGGACCGGGGGTTGGGCCTGGGACTGGCGATCGTGGAGAAAATCGCCGGGATTCTGGGTCATCGCATCAGCGTCAAATCCTGGCCGGGCAAGGGCTCGATGTTCTCGGTGGAGGTGCCGTTGAGCGCCACGGCGCCCAAGTCGCTGCCAATGCTGGCCATGAGCGAACCGATGCTCGAACGCCTGCAAGGCGCACGGGTGTGGGTGCTGGATAACGACGCGGCGATCTGCGCAGGCATGCGCACCTTACTGGAAGGCTGGGGCTGCCAGGTGATCACCGCGTTGTCGGAGCAAGACCTGGCACGGCAGGTGGACAACTACCATGCCGAAGCCGACCTGCTGATCGCCGACTACCACCTCGACGACGACCAGAACGGCGTCGACGCCGTCGCCCGTATCAATGGACGCCGCGGCCGCGCGATCCCGGCGCTGATGATCACCGCCAACTACAGCAATGAACTCAAGCTGCAAATTCGCGAGTTGGGGCACACGCTGATGCACAAGCCGGTACGCCCGATGAAACTCAAGACCGCCATGAGCCATCTGCTCGGCAAATGAACGGCGAAATACCCACAAGTGGAGATCAAAATGTGGGAGGGGGCTTGCCCCGATAGCGGTGGGTCAGTCGACATCATGACTGACTGATGCACCGCCATCGGGAGCAAGCCCCCTCCCACATTTGAGCAGTGTTGTGCCTGGAAGATTGGCGGCGCAGGTACGTCCGATGAAGCTCAAGACTGCCATGAGCCACCTGCTCGGCGGGCCCTGACAAACGGAGAACCAATGTGGGAGGGGGCTTGCTCCCGATAGCGGTGAGTCAGTCGACATCATAACGGACTGATACACCGCCATGGGGGTGCAAGCCCCCTCCCACCTTTGATTTGTGTTGTGTCAGACGGGTCAGCGGCGCAGGTACGAGCCGAAATCGATATCCCCGGCACTGAGGATCGCCTGCACCCGGTTATGCACATTCAATTTGCGCAGGATCGCCGACACATGGGCCTTCACCGTGGTCTCGGCAATCTCCAGGGTGTAGGCGATCTGCTTGTTCGACTCGCCCTTGGTCATGCGCTCCAGCACCAGCAACTGCTTGCGCGTCAGGGCTTGCAGCAGCTCGGGGGCGAAGCCGGGGTTTTCGTTGAGGCGCCGGTGGGTGCCGGGCTTCTGGGTGCGGATGATGTCCGGCGGCAGGTACACGTTGCCGTTGAGAATCTGCTGGATCGCCTCGGTCATTTGCAGGCGGGGCGAGGACTTGGTGATAAAGCCCACGGCGCCGTAAGTGATGGCTTGCAGCACGACCTGCTTGTCCTGCTCGGCCGAGACGATCACCACCGGAATGGTCGGCGCCTCGTTGCGCAGGTTGATCAGGCCATTGAGGCCATGCATGCCGGGCATGTTCAGGTCGAGCAGGATCAGGTCGAGGTCGTCGTGTTCCTGGGTCAATGCCAGGGCGCTGTCGAGGTCGGCGGTTTCCATCACTTCGCTGCCGGGGAAGCCGTCGCTGATGACGTTATGGATCGCTTCGCGAAACAGTGGGTGATCGTCGGCAATCAGGATTTTGTACATGGCCGTTCACCTTTCTTATTGTGAGGTTTGAAATGGCTCGGGTTGGGCGACCGTCACCGGCAGCTTCGCCGCTTCCCAGGCATCCAGGCCGTCGCGATACCAGTACACAGAGGTATAGCCGAGGTTGGCGGCACGTTTTACCGCGTTCCAACTCAGCCAGCAATCGGAGCGGCAATAGAAGACCAACGGTCGCTTGAGGTCGCCGCCGCTGTAGGCATACAAGTGGCGCACGAAATAGCTTTGCCACTCCGGCGTCAGGTCGCCGTCGCCGGTATTGGCCAGCCAGTGGCTGCCGGGCAGGTTGGCGTGGGGCTGGTCTTCGATGAAGCGGCCTTGCAGCCACTGGCGGCGGTACACATCGATCAGCACTGGCGCCGGGCTTTGATTGAGCAGGGTTTGCAGGGCCGCGGTATCGACAATCGTGGCGCCTGGCAGGTGGTCGGGCGTAGGGCTGCGGTACAGGCTGATGCGGTAGCCGTCGGCGGAAAACAGCGGGGTGTCGGCCTGGACGTGGGCGACGAACAGGCACAGCAGCGCCAATAGAGGCAGTCGGGCAGGCAGCATGGCAGGACAATCCTTATCGTTATGCGCGCATTACACGTGAGTCCCGAGCCCTTGGGAATGCGACGATAGACAGGAAAACCAGTACCAAAGTAGTAGTTTTGCCGCCTTCAGCCCTTTTTGCGCAGCGCCGCATGCTGGGGATTGAAGGTCAGCACCGCCAACACCGCGAACAGCACGGTCAAGCCCAGGCACACCGCCAGGGCCAGGCCGGCGAAGCGTTCGTACAGGGCAAAGCGCACCAGCTCCACGGCGTGGGTAAACGGGTTGATCGCGCACAGCCAGTACAGCCATTCACTGGAGTCGCGCATCTTCCACAGCGGGTACAGCGCCGATGACAGGAAAAACAGCGGGAAGATCACGAAGTTCATCACCCCGGCAAAGTTCTCCAGCTGGCGAATCGCATTCGACAGCAGCAGGCCCAGGGCACTCAACATCAAGGCCACCAGCAGCAACGCCGGCAGGGCGACGACCAGCCCCATGGCCGGCGGTTGCACGCCGTACACCCAGGCGATCGCCAGGAACCCATACACCTGCAACAGCGAAATCAGCGCGGTGGCCAACAACTTGCTGCACAGCAAGAATGTGCGCGGCAGCGGGCTGGTCAGCAGCACGCGCATGCTGCCCATCTCGCGGTCGTAGACCATCGACAGCGAGCCTTGCATGCCGTTGAACAGCAGGATCATGCAGGCCAGCCCCGGGACGATGTACACCTCGTAGGGGATGTAGGTGTCGTAGGGTTCGATTACCGAGATGCCCAGCGCGGCGCGGAACCCGGCGGCGAACACCAGCAGCCACAGCAATGGGCGCACCAGCGCACTGAGAAACCGCGTGCGCTGCAACACAAAGCGCAGCCACTCGCGCAGCACGATGCCGCGCAGGCATTGCCAGTAAGCGTTCATGCCGCCGCTCCCGTCGTGGTGGGGCGAGTCAAGTGCGCGAACACGCTGCCCAGATCGCCGCCTTGCTGCGCGATCAAGGCAGCGACTTGCCCACTGGCCACCAGGCGGCCCTGATGCAGGATCATCAACCCATCGTCGGCCTGTACTTCGTCGAGCAGGTGGGTGGTCCACAGCACGCTGATGCCCTGTTCGATGCACAGGCTGCGCACGTGCTGGTTCAGCGCCAGGCGGCTGGCCGGGTCGAGGCCGACGCTGGCCTCATCCAACAGCAGCAGGCGCGGCTCATGCAGCAACGCCCGGGCGATTTCCACCCGGCGCCGATGCCCGCCGTTCAGTTCGCGAACTTTTTCCCGGCGCCGTTCGGTGAGGGTCTGGCGGGCCAGTTCGGCGGCGACGCGCAGGTCGGTCTGGCGCCGCGATAAACCATGCAGCGCGGCGTGGTAGCGCAGGTTCTGTTCCACGCTTAAATCCAGGTCCAGGGTGCTTTGCTGGAACACCACACCCAGTTGTGTGAGGGCCGCACGCGGCGCCTCACGCAGGGAATGACCGCCCACGCGAATGTCGCCGCTTTGCAGGTCATACAGCCGCGTGAGCAGGGCGATCAAGGTGGATTTGCCGGCGCCATTGGGCCCCAGCAGCGCCGCAAAACACCCTGGCGCCAGGCTGAAACTCATCTCGCACAAGGCCTGCCGTGCGCCGTAGGCGAAGCTCAGGTCGCGCACCTCCAGGGCGTTCATGGCGTGACCACCACGCCCCACGGATAACGCCCGACCTTCACCGACTTGATCACCTTGAGACTGTCCACATCGATCACCGACACATCACCGCTTACGCCGTTGGTGGCCAGCAACTGTTTCTCGTCCGGGGTAAATGCCATCTGCCACACGCGGCGGCCCACCAACAGGTAGTCGATGACCTCGAAGGTCTTGGCGTCGATCACGGCCACATGGTTGGCCGGGCCGAGGGCGACAAAGCCGTACTTGCCGTCGGCGCTGAGCTTGATGCCGACCGGCTGGACTTTGTCCGGGTGCACGCCCTTGATCTTGAAGGTCAAGGTCTTGAGGATCGCGCGGCTGGCCACGTCGAGGATGGTCACGGTGCCGCCGATTTCCGCCGAGGCCCACAGCTGCGAGCCATCGTGGTTGAACTCGACGAAGCGCGGGCGCTGGTCCACCAGGGTGCTGTCGGCCAGGGTCTGGGTGCTGGTGTCGATCCAGTGCAGCATGTTGGTGGTTTCGCTGGTGTTCACCGCCCACTTGCCATCCGGGCTCACGGCCATGCCTTCGGGTTCGACGCCGACGTTGATCTGGCCGAGCACCTTGGAGGTCTCGGTGTCGATCACGGTGACCAGCGCATCGTCTTCGTTGGACACGTACAGCCAGCGGTTATTGGGGTGCAGGGCGAACTGCTCGGGGTCTTTGCCGGAGGGCAGTTCCTTGATGATCCTGCGCGTGGCCACGTCCATCACCTGCACGCGGTCCGAGTCGCTGGCGCAGATGTACAGCAGCTTGTTGTCATGGGACAGCAGCAAGCCTCGCGGACGCTGGCCGACCTTGAGGGTGTCGGTGACTTGCAGGGTCTGCATGTCGATCAGGCTCAGGCTGTTGTCTTTCTCGTTGGAGACCCAGGCGGTACTGGCCACGGCGTGCCCGGCGGCAAGCAGCAGGGCGCATGGGAGCAGGGTGCGGCGCATGGCGGATTCCTTATTATTGTGGGTAGGCGATCAAGGGAAGCGGCAGGTCACCTCGGGTTTGTCATAGCCCAGGCTGTCCATTTCGTTGGTGGGGTGCAGGAAGCCGTCCTGGGGCGAGGTGCTGACCAGCGCGCGGGGCTGCACGATGGGAATCGGCTGGCGCAGTTGGCCGTTCCAGGGGCGGTAACTGAGCTTGCGGCCCTTGAACCCGTCCAGGGGCAGTTGCTCGCTGATTTCCACTTGGCGGATCGCCATGGGCTCGACCTGGCGCAACTTGCTCACTGCACTGGCGACGCTGCGCACGGCCATCCAGGAGGCGAAGTCGCGGTCGTTCATCCAGCGCCCGGCCAGGGCCTCGAAGCGTTTCTGCAATTGGGCGGCGCCGTAGGTCTCGACGGTTTTGTGCCAGCCGGTGGGCGTCAGGCCCTGGGTGCCGGCGACGGGGCGCGGGTACCAGGTCTGGTAGGGCACGTACTCGCCGAAGTCGCCGCGCTCGTCGGCCACCAGCACCACGTCGTATTCGGCGGTCTGGGTGAACAGCGGCATATCCGCCTGGGCGCTGCGGCGTTGGTCGTTATCGAAGCGCCAGGCCTTTTCCGCCACCAGCTGCACGCCGAAGCGTTTGGCGGCGCGACGCAGGGCGGCGGCGTAGGCCTGGTCATCCTCGGTGGGGCCGACGATCAGCAGCGCTTTCTGCCATTTGCGCACTACCAGGAACTGCGCCAGGGCATCGGCGAGCATCGCGCGGCTGGGCAGGGTATGCAGCACGTTGCCCAGGCAGTCGCTGCTGCGCAGTCGGTCATCCGGGCTGCCGGCATTGAACAGCAGACTGTCGGGCAGGGCTGCGCTGAGTTGGCGCAGGCTGGCGGCGGGTGCGTTGATCACGAACAGGCGCAGGCCCTGGGCATGCTGGGCCTGGGCGGCGGCGAGCAGGGCGTCCGGGGTGTCCACCGTGGCGGTCGTCAGGCTGTAGCGCTGGTTGAGAAAGGCGCCAGTGCTGTTGCTGTCGATGATCGCCAGTTCAGCGCCGCGCTGCCCGGCATCGGCGGGCTCGGGAATCACATTCGACAGCAGCGGGCCTGGATCGGGCCGATAGCCCAGGTAGCCGATCTGCACCTGCAAGGGCGCTTCGGCGGCCTGGCCGGTGGCGGTCCAGGCGATCGCCAGCAGGCAGATCACGGCGTAGGGGGCGAGCTGGCGCATAGGGCACTCCATGACAGGTAGCGCCAGCATAGGAACCCTGAACGTCGCTGCAAATATGCAGAAAGTAGCGCTGGGGCAGTACCAAGGTAGTAGCCCCGGGCGCGCCGTGGGGTTTTAGCATGGAGCACCACGGGCTCTATCCACAGGAGTGACACCAGCATGCGCGTCTTGTCGGCCTTGTGGCGCATCAACCTATGGGTGTGCGGCTTCTTCATCCTGGTGACCTGCGCCTGCACCGCGCTGTTGCTGCACCAGGCCCTGGCCGATGTGGAGCGCGAGCTGCAATCGGCCGAAGCGGTGGTGCACTACCTGAGCGAAACCGCCGCGCGCGCCCCGGCCAGCCTGCAACCCCACCTCACCGCGAGTTTGCGCCATGTACGTGTGCACTGGCTGGCGAGCGGCGACACCGTGCAAGCGCCGGACGCGGACGGGCTGGACGCCTGGCTCGGGCAGCTATTGTTTGCCGAGGCGCGGCGCAGTGCCCAGGTGTTGGACTTGCCGGACGGCCGGCGCGTGTCCATCGCTGTCGACCCACGGGATGAAATCGACGAGGTCTGGGACTCCCTGCAACAACTGCTGGGCCTGTGCGCCCTGGCCCTGGCCCTGAGCCTGTTGACCATCCGCTGGGCGGTGCGCCGGGGCATGGGCGTGCTGGATGAATTGCTGCGTGCGCTGCAACAGGTGTGCGCCGGCCAGCTCAATGTGCGCCTGCGCAGCCAAGGCGCGCCGGAAGCACGCCAACTGGCGCTGCACTTCAACCGCATGACCGACGCCCTGGAGCAGGCGCGCACCGATAACACCCGGCTTACCCAAACCCTGCTGGCGGTGCAGGAGCGGGAACGCACCCACCTGGCCCAGACCCTGCACGATGACCTCGGCCAATACCTGGCCGGCATTCGCGCCCAGGCCTGCCTGTTGCGCCTGGCCACCGACCAGCCGCACCTGCTGGCGCCCACGGTGACGCAACTTGAGGATCACTGCGAGCACTTGCAGCGAGGCTTCCGGGCACTGGTCCACGACCTTTATCCGGTGGCCCTGCAACACCTGCCGATGGCCGAGGCGTTTGCGCTGCTGGTCACCCAGTGGCAGGCCAGCCACGGCATTCCCTGCCACCTGCAGGTCAGCACCGACCTGCCGCTGTTGCCCGGCGCCAGCAAGACCCATCTGTACCGCCTGCTCCAGGAAGCCCTGACCAACATCCTGCGGCATGCCGACGCCAGCCAGGTGCACGTGCGCCTGCAACATCGCGGTTCGCGCCTGCGCCTGTGGGTGCGCGATAACGGTCGCGGTGCAGACACGCCCCAGCGGCCCGGCGTGGGCCTGTATTCGATGGCCGAACGCGCCCGCTGCCTGGGCGGCGAATTGAAGATCATCAGCCACCCCGGCGCCGGCTGGGCGTTGGCGTTGAACATGCCGTTGGAGGCCTCATGAATATTCTGTTGGTGGATGACCACGCCGTGGTACGCCAGGGCTATGCCAGCCTGTTGCGTGCGCTGCTGCCGGCCGTTGAAGTGCGCGAGGCGGCCAGTGGCGAAGAGGCGTTGAGCCGGGTCCAGGAAGCGCTGCCGCACCTGGTGATCATGGACTTCGGCCTGCCGGGCATCAGCGGCCTGGAAACCACCCGGCGCCTGCGCCAGCGTCTGCCGCACCTGCGCGTGCTGTTTTTCAGCATGCACGACGAGTTGCCCCTGGTGCGCCAGGCCCTGGAGGCGGGCGCCTCGGGCTACCTGACCAAAACCTCGGCACCCGAGGTGTTGATCGAAGCGGTGCGGCGCATCCTCGACGGCCACGCCTATATCGAACAGGCCCTGGCCACTGAACTGGCCTATACGCCCGGTGATCAACGTTTGCAGGGCATGACCCCGCGCGAGCTGGAAATCTTCCTGATGCTGGCCAGGGGCACGCCGACCCGAGCGATTGCCGACCAGTTGAATATCAGCAGCAAGACCGTGTCCAATCACCTGACCTTGCTCAAGAGCAAATTGCAGGTGAGTTCCCATGCCGAACTGGTGCACCTGGGGATCGACATGGGCGTAGTGCGGGTGGTTGGATAAGCGGGTGTGCGCGGGGGTTCTAGCGATCCCAGGTGGTGGGGCAGTCGATGCAGCCTTCCATATTGGCATCCTGGAAGTTCGCGTAGTGCTGGCGGCTGCCGGTGAGGGTGGCCTGTTCCAGGTTGCTCTCGCCGAGCTTGGCTTCCTGCAGGTTGGCATCGCTGAGGTCGGCACCTTGCAGGTCGGCCTTGCTCAGCCAGGTCATTTCCAGGTCGGCCGCACGCAGGTTGGCCTTGTGCATTTTCGCCCCCGACAGCCGCGCAAATTGCAGGTAGGCCGCGCTGAGGTTGGCGTTTTCGAACTGCGCACCCTGGGCGAACAGGCCCCAACCCTGGATCGCCATCAACGTGGCGCCGCTGAAGTCGGCCAGGCGCAGGTTGCTTTGTTGCAGGCTGGCGCGAGTCAGGTTGGCACCTTGCAGCTGGGCCTTTTCCAGGTTGGCCAAGTCGAGGTTGGCATGGCGCAGATCCGCCTCGCGCAGGTCGGCGCCGGCCAGGTTCATCTTGCTCAAGTCCTGGTTGCGCAGGTTGGCGCCCTTGAGGTTGGCGCCAGGGCATTGGCTGTGTTCGGCGATGGTGCAGCCGTTGATGATCAGCGGCGCATCGTCGCCATCCTCGGCGTGGGCCACGGGCAGGCAGAGCAGGAGTAACAAGGGCAGGTAGTTCATCGTGCGACCTCTGGGGATCCTGTGGTAAGCGGGCTTGTTGTGGTGAGGGGCTTGCTGTGGTGAGTGGGCTTGCTGTGGTGAGTGGGCTTGCTGTGGTGAGCGGGCTTGCCCCGCGCTGGGCTGCGAAGCGGCCCCGGCATTCCTCCAGCACCACCGTGCGCTCAGGTTCTACGACTGCTGCGCAGCCGAGCGCGGGGCAAGCCCGCTCACCACAAGGGAAGAAGCCGCCTGCTGCAAAAAGCGGCCCGGCATTCTCGCGGGGGTTATTTTTGCGCGGTCTTTTGATCCCAGCTCGGGATCTTGAACACCCAGAACGACCCGCCTTGTGCCACTGGCTTGGTCAGCTCCGCCATGTCGCCGCCCCACAATGGCACCGCGCCGCCGTAGCCGACGGTGACGCCGACATACTGCTCGCCATCCTGCTCCCAGGTGATCGGCGGCGAGACGATGCCGCTGCCGGTCTGGAACTTCCACAGCTCCTTGCCGGTTTTCGCGTCGAAGGCCTTGAAGAAACCGTCGCCTGTACCGGTAAACACCAGGTTGCCCTTGGTCGCCAACACGCCGGCCCACAGCGGCAAGGCTTCCTTGTGCTCCCACACCACCTTGCCGGTGGTCGGGTTCATTGCCCGCAGGGTGCCGACGTGGTCGTCATACATGCGCTTGATGCGAAAACCCATGCCCAGGTACGCCGAGCCCTTCTTGTAGTTGACCTCTTCGGTCCAGTATTCCTCTTTCCACTGGTTGCCCGGAATGTAGAAGAGGCCGGTGTCCTGGCTGTAGGCCATGGGGTTCCAGTTCTTGCCACCCAGGAACGGCGGCGAGACTTCCACCGGTTTGCCTTTGGTTTCACCCGGCAATGGCTTGGCCGGGCGCTGGCCTTCGTTCTCCACCGGACGTCCGGTCTTCAGGTCGATATGGCTGGCCCAGGTGATGTTGTCGACAAACGGGAAGGCGTTCTGCAGCTTGCCGTTGTTGCGGTCCACCACATAGAAAAAGCCGTTGCGGTCGGCGTGGCCGGTGGCCTTGACCACTTTGCCGTCCTTGTCCTTGTAGTCGAACAGCACCAGCTCGTTGTTGCCGGAGAAGTCCCAGGCGTCGTTCGGGGTGTGCTGGTAGAACCACTTCACTTCGCCGGTGCTCGGGTCGACGCCGACCTGACCCGAGGTGTAGAGGCTGTCGAAGTCGTGGGGGTTGCCGTCCTTGGCGGTGCGCGCCCAGGTGTTCCACGGGCCAGGGTTGCCGGCGCCGACGATGATCGTGTTGGTCTCGGCATCGAAGCTTGCGCTCTGCCAAGGGGCGCCGCCGCCGTGGCTCCAGGCCTCGACCTTGCCGGTTGCGGTGGTCGGGTCATCCGGCCACGAAGGCGCCTTGACGTCGCCGGTGGTGGTGCTGTCCTTGCCGTTGAGGCGGCCCATATGGCCTTCCACGAACGGGCGCATCCACACTTCTTCCCCGGTGTCCGGGTCGCGGGCAAACAGCTGGCCGACCACGCCGAACTCATCGCCGGAGCTGCCGTGAATCAACAGCACCTTGCCGCTGACCTTGTCTTTGATCAGCACCGGGGCGCCGGTCATGGTGTAGCCGGCGGCGTGGTCGCCGAACTTCTTGTTCCACACCACTTTGCCGGTGTGCTTGTCGAGGGCGATCAGGCGTGCGTCGAGGGTGCCGAAGTAGATCTTGTCGCCGAAGATCGCCGCACCGCGGTTGACCACATCGCAGCATGGGCGAATGTTGTCGGGCAGGCGGTGGTTGTAGGTCCACAGGCGCTTGCCGGTCTTGGCGTCGAGGGCGAACACGCGGGAATAGGAGCCGGTGACGTAGACCACGCCGTCGCTGACGATGGCCTGGGATTCCTGGCCGCGTTGCTTCTCATCGCCAAAGGAATAGGACCAGGCCGGGGTGAGCTTGAACACGTTCTTGTCGTTGACCTGGGCCAGCGGGCTCCAGCGCTGGGCGTTGGTGCCCATGCCGTATTGCAGCACGTCCTGGGTGGTCAGGTGGTCGTTGGCGATGTCTTCCCAGGTGACGTTGTGCGTCGGCTTGGCGGGTTCGGCGGCCGCGAACGTTACGGCACTGAGGGACAGGCTGCCCACCAGCACGAAGGCTTGCACGGCAAGGCTTAAAGGTGAGCGGGCGGGTAGCGATCTTATTGTCATGGTTGCAGTTCCCAGTGGAGGTTTTGGCCTGCACAGGGTGGAACGCCGGGGCGCCGGGCGGATACGGAAAAACTCCCGCTGTGGCCGGGAAGACTTCCCGAGGCGCCGCTGTTTTAGGCGTGCCCCACAAGCCCTACTACCAAGGGAGGAGAGGGCGGCCACCAAAGCAGCATACGGCCTATGTCCCGGGGTTTCTAAGATGGTTGCCATAGCCTCTGCAATGAGGTTTTGCGTGCAATCCTGAGGGCAAAAATAATGACAACAAAACACAATGCCTTGCTCGTCGCCGGGCTGTTGGTCGGTGTGATCGCCGGGGGCTCCGCCTGGGCCCATGGCAACGTGGTCCCGCAAGCGGTGGAAACCAAGGGCCTGACCTCGATCAAGGACGCCGGCGTACCGGTCAACGAAGACGGCTGGGCGGCGGTCAACCCGTACCGCACCTCGCCTGAACACGACCGCGCCGTGGAAATCGGCTCGTCCGCCTACAACCAGAACTGCGCCGCCTGCCACGGCCTGGAAGCCAAGTCCGGCGGCATCGCCCCCGACCTGCGCATGCTCGATGTGGGCGAAGCCGGTGATGAGTGGTTCGTCGAGCGCGTGCGCCATGGCGCGGTGCGTGACGGTCGCGTGTACATGCCGAAAATGGCCGACTATCTGAGCCAGGAAGCCTTGTGGGCCGTGCGCACCTACCTGGACAGCGTGCACGTCGAGGAGTAAGCCATGCGCCTGTTCGCTTATGTGCTTGGCCTGGCCCTGCTGTGTTGCCAGCCGGCACAGGCGCAGGTGCGCAGCTATGACCAGATGATCGCCGCCGGCGAAATCAACGTGGCGGTGTACAAGGACTTTGCCCCCTACAGTTTCGAAGACGGCGCCACCGCGCGCGGGGTCGACGTGGAACTGGCCCAGGCCCTGGCCACGGCGCTGGGGGTACGGCTCACGTTGATCTGGGCGCCGGCCGGCGAGAAGCTCGACGACGACCTGCGCGACTACATCTGGCGCGGCAGCCCGTTGCACAACCAGCAACTGGCCGACCTGATGATGCGCGCGCCCTACGACCGCGATTACGCACAAAAGCGCAACGACCAAGGCGAACTGGAAAACGGCCATGTGGTGATGTTCGGGCCGTACCAGAACGAACAATGGCAGGTGGCTTATGACCGTCGGCGCCTGGACACGGTTGCCAGCGTGGCGGTGTTCGAGCAGCACCCGATTGGCGTCGAAGTCGACAGCGTGCCGTCGTTCTACCTCACCTCGGTGTTCAACGGCATGCTCGCCGCCAAGACCCATCACTACCCCGACGTGCCCCAGGCCTTTGCGGCGATGAAAGCCGGTGAGGTCGATGCGGTGATGGCGATGCGCGGCGAAGTCGATTGGCAGGTGCATGAAGCCCACGACCCGCAACTGGCCCTGGCCGAAAACGCCTACCCGAACATGGGCAAGCAACGCTGGGAGATCGGCATGGCGGTGCACGAGAGCAATCGCCAGTTGGCCTACGCGGTGGAAGAGGCGCTGGAAGGCCTGATCCGCGACGGCGCGGTGCAAGCCATCTATGCCCGTTACGGCCTGCAGTACGAAGTGCCCGAGATGTATCAATAGGAGCAGGCGATGAACTGGCGATTGAGCTGCATCCTGGCCTGCTGGCTGCCGCTGGCGGCGCACGCCGTGGAGGTCGATCCGGTGCCGTCGGTGATGTGGGACTTCTATCACAAGCAGTTCCTGGCGCTGGCGCCGTTCGTGTTCGACGACCGAGTCAAGCTGCTTGCGCCGCCGTTTGCCGAAGATGCGCGTCAGGTGCCCCTGGAAATCGATGCACGGGCCTTCAGCGGCCATGTGGTAAAGATCCTCGCCTGGGCTGAGCTCAACCCGTTGCCGAAAATCGTCGACTTCCAGCCCAAGGCCGGGGTGCTGCCGTGGCTGTCGCTGCGGATTCGTATCGAGCAGGCCACGCCGTTGCGGGCGGCGGTGCTCACCGATGACGGCCTGTGGCACGTGGGCTCGACCCTGATCGACGCGGCCGGTGGCGGCTGCACTGCGCCCAGCGTGGTACGCACCCAGCCGGGCTGGGAAGAGCACATCGGCGAAGTGCTCGGCGGCCGTTACCCGCGTGGCGAGTTCAGCCGGGTGCGTGTGCAGGTGGCGCACCCGATGGACAACGGCATGGTCAGCGGCATCCCCGAGTTTTTTATCAACCATGCACAACTGCGCGGCCAGGACGGCCAGGTGCTGGCTGACCTTGAGTTGTTCCCGGCGGTCAGCGAAAACCCCAACCTGGCCTTCGACATCGACGCGCCGGGGCCCACCCGCCTGGTGTTGCGCGACAACAGCGGCAATGAGTTCGACGCGGCCATCCCCTGACCAGAAGGAGCGCGGCATGCGCTGGATTCTATTGTTATGCCTGGGCCTGAGCCTGCCCGCCCTGGCGGACCTCGACTACGCCCTCAAGCCCCGGCTGATCGCCGACGACACCTGGCTGCTCGAAGGCAGCACCGACAATTTTGCCAAGGCCAATGGCGGCAATATCGTCAACACCGCCTTCATCGTCACCGAGGCCGGTGTGGTGGTGATCGACACCGGACCGTCGCGGCGCTACGGCGAAGCCATGCGCGAGGCCATCGCCCGTGTCACCCCCAAACCGGTGATCCAGGTGCTGATTACCCATCATCACCCCGACCATGCGCTCGGCAACCAGGCCTTCAAGGACATGCCCATCGGCGCCCTGGCCGAGACCACGCGGCTGCTGCACGAGCAGGGCGACGGCATGGCGGAAAACCTCTATCGCATGGTTGGCGACTGGATGCGCGGCACCGAGGTGGTATTGCCCACCCAGGTGCTGGAACCCGGTGTGCTGAGTGTCGGCCGCCACGACTTGCGCCTGCTTGCGCTCAGCGGTCACACCGGCGCCGACCTGGCGATCTTCGACCAGAG
Organism: Pseudomonas sp. Yb2C2; assembly: GCF_052112325.1. NCBI lineage: Bacteria > Pseudomonadati > Pseudomonadota > Gammaproteobacteria > Pseudomonadales > Pseudomonadaceae > Pseudomonas > Pseudomonas sp. Yb2C2. The sequence goes on along the minus strand of NZ_JAVAJK010000003.1, from coordinate 317,759 downwards.
CACCGGCGTGCTGTTTGCCGGCGACCTGGTGTTTTACCAGCGCGCCCTCACCACCCCCAACAGCCCGGGGCTGGCGGTGTGGCTGGCTGACCTCGGCACCCTGCAAGCCTTGCCCTGGACCCTGATCGTGCCCGGCCATGGCCCGGTGGCCAGCGACGCGCAACCCTTTACGCAGATGCGCGACTACCTGACCTGGCTTGACCAACTGCTGCGTGACGGCGCGGCCCAGGGCAGCGACATGGCCGAGATGATCCGCAGCCCCATCCCCGCACGCTTCGCGGCGATCAGCCTGAGCCGCTATGAACTGATCCGCAGCGTCAGCCACCTGTACCCGCGTTACGAGCGCGAACAGATGCAACGCGTGGATTCGGCGCGCTGACCCGCTACTAAGGAACTAGCAAACTCGATACTGCGGTCAATTGTGACAACTGCCCCTGCGCCCAAGAATCTGCACCAGACCGGGAAAATTTCCCGGGTATAACAAAAAACCGCAGAGGTAGCCGTCATGACCCAACCCGCACGTCGCCAACCCTTCGCCTTGAGTGTGTTGCTCGGTGCCATCCTGTTGTCTGGCCAGGCCATGGCCTCGGTCACCGATGAGGACATCCTCCAGGACCCTAAAAACCCAGGGCAGATCGTCACCAACGGCCTCGGCGTGCAGGGCCAGCGCTACAGCCCCCTCGATACCCTGAACGTCGACAACGTCAAGGAACTGCGCCCGGTCTGGGCGTTTTCCTTTGGCGGCGAGAAGCAGCGTGGGCAACAGGCGCAGCCGATGATCAAGGACGGGGTGATGTACCTCACCGGTTCCTACTCGCGGGTGTTCGCGGTGGATGCGCGCACCGGCAAGAAGCTCTGGCAGTACGATGCGCGTCTGCCCGATGACATCCGCCCGTGCTGTGATGTGATCAACCGTGGCGTGGCGTTGTACGGCGACCTGGTGTTCTTCGGCACCCTCGACGCCAAGCTGGTGGCGCTGAACAAAGACACCGGCAAAGTGGTGTGGAGCAAGCAGGTCGCCGACCACAAGGAAGGCTACTCGATCAGTGCCGCGCCCCTGGTGGTCAACGGCAAGCTGATCACCGGCGTGGCCGGTGGCGAATTCGGCGTGGTCGGCAAGATCCAGGCCTATGACCCGAAAAACGGCGAGCTGCTGTGGAGCCGCCCGACGGTCGAAGGTCATATGGGTTATGTCTACAAGGACGGCAAAGCCGTGGAAAACGGCATCTCCGGTGGCGAGGCGGGCAAGACCTGGCCGGGCGACCTGTGGAAAACCGGCGGCGCCGCACCGTGGCTGGGCGGCTACTACGACCCGGAAACCAACCTGCTGCTGTTCGGCACCGGCAACCCGGCGCCGTGGAACTCGCACCTGCGCCCCGGCGACAACCTCTACTCGTCCTCGCGCCTGGCGCTGAACCCGGACGACGGCACCATCAAGTGGCACTTCCAGAGCACGCCCCACGACGGCTGGGACTATGACGGCGTCAACGAGCTGATCTCCTTCAACTACACCGAAGACGGCAAGGAAATCAAAGCGGCAGCCACCGCTGACCGCAACGGCTTCTTCTATGTACTCGACCGCACCAACGGCAAGTTCATCCGTGGCTTCCCGTTTGTCGACAAGATCACCTGGGCCAGCGGCCTGGATAAGGGCGGTCGACCGATCTACAACGAAGCCAGCCGCCCAGGCGCGCCGGGCAGCGAAACCAAGGGCACCTCGGTGTTTGTCGCGCCGGCGTTCCTCGGTGCGAAGAACTGGATGCCGATGGCCTATAACCGCGACACCGGGCTGTTCTATGTGCCGTCCAACGAGTGGGGCATGGACATCTGGAACGAAGGCATCGCCTACAAGAAGGGCGCGGCGTTCCTTGGCGCCGGCTTCACCATCAAGCCGCTGAACGAAGACTACATCGGCGTACTGCGCGCCATCGACCCGAAGACCGGCAAGGAAGTCTGGCGCCACAAGAACTTCGCGCCGCTGTGGGGCGGGGTGCTGACCACCAAGGGCAACCTGGTGTTCACCGGCACGCCGGAAGGCTTCCTGCAGGCGTTCAACGCCAAGACCGGCGAGAAGGTCTGGGAATTCCAGACCGGCTCCGGCGTGCTCGGCTCGCCTGTGACCTGGGAAATGGACGGCGAACAGTACGTCTCGGTGCTCTCCGGCTGGGGCGGCGCCGTGCCGTTGTGGGGCGGTGAAGTGGCCAAGCGCATCAAGGACTTCAACCAGGGCGGCATGCTCTGGACCTTCAAGCTGCCCAAAGAGCTGGTCGCCAAGCACTGAATCTACGACCAAATGACAAGTGCCCCCCTGCCAACGGCGCATTCGCCCGCCAGCGGGGGCTCTTTACTATCGGGTCATCGCCTGTTGACCGACAGGCCCGGACCCAGACAGAGGCTTTAACATGATCTACGCACAACCTGGCACCCCTGGCGCCATCGTCAGCTTCAAGCAGCGCTACGGCAATTACATCGGCGGCGAGTTCGTCGCCCCGCTCAGTGGTGAGTACTTCACCAACACCTCGCCGGTGACCGGTGAAGTGATCGCCGAATTCCCGCGCTCCAACGCCGCCGATATCGACAAGGCCCTTGACGCTGCCCATGCCGCCGCCGACGCCTGGGGCAAGACTTCGCCCCAGGATCGCTCCCTGGTGCTGCTGAAAATCGCCGACCGTATCGAGCAGCACCTCGACGTGCTGGCCGTGACCGAAAGCTGGGACAACGGCAAGGCCGTGCGTGAAACCCTCAACGCCGACGTGCCCCTGGCCGCCGACCACTTCCGCTACTTCGCCGGCTGCATCCGCGCCCAGGAAGGCGGCGCCGCCGAGATCAACGAACACACCGCGGCCTATCACTTCCATGAGCCATTGGGCGTGGTCGGGCAGATCATTCCGTGGAACTTCCCGCTGCTGATGGCCGCCTGGAAACTCGCCCCGGCCCTGGCCGCCGGTAACTGCATCGTGCTCAAGCCGGCCGAGCAGACGCCGCTGTCGATCATGGTGTTTGCCGAGTTGATCAATGACCTGCTGCCACCGGGCGTGCTGAATATCGTCCAGGGCTTTGGCCGCGAAGCCGGGGAGGCGCTGGCCACCAGCAAGCGCATTGCCAAGATCGCGTTCACCGGCTCGACCCCCATCGGTGCGCACATCATGCATGCGGCCGCCGAGAACCTCATTCCCTCCACCGTGGAACTAGGCGGCAAGTCGCCGAACATCTTCTTCGAAGACATCATGCAGGCTGAGCCGCAGTTCATCGAAAAAGCCGCCGAAGGCCTGGTGCTGGCGTTCTTCAACCAGGGCGAAGTGTGCACCTGCCCGTCGCGGGCGCTGGTGCAGGAGTCGATCTACGACGACTTCATGAAAGTGGTGATGAAGAAGATCGTCAAGATCAAGCGCGGCAACCCGCTGGACACCGAGACCATGGTCGGCGCCCAGGCGTCCGAACAGCAATACGACAAGATCCTCTCCTACCTCAAGATCGCCCAGGAAGAGGGCGCCGAGCTGCTCACCGGCGGCGCGGCCGAGCGCCTGGAGGGCGACCTGTCCAGCGGTTACTACATCCAGCCGACCCTGCTCAAGGGCCACAACAAGATGCGTGTGTTCCAGGAAGAAATCTTCGGCCCGGTGGTGGGTATCACCACCTTCAAGGACGAAGCCGAAGCCCTGGCGATTGCCAACGACAGCGAATTCGGCCTCGGCGCCGGGCTGTGGACCCGCGACATCAACCGCGCCTACCGCATGGGCCGGGCGATCAAGGCCGGCCGCGTGTGGACCAACTGTTATCACCTGTACCCGGCGCATGCGGCGTTTGGCGGCTACAAGAAATCGGGCGTGGGGCGTGAGAACCACAAGATGATGCTCGATCACTACCAGCAGACCAAGAACCTGTTGGTGAGCTACGACATCAATCCATTGGGTTTCTTCTGATTCCAACTTGAAATGCGATCAAGTGTGGGAGGGGGCAAGTCGAATCGTCGCACCGCCCCTCCCACATTTTGCTCCCTGTACATTCGCGACTAATGCAGTGCGGCATTTACTTCGAAAGTAGCATGCGCACCCCCATCCCCCCATGCATTAATGCCCTTACCGGAATCTTCCGGCACAACAAGAGGACTCTCCCCATGTGGACCAAACCCGCCTTCACCGACCTGCGTATCGGCTTCGAAGTGACCATGTACTTCGCCAGCCGCTGATCCATCTCCGGCCAGCCTCGCGCTGGCCGGTGCCCTATTGGGAATGACCCTTTGGTCTGATTGCAAACGCCTGCGAATGGGTTAGTGTGGAGCGCATCTCCCAAAAATAATAACAACAGGCTTTCCAATGAGCCCCAATCTGAGCCTCCTGCGTAAATTCGTCTCGCCTGAAATCATCTTCGGTGCCGGCTGTCGGCACAACGTCGGTAACTACGCCAAGACCTTTGGTGCGCGCAAGGTCCTGGTGGTCAGCGACCCCGGTGTGATCGCCGCCGGATGGGTCGCCGATGTGGAAGCCAGCCTGCAGGCCATCGGCATCGACTACTGCCTGTACAGCGCCGTGTCGCCCAACCCGCGCGTCGAGGAAGTGATGCTCGGTGCCGAGGTGTACCGGGAAAACCATTGCGACGTGATCGTGGCCATCGGCGGCGGCAGCCCCATGGACTGCGGCAAGGCCATCGGCATTGTGGTCGCCCATGGGCGCTGCATCCTCGAGTTCGAAGGCGTGGACACCATCCGCGTGCCGAGCCCGCCACTGATCCTGATCCCCACCACCGCCGGCACCTCGGCGGATGTCTCGCAGTTCGTGATCATTTCCAACCAGCAGGAACGCATGAAGTTCTCCATCGTCAGCAAGGCGGTGGTGCCGGATGTGTCGCTGATCGACCCGGAAACCACGGCGAGCATGGACCCGTTCCTGTCCGCCTGTACTGGCATCGACGCGCTGGTGCATGCGATCGAGGCGTTCGTGTCCACCGGCCATGGCCCGCTGACCGACCCCCATGCGCTGGAAGCCATGCGCCTGATCAACGGCAACCTGGTGCAGATGATCGCCAACCCCGGTGACATTGCCCTGCGCGAGAAGATCATGCTCGGCAGCATGCAGGCGGGGTTGGCGTTCTCCAATGCGATCCTCGGCGCGGTGCATGCCATGTCCCACAGCCTCGGCGGGTTTCTCGACCTGCCCCATGGCTTGTGCAACGCGGTGCTGGTGGAACACGTGGTGGCGTTCAACTACAACTCGGCGCCGGAGCGCTTCAAGGTGATTGCCGAGACCTTCGGCATCGATTGCCGTGGTCTCAACCACCGACAGATCTGTGGGCGCCTGGTGGAACACCTGATTGCCCTGAAACACGCCATCGGCTTCCATGAAACCCTCGGCCTGCATGGCGTGCGCGTGGCGGACATTCCGTTCCTGTCCCAGCATGCGATGCACGACCCGTGCATCCTCACCAACCCGCGCGAGTCCAGCCAGCGTGATGTCGAGGTGGTGTATGGCGAAGCGCTCTGACGACCAGCAACAGGCCCTCGCCGGTCTGTTGGGCCTGGGTAATCACTCGGCGCGCAAGAGCCACTACCCGGAACTCACCGCGCGTCTCGACGAGTTGGAGGCCGAGCGCAACCGCTATATCCGTCTCAACGATGAGCTGGAGCAGCGCGTGGCGGCGCGCACCGATGAACTGCTGGAAGCCAACCGCAACCTGCAACAGCAGATCGCCCAGCGCGAGCAGGTCGAGCAGGAGCTGCGTGACGCCCGCGATGCCGCCGAGGCCGCCAACCGCAGCAAGGACAAATACCTCGCCGCCGCCAGCCATGACCTGTTGCAGCCGCTCAACGCCGCGCGACTGCTGATCTCCACCTTGCGCGAGCGCAAGCTGCCCAGCGTCGAACAAGTGCTGGTGGAACGTACGCACCAGGCCCTGGAAGGCGCCGAGGATTTGCTCACCGACCTGCTGGATATTTCGCGGCTCGACCAGGCGGCGGTCAAGCCCGATGTGGCGCTGTATCGCCTGGATGAGCTGTTTGCGCCGCTGGTCTCGGAGTTCCAGTCGGTGGCGCTGGCGGCCGGGCTGAACCTGCGCGCGCGTACCGGCCATTATGCGATTCGCACCGACCTGCGCCTGGTGACGCGGATCCTGCGCAACTTCCTCAGCAACGCCTGTCGCTACACCGACGAGGGCTGCATCCTGCTCGGCGCGCGCCGCCGTGGCGATCGCCTGCGCCTGGAGGTGTGGGACACCGGGCGCGGCATCGCGGCCGACCGCCTCGACGCGATCTTCCTCGAGTTCAACCAGCTCGACGTCGGCCGTGCCTCGGACCGCAAAGGCGTAGGGCTGGGTCTGGCGATTGTCGAGCGCATCGCCGAGATCCTCGGCTACCCGGTGGCAGTCCGTTCGTGGCCGGGGCGCGGCTCGATGTTCAGTATCGAGGTGCCCATCAGCGACGAGATGCCCCTGGCGATCAGCCAACTGCCGGCGCAACCGAGCACGGGCAACCCGCTGCCGGGAAGGCGCCTGCTGGTGATCGACAACGAGGTGAGCATCCTCGACAGCATGCGCGCGCTGCTGGGGCAGTGGGGCTGCGAGGTAATTACCGCCACCGACCAGGCCGGGGCGTTGCTGGCGTTGCAGGGCAGGGCGCCGGAGCTGATCCTCGCCGACTACCACCTTGACCATGGGGTGGTGGGCTGTGCGGTGGTCAAGCACTTGCGCGAGCATTTCGCGCAGAACATCCCCGCCGTGATCATCACCGCCGACCGCACTGACCAGTGCCGCCGCGCGCTGCGCCGCCTGGACGCGCCGTTGCTGAACAAACCGCTCAAGCCCGGCAAGTTGCGGGCGGTATTGAGCCAGTTATTGACCTAGGGTGTTGATACCCGTCAACACCTGTTGCGGCGCTTTGCCCCATGCTGCCTCCCTGATTCAGAGCCCGACGGAGCCCGCCATGAACGCCCCCGCAACAACCGCAGCCTCTTTCAAGTTGCCCCTGGGCCTGGTGATCGGCGTACTGGTGATGGTCGGCGTGCTGCTGTTGCCGCTGCCCGCCGACCTGCCGGTGGCCGGGCAGCGCATGCTGGCGATCCTCGCGTTTGCGGTGGTGGTGTGGATCACCGAGGCGGTGTCCTATGAAGCCAGCGCGATCATGATCACCTCGCTCATGGCGTTTTTGCTCGGCACCGCGCCGTCGCTGCAAGACCCCACGCACCTGATCGGCTCCAGCCCGGCCATCAGCATGGCGCTTACCGGCTTTTCCAACCCGGCACTGGCCCTGGTGGCGGGCGCGTTGTTCATTGCGGCGGCCATGACCCACACCGGCCTGGACCGGCGCATCGCCCTGGTGACCCTGACCCGCGTCGGCACCAGCACGCGGGGCATTCTGCTCGGGGCGATTGCGGTGACGATCCTGCTCAGCCTCGTGGTGCCCAGCGCCACGGCGCGCAGCGCCTGTGTGGTGCCGATCATGATGGGCGTGGTCGCCGCATTTGGCGTGGACAAGCGCTCCAACATCGCCGCCGGCCTGATGATCGTGGTGGCCCAGGGCACCAGCATCTGGAACGTCGGCATCCAGACCGCCGCCGCGCAAAACCTGCTGACCGTGGGCTTTATGGACAAGATGCTCGGCCAGCGCGTGTCGTGGATCGACTGGCTGATCGCCGGCGCGCCGTGGGCGGTGATCATGTCGGCGGTGTTGCTGTTCCTGGTGATCAAGCTGCTGCCGCCGGAAACCGACAGCATCCCCGGTGGCAAGGAGGCCGTGGCCCAGTCCCTGGTGGACATCGGCCCGATGACCGGCCCGCAGAAACGTTTGCTGACGGTGTCGGTGCTGCTGCTGTTGGCATGGGCCACGGAAGGGCGCCTGCACCCGTTCGACACCACCTCGACCACCTATGCCGGGTTGGTGTTCCTGCTGCTGCCGGGCATCGGGGTGATGACCTGGAAAGATGTGCAATCGCGCATTCCGTGGGGCACGGTGATCGTGTTTGGCGTGGGCATCAGCCTCGGTACCGCATTGCTGACCACCCAGGCCGGGCAATGGCTGGGGTCCCAGGTGGTGGCGCACACCGGCCTGGATCAGGTCGGGCCGCTGGGGGTGTTTGCGATCCTGGGGGCGTTTCTGATTGTGATCCACCTGGGCTTTGCCAGCGCCACGGCGCTGACTTCGGCGTTGTTGCCGATATTGATTGCGGTGCTGCAGACCTTGCCGGGGGAGTTCAACCGCTTGGGCATGACCATGCTGTTGGGGTTTGTGATGAGCTACGGGTTTATCCTGCCGATCAATGCGCCGCAGAACATGGTGTGCCTGGGGACGGGGACGTTTACGGCGCGGCAGTTTGCCAAGGTGGGGATCCTGGTGACGTTGATCGGGTATGGGTTGATGTTGGTGTTTGCGGCGACTTACTGGAGCTGGCTCGGTTGGATCTGATTTGAAATGCGCTTGTGGATGCCCATGAGATCCACTGTGGCAGGCCGCTGATGTGGTGAGCGGGCTTGTCCCGCGCTGGGGGCGCTTCGCACCCTCACGGGGGACAAGTCTGCATCGCCATCAGCTTGAGCGTTGGGTGGGCTTAGTCATAGGACCTTGATCACCACCTTGCCCTTGGCTCTGCCCCGTTCGACGTAGCTCAAGGCCTCAGCCGTTGCCTCGAGAGGGAAGGTTCGGTCGATCACCGGTGTGATAGCGCCGGACTCGACGAGCGCGGTGATTTTCTGCAATTGCGCACCGCTCGCACGCATGAACACGAACCCATAGTCGACGCCCTGCCTGCGGGCTTTTCTGCGTATGCCGCTGCTTAACAGGCGCATGATCCAACCGAGTCCCCAGGACAGCTTTTGCTCGCGTGCGAACTCGGCGGTCGGTGGCCCCGAGATGGAGATGAGCTGCCCACCCGGTTTGAGAATGCGCAGGGATTTTTCCAGTTCGGCGGGGCCGAGGCTGTTCAAGACGACGTCGTAGTCACGCAAGACGTTTTCGAAATTCTGCTGCGTATAGTCGATGACGACGTCTGCTCCCAACGCCTTGACCCAATCCACGTTGGCGGTGCTGGTCGTGGTGGCAACGAAAGCCCCCAGGTGTTTTGCAAGCTGGATGGCAATGCTGCCGACACCACCGGAGCCCGCCTGGATAAAGACTTTTTGCCCCTTCTTCACGCGGGCTGTTTCAACCAGCACCTGCCAGGCGGTCAGTGCCACCAGGGGCAGGGCGGCGGCTTGTTCCATGCTGGTGTTTTTGGGTTTCAGTGCGAGGGCACTTTCCTTAATCGCGATCAGCTCGGCAAAGCCACCGATGCGCGCGTCGGGCGGGCGCGCGTAGACCTCGTCACCGGGCTTGAAGGTGCGCACGCCTGACCCTACGCGAACGACGACGCCGGCCAGGTCGTTGCCCATGATCAGCGGGAATGTGTACGGCAGGATCAGTTTGAATTCACCCTTGCTGATCTTCGAGTCCAGCTGGTTGACGCTGCTGGCATGTACCTTGACCAGTACGTCGTGGATGCCCGGTTCCGGGTCCGGTACCTCGGCAAGGCGTCCTTGATGCTTGCCGTAACGGTCGATCAGGAAGGCTTTCATCGTTCAGTTCCCATGGCTATACGTGACAATCACGCCTTGGCTTGATAGCGCTCGGCGACGACCGATTGGCGAATCTCTGACAGCAAACCCTGGCGGGCGGCTTGCAGGGCATCCCAGCGGGCGGCGTCTTGCAATGGCGGAATGGTCACCGGCTCGCGACGATCAAAACCGACCAGCGCAGCATCGACCAACTCGTCCACGCTCATGATTTCGCTCAGGGTATTGATGTCGATGCCCGCGCGATCCCAGATTTCCGTGCGAGTGGCGGCTGGAAGAACGGCTTGCACGTAGACGCCCTTGGGCGAGAGTTCGAGGCTCAGCCCCTGGGATAGAAACAGCACGAACGCCTTGGTTGCACCGTAGACGCTCATGCCGAATTCCGGTGCCAGCCCCACCACCGAGCCAATGTTGATAATCGCGCCGTTACCGGCGTGTACCAGGCGTGGAGCGATGGCGCTGGCGAGTCGCACCAGGGCGGTGGTGTTGAGCGCGACCAGGTTGGTAACGCTGTCGATGGATTGCTCGATGAAGCTGCCGGAGAGGGCGGCGCCCGCATTGTTCACCAGGATGCCGATACTGGCGTCGTCACGCAGGCGTGCTTCGACGCGGGCCAGGTCACCGGTTTGAGTCAGGTCGGCCTGGATCACGTCAATGGACACCGCGTGTTTCTCACGCAGCTGCGAGGCCAGTGCGTCCAGCCGGCCTTTATCGCGGGCTACCAGCACGAGATTGTGCCCACGTTGGGCAAAACGCTCGGCGTAGGTCGCGCCAATGCCTGTTGAGGCGCCGGTAATCAGTACGGTTTCTGGGGTGCTCATAAGTAGATGCTCTTGATTGTTCAGGATGATCAGAGACGGCGATCCGCGCCGTACAGCCGCAGAGACATGCGCTGGTGGTTTTATGATGTCGATCACAATCAAAACTGTCAACAGTTTTGATTGTGATCGACATCAGAGTATAGTCAGGCCATTGTTCAGGAGTCCCAGGGGCGCGAAATGAAGATCACCAAGACACAATCACTCGCCAACCGAGCTCATATTGTGGAGACGGCGTCAGAGCTGTTTCGTGAGCGTGGCTATGACGGTGTGGGTGTGGCAGAACTCATGGCTACTGCGGGTTTTACCCAGGGAGGCTTCTACAAACACTTCGGCTCCAAGGCCGACTTGATGGCCGAAGCAGCGGAAAATAGCCTGGCAAAGTCCCTGTCGAATAGCTCCGATCTGGACATTCCGGGCTTTGTGAACCTGTACGTGTCCAGGGATCACAGAGACGGCAGGGGAGAGGGGTGCACCATGGCAGCCCTGTGTGGTGACGCGGCCCGTCAGTCAGATGATCTGAAGGCAACCTTTGCCAGTGGCGTTGAAAACACGCTTGCAGCACTCGAGGACAAGTACACGGCGGGTGTGGATGTGCCCAGGCAAGAGGTCCGCGCGAAAATGATCGACCTGCTGGCCCATGCAATCGGTGCGGTCATGCTGTCGCGGGCGTGTCCGGATGACTCGGCCCTGGCGGATGAAATATTGGAAACGTGCCGCGCTGAGATAATGGCATCCCTGCCATCGAGTAAAGAAAGCAGCGCATGAGTGGCAAGATGGGCGCTGACCGACGCGCCCAAGATGGCAAGATGAACCCCGCTCAGGTTTACTACTCTGAGTAGTGGTTTTACCGACGTCACCCGTCGGCTCATCTAGGTCATCGAATGGACAAATACACCCCCCGCCCTTGGGAACCCCACGAGCGCCCGAGCCTGCCGGGCTCGCCGTCGACGCCGCTGCATCCGACGCACAAGCGCTGGCTGTTTGCGATGGTCGGCGTGCTGGTGGCAATCACCGGTGGCCTTGGCAACGCGCTGGTGATCGCCAACCTGCAATACCTGCAAGGCGCCCTCGGTGCGACCACCGCGGAAATGGCCTGGCTGCCCGCCGCCTATGTGATGACCAACGTATGCATGAACCTGCTGCTGGTGAAGTTCCGCCAGCAATTCGGCCTGCGCGCGTTTACCGAGGTGTTCCTGGTGCTGTATGCGCTGGTGACCTTCGGCCACTTGTTCGTCAACGACCTCAACTCGGCCATCGCCGTACGGGCCGCCCACGGCATGGTCGGCGCGGCGCTGAGTTCGTTGGGCTTGTATTACATGATCCAGGCGTTCCCGGCCAAGTGGCGGTTGAAATCCCTGGTGCTGGGGCTGGGCACGGCGCAGTTGGCGTTGCCCCTGGCGCGGCTGTTCTCCGAGGACTTGTTGCAGATCGCCGAATGGCGCGGGCTTTACCTGTTCGAACTGGGCCTGGCGCTGATCTGCCTGGGTTGTGTATTCCTGCTCAAACTGCCTCCCGGCGACCGCTTCAAGACCTTTGAAAAACTCGACTTCGTCACCTTCGCCATTCTCGCCAGCGGTGTCGCGCTGCTGTGTGCGGTGTTGTCCCTGGGGCGTATCGACTGGTGGCTGGAAGCGCCGTGGATCGGCGTGGCCTCGGCCTGTTCCCTGGTGCTGATCATGGCCGGCCTGGCCATCGAGCATAACCGCGCCAACCCGATGCTGATGACCCGCTGGCTGGGCAGCGGCACCATGATCCGCCTGGCGTTGGCGGTGATCCTGATTCGCATGGTGCTGTCGGAGCAGTCCACCGGTGCGGTGGGGTTCATGCAGATGCTGAACATGAGCTACCAGCAGATGCATACGCTGTACGTGGTGATGCTGGCCGGCGCGATCAGCGGGCTGGTGGTCAGTGCGCTGACGATCAACCCGGCGCACCTTTTAATGCCGTTGGTCATCTCCCTGGCGCTGATGGCCACCGGCTCGGTGATGGACAGTTTCTCCAGCAACCTCACGCGTCCGCAGAACCTGTACATCAGTCAGTTCCTGCTAGGCTTCGGTGGCACCTTCTTCCTGGGGCCGACCATGGTGCTGGGGACCAAAAACGTGCTGGCCAACCCGCGTAACCTGGTGAGCTTTTCGGTGATGTTCGGGATTTGCCAGAACCTCGGCGGCCTGATCGGCGCGGCTTTGCTCGGGACCTTCCAGATCGTGCGCGAGAAGTATCATTCCAGCATGATCGTCGAGCACCTGACGCTGCTCGACCCGCGTGTGGCCGCACGGGTGCAGAGCGGCGGGTCGGCCTATGGCGGTATCGTCGCCGACCCGGAACTGCGTAACCTCATGGGCATCCGCAGCCTGGCCACGGCGGCGACCCGCGAGGCCAATGTCATGGCCTACAACGATGTGTTCATGCTGATCGCGATTATCGCGATCCTGACCATGATCTGGATCTTTATCCGCAGTCTGTGGCTGATGAGTACCACCAAGGCAGCCACTCCCGTTCAACCCAGCGGCGCTACTTCATGACCGAACCCACCACCACGACCACCAACGCCATCGCCGCCACCCCGGAAGGCACCACGCCGCCCGGCGCCACGGTTACCGAGCCGCGCTCATTGCGCGTGCGCATCTTCTCGTCCCTGGGCTTTGCCGCGATTGCCATCGTCGGCGTGCTGATCGTGCTGTATGCCTGGCAATTGCCGCCGTTCAGCAGCGCGGTGGAAACCACCGAGAACGCTCTGGTGCGCGGCCAGGTGACCATTATCGGCCCGCAGCTCAGCGGCTATGTGTTCGAGGTGCCGGTGCAGGACTTCCAGTACGTCAAGGCCGGCGACCTGCTGGTGCGCCTGGATGACCGTATCTACAAGCAGCGCCTCGACCAGGCCCTGGCGCAACTGGCGGTGCAGAAGGCCGCGCTGGCCAATGTGGTGCAGCAACGCAACAGTGCCGAAGCCACCATCAAGCTGCGCCAGGCCGCACTGGTGGACAGCCAGGCCCAGGCGCGCAAAAGCACCGCCGACCTGCGCCGCAACGAAGAGCTGATCAGCGACGGTTCGGTGTCCCGGCGCGAGCTGGACGTGACCCGCGCCGCCAATGCCCAGACCATCGCCGCCGTGGCCCAGGCCCAGGCCAGCCTGGAAATCGCGCGGCAGGATTTGCAGACGGTGATCGTCAATCGCGGCTCCCTGGAAGCGGCGGTGGCCAGTGCCGAGGCGGCGGTGGAGCTGGCGCGGATCGACCTGTCCAACACCCGCATTACGGCGCCCCGTGACGGGCAGTTGGGGCAGATTGGCGTGCGCCTGGGGGCCTACGTCAACTCCGGCGCGCAGTTGATGGCGCTGGTGCCGAAGCAGCTGTGGGTGATCGCCAACATGAAGGAAACCCAGATGGACAATGTGCAGGTCGGCCAGCCGGTGACTTTCACCGTGGATGCGCTCAACCACCGCAGGTTTCACGGCACGGTGCAGCATATCTCCCCAGCCACGGGCTCGGAGTTCAGCCTGTTGCAAGCGGACAACGCGACGGGCAACTTTGTGAAGATTGCCCAACGCGTGCCGGTGCGGATCACCGTGGACCCGGATCAGGCCGAGAGCGAACGGTTGCGGCCGGGGTTGTCGGTTGTCGTGAGTATCGACACGGCTGGGCGGCTGAAAAACTCTCCACCTTGAGCATGACGCTGATCCCTGTAGGAGCGAGCTTGCTCGCGAAGATCGTCAACGATAACGCGGGGCGCCTGATGCCCCGCGTTGCCCTGAGGTTTTTCGCGAGCAAGCTCGCTCCTACAGGGGGGTGTATTTCAGGTTGAAATTGAGTTGGACCGACTGATTGTGTTCCAGCAGTTTCAGGCCCGGCCGTCCCGCCAGGTGATGAGCATTCACCGGATGGCTCACCGGCTCGATGCAAAAGAACCCCAGCCCCGGCGGGCAGTACAGCAGGAAGTAATCGGCCCCGCTGGCCTGGCATTCCAGCGCGTAGCCCAGGTCCGGCTGTTCGATCCGGCAATAGCCATCCCATTGGCAGAAACCATTGTCCACCAGGCCTTCGGGCAGGGGCTTCAATGCCTGGAAGTCCCACTCGCCCGGCACCGGCGCCAACCCCGTCGGCAGCTTGGACGCGTCACTCATCCACACCTGTGCGGCCCTGGCCTGCAACCGGGTACCCGGCCGGCGCGGAAAGTACGGATGCAAGCCCAGGCCGTGCCACGCCGCTGTTTCGGCCAGATGGGTCACCCGCAGTTCAATACTTAACGCTCCGTCACTCAGGCGAATCCGCTGCTCGGCGCGATAGGCAAACGGCGTCTCGCACAGTGCCTCCAGCACCACTTCATCCGCCGACTGGCTGACCACCTGCCACGCCTGTTGCCAGGCCGAGCCATGGATCGGCAGCGGATCGGTGAGGCTGTTGGGCGTGAGCGCGAGCCAACCGTCGGGGTTGTCGAAACCGCCGTGGGCAATGCGGTTGGACCAGGGCACCAACGGATAGCACGCCAGCTTGCCGGGCAAACCGGTATGGATCGCCTGCTCATCGTTATGGCGCAGCAGCGGCTGCCCGGTGGCGCGCACCGTCCAGTTGACGAGGCTGCCGCCCACGGCCGGATTCACGGTGAGGTGGGTCAGGTGGTCTTCAAGTTCAATCATCTTCACAACACCACGCTTGGCAGCCACAACGACAGCGCCGGAATGTAAGTCACCGCTAACAGCACCAGGAACAGCACGGCGTAAAACGGCAGCAGCGCTTTCACGGTCTTCTCGATACTCACCTTGCCCACCGCCGCACCCACGAACAGCACCGCACCCACCGGCGGCGTAATCAAGCCAATGCCGAGGTTAACCAGCATGATCATGCCGAAGTGCACCGGGTCGACGCCGATACCGAGCACCACCGGCAGCAGGATTGGCGTGAGGATCAGGATCAGCGGTGCCATGTCCATCACCGTGCCGAGCAACAGCAGCATGGCGTTGATGCACATCAGGATCACGTAGCGGTTGTCCGACAGGGTCAGGAACAGCGTGGTGATTTTTGCCGGGATCTGCATCAGGGTCATGATGTAGCCGAAGCTGGCGGCGAAGGCGATCAGGATCATCACGATGGAAATGGTGCGCACCGTGCGGTGCATCAGCTTGGGCAGCTCGCTCCATTTGTAGTCGCGGTAGATGAACATGGTCACGAAGAACGCCCACAGCACGGCAATCGCGGCGGACTCGGTGGCGGTGAAAATGCCCGAAAGAATGCCGCCGAGGATGATCGCCATGGCCATCAGGCCCCACAGCGCGTCGGCGCAGATTTTCAGGGCCTGTTTCAAGGGGATGACTTCGCCCTTGGGGTAGTTGCGTTTTTTCGCGAAGATCAGGCACAGCACCATCAGGCACGCGCTCATCAGCAAGCCGGGCACCACGCCGGCCATGAACAGCGAGGCGATGGACACCGTGCCGCCCGCCGCCAGGGAGTAGAGCACCGAGTTATGGCTGGGCGGGGTCAACAGCGCCTGCACCGAACCGCTGACGGTGACGGCGGTGGCAAATTCCCGTGGGTAGCCACGGCGCTCCATTTCCGGGATCAGCACCGAGCCGACCGAGGCGGTGTCGGCCACCGACGAGCCGGAGATGGCGCCAAAGAACGTCGAGGCCATGATGTTCACCAGCGACAGGCCACCGCGCACAAACCCCACCAGCACCCCGGCAAACGCCACCAGCCGCCGCGACATGCCGCCCTCGGCCATGATCGCCCCCGCCAGCACGAAGAACGGAATCGCCATCAGCGAAAATTTGTTCACCCCGCCCGCCACCTGAATCATCAGGGCCTGGAACGGGATGTCGATCCACCACGCGCCAATCAGCGCCGACAAACCCAGGGCGTAGGCCACCGGCATGCCGATCAGGATCAAGGCGATAAAGCTGCCCAGCAGAATCAATGCGTCCATATCAGGCAGCCCCTTCGCTTTCTTCCACCAGGTCGAAGCGCACCACGCGCCGGTTGCTCTGGTCACCGAGCAGGAGTTTTTCCACCACGAAGATCAGGGTCAGCAGCCCGCCAATCGGAATCGGCATATAGGTGATGCCCACGCGCAGGGTCGGGATGGCGCTCATGAACTGGTTCCAGGTGGACACGCACAGCTTGGTGCCCCAGATCGCCATGAACAGGCAGATGGTGCCCATCAGCAGTTGCGACAGGATGCCGACGATGCGGCGCTGGGCGGGCGGCAGGCGGTCCGTGACCATGGCCACCGACATATGCGCGCCGGCGCGGTAGCTGGCGGCGGCGCCGATAAAGGTGAACACCAGCATCAGCAGGATGGCGGTGGGTTCCGGCCAGCTGGAGCCGGTGCCGAGGATGTAGCGGGCGAAGATGCCCCAGGGGATGATCAGTGCGACGCCGAGAACCGAGAGGCCGGCGACCCAGATGCAGGTCATGTAGATGCGGTCGTTGATGCGCAGCAGTAGATTCTTCATGGCGTTCACCGTAACCGGGCGCGGCGGTGCAGACCGCGCCGGGCCTTTTGCGAGAGGCAGGAGAGGTTATTGAACGGCGTCGATGCGCGCGATGATGTCGGCGTACGGCGCGCCGTACTTGGCGCGAACCGCTGCGGTGGCGTCATAGAAGGGCTTTTTGTCGACGGTGATGAACTCGACGCCGGCCTTTTTGAGTTTTTCCTCACTGCTGGCGGACTTGGCATCCCACAGCGCGCGCTCATCGGCCTGGGCGGCCTTGGCGGCGTTTTTGACCATGACCTGTTGCGCCGGGGTGAGCTTGTTCCAGGTGATTTTCGACATCACGATGGGCTCGGGCAGGATCAGGTGCTCGGTGAGGGTGTAGTACTTGGCGTTCTGGAAGTGGTTGTGTTCCAGCAGGGTCGGCGGGTTGTTCTCCGCGCCGTCGATCACCCCGGTCTGCAGGGCGCTGAAGATCTCGCCGGTGTCCATTGCAATGCCGTTGGCGCCCATCGCGTTGAAGGCGTCGATGAACAGCGGGTTGCCTTGCACGCGGATCTTCATGCCTTTGAGGTCTTCGATCTTGCGCACCGGCTTCTTGGTGTAGAGGTTGCGTGTGCCGCCGTCCATCCAGGCCAGGGCCACCAGGCCGAACTCGGAGTCGGTGATCTTGGCGAGAATCTCGTCGCCGATCTCGCCGTCGATAACCTTGCGCATATGCGCCTGGTCGCGGAACACGAACGGCAGGTTGAACACGTTCACGTCCGGCACCACCGGCCCGACGATGCCGAGGCTGACGCGGGTCATCTGCACGGCGCCGACCTGGGCCTGTTCGACCACTTCCTTCTCGGAGCCCAGCACGCCGCCGGGGAAGTACTTGAAGGTCAGTTCGCCGTTACTTTCCTTGGTCAGGGCCTTGCCCATGTTTTCTTCGGCGACGACGGTGGGGTAGCCGGCGGGGTGGATGTCGGCGAACTTGATTTCCAGTGCCTGGGCGGCGCTGCTGAGGGTAAAGACTGCGGCGGCGAGCAAGGTGCGTTTGAAGTCCATGGGAGGTCACTCCTGTGTTGTTATTGTTGTATTCAAGGCACAGCGATGCAGCTAAAGGATGAAGCGGGGCTCCGGCAATCCGGTGACACCGGGGTTGAGGGCGAACACGCCGCCGGACACTGACTGTTCACTCTGGTCGTCACGGATCGAGGTGACGAACAGGGTGTCCAGGCGGCTGCCGCCGAAGGCGCACATGGTGGGTTTTTTCACCGGTACGGTGAGGGAGCGGTCCAGGCGCCCGTCGGGGGTGAAGCGGTGGATCAGGCCGGCGTCGTTGGCGCAGATCCAGTAGCAGCCATCGGCGTCCACGGCGGCGCCGTCGGGGCGGCCGAGGAAGTTGTGCATGTCGACGAACACGCGACGGTTGGACGGCGTGCCGGTGTCGATGTCGTAGTCGAAGGCCCAGATCTGCTGGACCAGCGGGTGCGAATCCGAGGCATACATCGTGCGGCCATCGGGGCTGAAGGCCAGGCCGTTGAGGGTGATAAAACCGTCCAGATGGGCGTGGGGGGCCGAACCCGATGCATAGCGATAGAGGATGCCTTCGGCCGCATTCGCGCCCATGTTCAGCACCATGCTGCCGGCCCAGAAACGGCCCTGGCGGTCGCAACGGCCGTCGTTCAGGCGCATGTCCGGGCGTGGATGCTCGACACTGGCCAACGGCGTGGTATCGAGGCTGCCGTCGTTGTGCGGCGTGAGTTGGAAGAAACCGGTTTCCATCCCGGCGACCCAGTTGCCCGCCGTGGTGCGGGCAATGCAGGCAAGCATCTGCGGGGCTTTCCAGGCGGCAACGTGGCCGCTGGCGGCGCTCCATTTTTGCAGGCCGCCGTTGGGGATATCCACCCAGTACAGGGCGTTTTCCTCGGGCACCCACACCGGGCATTCGCCCACGGCATTGCGGGCGTCGACGATCAATTCAGCAGTCATGGCCACTCATTCCCTTGGGTTGGTGTGAACTCAGTCACCGAACGGCCCGGCGGCGCAGAACGCCCCACCCTGATAGACCTTGGCCGGGTCATCGGCGGCTACCGGTGGCTGGGTTTCGACCTGGGCGCGGAAGACTTCGGAGCTGTCTTTCGGGGCGTAGCCCAGGTGCGCGGCGTAGCGGTTGTCCCACCAGGTGTCGAGGTTATCCGACATGCCGTAGACCACCGTGTGACCGACGTTCGGCGTATACAGCGCGCGTTCGAGCAGTTGGGTCAGGTCGTCGAAGCTCAGCCAGGTGTGCATCATCCGGCGGTTCTGCGGTTCTGGGAACGAGGAGCCGATACGGATGCTCACGGTCTCGATGCCGTAGCGGTCGAAGTAGAAGCTCGCCATGTCTTCGCCGTAGGACTTGGACAGGCCGTAGTAGCTGTCGGGGCGGCGTGGGGAGTGGGCGTCGATGGTTTCGGTCTGCTTGTAAAAGCCGATCACATGGTTGGAACTGGCGAAGATCACACGTTTTACCCCATGGCGGCGTGCGGCTTCGTAGATATGGAAGGTACCGCTGATATTGGCGCCGAGGATTTCTTCAAACGGACGCTCCACCGATACACCGCCGAAGTGCAGGATGGCGTCGACGCCTTCCACCAGGTGGTGCACCGCTTGTTTGTCGGCGAGGTCGCAGGGCTGGACTTCTTCCGAGGCATCCACCGGCGGGGCCATGCTGGCGATGTCCGACAGGCGCAGCACCTGGGTGTAGGGACGCAGGCGTTCGCGCAGGACTTTGCCGAGGCCGCCGGCGGCACCGGTGAGCAGCAGGCGGTTGAAGGGAGTGGGGGTGGTCGTGGTCATGGGGATTCCAAATTTTTGTTGTAGGTTGTCGTATGACTATGCCGAAGTATTGTTAGGGATCCCCCAGGTTGTCAACGTTCTTCCAGATGAGTGAGATTCAAACTGTGGGAGGGGGCTTGCCCTCGATGAGGGCGTGCCAGTGAATGCATCTGTTACTGACCCACCGCCATCGGGAGCAAGCCCCCTCCCACAGGGGATTTTCTGGGGCTGGGAGACTAGGTTCTACAGCAGGGAGATTGGATAGTTGATAAAGATCCGGTTTTCGTCGAACTCGTTGTTGCTGAAATCTCGACGCATGGTCGAGTTGCGCCACTTCACGTTGAGGTTCTTCAACGCACCGCTCTGCACGGTGTAGGCCAGTTCCGATTCGCGCCCCCATTCCTTGCCATCGGTGATCGCCCCGGTGTGCACGTTGCTGCCGCTGATATAGCGGTTCATCAGGGTCAGCCCCGGCACGCCGAGTACCACGAAGTTGAAGTCATGCCGCACCTGCCAGGATTTTTCCTTGGCGTTGTCGTAGCTGGCGTTGTAGCTGTCGTTGGCCAGGGTGCCACCGCTGGTGCCGTTGACGCGCATCCACACGCTGTCGCCGGTGAGTTTTTGCAGGCCCACGTAGAAGGTGTTGCCGTTGTACTTGGCCGAGAGCAGGGCGAACACGGTCTTGTTGTCGAGGTCGCCGGCCAGGGCGCTGCCGTCTTCCTTGCCGTTGAAGAAACCCAGGTTGGCCCCCAAGGTCCAGTCGCCCACGGGCTGGCTGTGGGTCAGGTTGAAGTACTGCTGCTGGTAGATATCGGCCAGCTCGGCGTACCACACGCCGACCTGGGTGCGCTTGTCGTTGAAGGTGTATTCGCCGCCGCCGAAGTTGAAGCGATCGGAGGTGAACGCGGCTTTGCCGTTCATGAACATGTCTTCCATGCTCGCGTCGTTGCGCGGGCTGTTGCCGCGAAACTGGCCGCCGTAGAGGGTCAGGCCGGCGATTTCGCTGGACGTCACCTGGCCGCCGCGAAAGGTCTGGGGCAGCGAGCGGCCATCGTCGGAGCGCAGGATCGGCAGCACCGGCATCCATTCGCCGACCTTCAATTCGGTCTTCGACAGCCTGGTTTTCAGCGCCACGCCCAGGCGTCCGAAATTGTCGGCGGGGCGGCCGTCGTCGTGGATCGGCAACAGTTGGGTACCGCCGGTGCCTTTGCCGCCATCGAGCTTCTGGGAATACAGCCCCAGCACATCAATGCCGAACCCCACGGTGCCCTGGGTGAAGCCGGACTTGGCGTCGAGAATAAAACTCTGCGTCCACTCTTCGGCCTTGCCCTGGGGGTTGCTCGGGTTGGTGAAGTTGCGGTTGAAGTAGGCGTTGCGCAGGTTGAGCGTGGCCTTGGCATCATCGACGAAACCGTCGGCATGGGCGAGGAGGGGCAGGGTAAACAGGCCGATAACACTGAGACGCGCGGACGAATTGCGGGCGAATGGACTCACAGTGACGCTCCCTTTCATTTGTTGTTTTTATTATTTGTTATACGTCGTCGTACAACATTGGAGCGGATATTTGCGGGGTTTTCAGGGTGTGTCAAGCAGAAGTTATACGATGACTAGGTGTGGGTTGATCTAGAGCGCACAGGATCAATGTGGGAGGGGCGGTGCGACGATTCGACTTGCCCCTTCCACATTCAGCCCGCCAGGACCATCGGCGGCAAAGTGCCAAGGAGTGAAACGACCGCTACTGCACAAACACCGAGCAGCCATTCCAGCATCACGCTGGCCTTCAAGCTGCCCAACCGCTGTTCGCCGCTATCAAGGCGCAACCGGTTCAACAATGCCAGCGCCAGCATGCCCAGCACCAGCATCACCTTGATCAGCAGAATCAGGGCAAAACCACTGAACAACGGCGTGGGCCACAGCTGTCCGGTGAGTACGCGCACATTGATCAGGCCGGTCACCAGCAAGCCGGTGACCAGGCCATAACCCACGCCGCTGAAACGACGCAGGACAGGCGCCAGCTCAACACGGTGTGACTGCCTGAGGATCAATACCAGCAGCAATAACCCACCCAGCCATGCGCCGACGCATATCAGGTGCATCACCTGGTTGAGGATCAACAACTGCCCGCTCAGCCCGTCGAGCATGGCGCCATGGCCGACCGGGGCGAGAGTCATCAGCAACAGTGTGAGCAATGGCAGGCGCGGGGCTTTCCACGGGGTCATCAGGGCGATGACCAGCAAGCCATTGACGATCAGGTGCCAGGTCCACACCTGGCCAAAAAAGGTCTTGCCCAGCACCAACTGCACGGTCGACAGTTCCAGCGCCGCCGGCCATGAACCGGCCATGCTGGCGGTAATCAACAGCAACCAGATCACCCCCGACGCGAGGGCCGTCCATGCCAGCCCATGGGTGATGCGCAACAATTGCCGGTCCAGCACCGGCTGCGGTTCAGCGCCGAGGAGCCAGGGCCTGAATACACGGGCCCCGAACATCAACAGCACGACGATGAAATGCACGAACCGGCACAGCACCAGCAGCGTTGCCATGGGTTATTGGCCGACCTTGAAGCTGTACTCACCGTTGCTCTTGTGGGTGTCGACCGACACCGCATTCCACACCACCTTGTAGGTGCCCGCCGCAAGTGGGGCGGCCGGTGTCACCACCAGGGTTTTCTTGTCGGCGTCCGGGGTTTCCAGGCCTTTGATGGCGATTTCGGTGCCGTCCTTGCTCAGGGACACCTTGGTGAAGGTGGCTTCGACGCCTTCGCTGAAGGTCAGGCGCAGGTCTTTGGGCGCGGTGACGCTGCTGTCTGCCGCAGGCGTGGAGCTTTTGAGATGAGCATGGGCAAATGCTGCGGAGGCACCCAGCAGGGAGGCGAGCAGGGCGACAGTGGTCAGGGTTTTCTTGATCAACATTGTGCAATACCCATCAATGGTTAGGAGCGGGCAGTGTACGAAGTTTCGACTGCGCCTGTCGCCCCGATCTAGAGCGGTGGTAGTCTTTGGGGCATGTCTTTGTCAGGGAGCCCTTATGGGCAATCACAAGAGCGGAATTCGCCGGGTCAACGTCGAGAAAATCCTGCTGGCGGCGGAGAAAATCTTCGCCGAAAAGGGCTACGGCAGCACTGCCATGGCCGATATCGCCGAAGAAGTACAACTGCCGCGCTCCAACCTGCATTACTACTTCACCACCAAGAGCGAGCTGTACAGCGCGGTGCTGTTCGACCTGCTGGAAGTGTGGAAGCAGGACGCCCTCAGCTTCGAAACCTTCGATGACCCCCGGGTGGTGCTCAGCAGCTATATCCGCGCCAAGATGCAGCGCTCGCGCACGCGGCCCTATGGCTCCAAGGTCTGGGCCAACGAGATCATCCACGGCGCGCCGACACTCGGTGAGGCCCTGGATGAAAGCCTGTACGACTGGGCCAAGATGAAGGAAGCGAAAATTCGCCAGTGGGTGGAAGACAAACGCATCCTGCCGGTGGAGCCGTCGAGCCTGCTGTACATGATCTGGGCGTCGACCCAGCACTATGCCGACTTTGATCACCAGGTGAAGATTTTGAATGATCACCAGCCGTTGTCGGATATGCAGTTCGAGAAGGCGATCCAGACGGTGACCAGTGTGATTTTGCGCGGGATTGGGTTGGAGCCTTGAGTGTTGTGGTGGGGCTGAGGGCCTCATCGGGGCATAGGTATCTACACAACTCTTAAAGGCTGACACATAACTCTGTGGTGAGCGGGCTTGTCGAATCGTCGCACCGCCCGCGCTGGGTTGCGAAGCAGCCCCAAAACCTTCACCTCGATTGATTCTGGCACTCTGCGGTGACCTTATTGGGGCCGCTTCGCAGCCCAGCGCGGGCGGTGCGACGATTCGACAAGCCCGCTCACCACCGGTACGGTGTTCGCTCTTAACTACCCCTGGGGAATCTATTGCGTCCTGCGTTAATAGACCTGCGGCACGATGATAGCCTAGGGCTGGTGTTCAAGGAGGTGGAGCCGGCACCGTAAGCGCAAACGTTATGGCGAATGGATCCTTGTAGTGAGCGGGCTTGCCCCGCGCTGGGCTGCGCAGCAGCCCCAAAACACAGCCCCGGAACTGTCTGGCACACTGCAGCGTTCTTATTGGGGCTGCTACGCAGCCCAGCGCGGGGCAAGCCCGCTCACCACAGAAGCCTAATTGCCATAGATTCCGTATTCACTGGAAGTTGTGTAGATACCCATGCTCATCGGGGGCAAGCCCCCGATAGCGGCCTACAGGCCTACACCGCCTCCCGGTAAGGATTCCTCGGATCCTGCGTCCAATTCAAAAACGGCTTGCCCGTGTCGATGGGCACCATCTCGATGCAATCGGCCACCGGGCAGGTGATCTGGCACAGGTTGCAGCCCACGCACTCGTCATCGATCACTTCGTATTTATGCGTGCCGTCCGCCTGTTTCAGGCTGGCGATGGCCTGGTGCGAGGTGTCCTCACAGGCAATATGGCAACGCCCACAGCCAATGCACGCCGCCTGGTCGATCCTGGCGATCACCTGGTAATTGATGTCCAGGTACTTCCAGTCCGTGGTGTTGCCCACCGCACGCCCGGAAAATTCTTGCAGGCTGGTGTAGCCCTGGCTGTCCATCCATCGCGACAGCCCATCCTTCATCTCTTCCACGATGCGAAAACCATGCAGCATCGCCGCCGTGCACACCTGCACCGCGCCGCAACCGAGGGCGACGAATTCCGCGGCGTCGCGCCAGTTGCCGATGCCGCCGATCCCGCAGATCGGTAGGCCTTGGGTCTGCGGGTCACGGGCGATTTCGGCAACCATGTTCAGGGCAATCGGCTTGACCGCCGAGCCGCAGTAACCGCCGTGGGTGCTCTGGGTGCCGACCATCGGCAGGGCGACCATGCGTTCCAGGTCCACGCTGGTGATGGAGTTGATGGTGTTGATCAGCGACACCGCGTCCGCACCGCCGCGATACGCTGCCCGTGCCGCCACGCGGATGTCGGTGATATTCGGCGTGAGCTTGACGATCACCGGCAGCGAGCAATAGGTCTTGCACCAGCGCGTCACCTGTTCCACGTACTCCGGCACCTGGCCCACCGCCGCACCCATGCCGCGTTCGGGCATGCCGTGGGGGCAGCCGAAGTTCAGCTCGATACCGTCGCAGCCGGTGGCTTCCACCAGGGGCAGGATGTTTTTCCAGGATTCCTCCACGCAGGGCACCATCAGCGACACGATCAGCGCGCGGTCGGGCCAGTCCTTTTTGACTTGGGTGATTTCCCGCAGGTTGATCTCCAGGGAACGGTCGGTGATCAGTTCGATATTGTTGATGCCCAGCACTTCACGGTTGGCGCCGTAGTGCGCCGAGTAGCGCGATGACACATTGACCGCCGCCGGGTCTTCACCCAGGGTCTTCCACACCACGCCGCCCCAGCCCGCTTCAAACGCACGCACCACGTTGTAGGCCTTGTCGGTGGGCGGCGCGGAGGCCAGCCAGAATGGGTTGGGGGCCTTGATACCGGCGAACACAATCGAGAGATCGGCCATTACGCAGCCTCCACATTCAGCATGAGTTGGGCGTGCATGGCTTCGGCGGCCAGCTTGCCGTGTTGCACCGCCTGCACGGTGAGGTCCTGGCCGAGGCTGACGCAGTCACCGCCGGCGTAGACCCCAGGGATGCTGGTGCGCAGCTGTTCGTCGACGAAGATACGCTCGCCGACGCGGTGCAGCTGTTGCGCCAGGGGATCGTGCAAAGCGTCGTTGTCGAAGCCCTGGCCGATGGCCTTGAAGATGGCATCAGCGGCCAGTTCGAAGGTTTCTCCGGTGGATTGCAGGCGGCCGTTTTCCAGGCGGGTGCGGGCGAAGCGCATGCCGCGTACGTGGCCCTGGTCGTCGAGCAGGACTGCTTCGGGTTGGGCCCAGGTCAGCAGGCGCACCTGATTGGCCTTGGCGATGTCCTGCTCATGGTGGGTGGCGCCCATATCGGCCAGGCCCCGGCGGTAGACGAGGTTCACATCACGGGCACCGAGCCGGGCCATTTGCACGGCCATGTCGATGGCGGTATTGCCGGCGCCGAGCACGATGCAGCGGTCGGCCAGGGGCAGTTGGCTCAGGTCGTCGGCCTGGCGCAGTTCGCGGATATAGTCGGTGGCGGCGAGCAGGCCGGGAGCGTCCTCATGGGGTAAACCGAGTTGCTTGCTGGCCGCCAGGCCCAGGCCGAGGAACACCGAGTCGAATTGCTGGTGCAGTTCGCTCAGGGTCAGGTTGTCGCCCAGGCGCTGGCCATGGCGGATTTCGATGCCGCCGATCTGCAGGAGGAAATCCAGTTCCTTCTGGGCGAAGTCGTCGACCAGCTTGTATTTGGCGATCCCGTATTCATTCAGGCCGCCGGCTTTTTCCCGCGCTTCGAAGATCACCACGTCATGCCCGTGCAGCGCGGCGCGATGGGCACAGGCCAGCCCTGCGGGACCTGCGCCGACCACGGCGATGCGTTTGCCGGTGGGGGCGGCACGCTGGAACGGGTGTTCGCTGAAGTGGGCGTTATCGATGGCGTAGCGTTGCAACAGGCCTATCAGCACCGGCGCGCATTCTTCGGCGTTGTTACGCACGCAGGCTTGCTGGCAGAGGATCTCCGTCGGGCAGACCCGCGCGCAGCTGCCGCCAAGGATGTTGGCCGAGAGGATTTTCTGCGCTGCGCCCTGGACGTTGTCGGTGTGGATATTGCGGATGAACGACGGGATGTCGATTTCGCTGGGGCATGCGTTCACGCAAGGGGCGTCGTAGCAATACAGGCAGCGCGAGGCTTCCAGTTGGGCCTGGCGCGCGTTGAGCGGCGGCGCCAGGTCGGTGAAATGGCTGGCGAGGGTGGCCCCGTCTTCATGGGGATGGGGGAGGTGGGTCAGGGTCTGGATCACGGTGTGGGCCTCACGGTTTTTTTGGATTGCCTCTAAGTGGGCATTTTTGTTGCCTGGCGGTCTCAGCGCTTCACAGCAACCGGCCTGGAATGCTCCGCCCGCTTGCTCAACTGTTCGAACACCGACGGATACGCCGGCCGTTCCACATAGCGCCCGGCCCCGCGCTCGGCGCGCAGGTCGCCATCGGCCCAGACCAGCTTGCCCTGGCTGATGGTGTGGCTCGGCACGCCGCGCACGGTCTTGCCTTCGAAGATGTTGAAGTCGACTTGCTGGTGATGGGTCTTGGCGGAGATGGTCCGCGTACCCTCGGGGTCCCACAGCACCAGGTCGGCATCCGCACCCACGCGGATCGCGCCTTTGCGTGGGTAGAGGTTGAAGATCTTCGCGGTGTTGGTGGAGGTCAGCGCGACGAACTCCTGCATCGACAGGCGCCCGGTATTGACCCCTTCGTGCCACAGCAGCGCCATGCGGTCTTCGATACCGGCGGTGCCGTTGGGGATCTTGCTGAAGTCGTCACGCCCGGCGGCTTTTTGCTCGGCGCAGAAGCAGCAGTGGTCGGTGGCGGTGGTGTGCAGGTTGCCCGATTGCAGGCCATGCCACAGCGCCTCCTGATGCCCGCGCGGACGGAACGGCGGGCTCATCACGTAGCCGGCGGCGGTTTGCCAGTCGGGGTGCTGGTAGACGCTGTCGTCCAGCAGCAGGTGGCCGGCGAGCACTTCGCCGTAGACCGCCTGGCCCTTGCCCCGGGCGTAGGTGATTTCATCCAGCGCTTCCCGGGTGGACACGTGCACCAGGTACAGCGGCGTGCCGATGGTCTCGGCGATACGGATCGCGCGGCTGGCCGCTTCGCCTTCCACCTGGGACGGGCGCGACAGCGGGTGCGCTTCCGGCCCGGTGATGCCCTGGGCCATCAGCTTGCGTTGCAGGTGGTACACCAGTTCGCCGTTTTCCGCATGCACGGTGGGCACGGCGCCGAGTTCCAGGCAGCGTTCGAAGCTGGCCACCAGGGTATCGTCGGCCGCCATGATCGCGTTCTTGTAGGCCATGAAATGCTTGAAGCTGTTGATGCCGTGGTGGCTGACCAGCTCGGCCATTTCCTCGCGCACCTGCTCGCTCCACCAGGTGATTGCTACGTGAAAGCCATAGTCGGACGCGGATTTTTCCGCCCAGCCCCGCCACTGATGGAACGCTTCCATCAGCGATTGCTGCGGGTTGGGAATCACGAAGTCGATAATCGACGTAGTGCCCCCCGCCAAACCCGCCGCCGTGCCGCTGAAGAAATCTTCACTGGCCACGGTGCCCATGAAGGGCAGTTGCATATGGGTATGGGGATCGATGCCGCCGGGCATCAAATATTGTCCGCTGCCGTCGAGTTGTTCAGTGCCGGCGGGAATATCCAGGTCCGTGCCAATGGCGCGAATCAGACCGCCTGCGCATAAAACATCGGCGCGGTAACTTTCATCATGGGTAATAACGGTGGCGCCACGGATCAACAGCGACATGTCGAGTTCCTCACAGGCTTGACCGGCTTGTGCCAGTTCTAAGTGTTGTATGGCTACGCGCCGATGGTCGGTTAATTCCTGTCATCGGTGACAGGAATAGAAACTAGACCGAGTTTTTCGATTGAGCAAGAAGATTTTTTATAAGCTTATATCGTATTTAATCTATTGATTTATAAGAATAAAAATACAAAATCACCAAAATGTAGCGGTCTCTCACCATTTTGACGCACTTGACAGGTTCCCAATATGAGCAACATTTCTTATTGCAAATCAGACGCTTGAGACATGCCTCTTGACGGGGTCGGTCAATAAAAATAATTGTGGTGCACCAGATTGAGTCCTGACCGTTCGGATAATTGGCGCGTTATTTAGCCTGAGTATCGCGGCAAGTACCGCAGGCACAATCGGAAAGCTGATTAACATCAGCGAGTTATATAAGCGGTGCGGGTTCAAGAGCGGTTGTCGGCACGGTTATTGAGTGCAGTGGCGGCTGGCCGGGCCCGTGATGTCATGTTGTTTACGAGGTACTCCGGCCACCCTGCGTTCAGCGCGGAGTGAGCAACAATAATTCGAAAAAACCGTGGAGCGGCCATGCAACAGAACAGATCGCAAGTCATTGAGCGCAACGGCCTGTACGAACTCGACGCCGGCCCCGACGTCCTCGACAGCCCTCGCTACAACCACGACATGGCACCGACCAAGGTGCACGAACGCACCTGGAACAAGTGGCACATCACCGCGCTGTGGGTCGGCATGTCGATCTGCGTGCCCACGTACACCCTGGGCGGTGTGCTCACCGCGTATTTCGGGTTGTCGGTGGGCGAGGCGTTGATGGCGATTTTGCTCGCCAATATCGTGGTGCTGATCCCGCTGACCCTCAACGCCTTCCCCGGCACCAAGTACGGCATTCCGTTTCCGGTGTTGCTGCGTTCGTCCTTCGGCATCCTCGGCTCTAACGTGCCGTGCCTGATCCGCGCGCTGGTGGCGTGCGGCTGGTTTGGTATCCAGACGATGTTTGGCGGGCTGGCGATTCACCTGTTCCTGGGCTCGATTTTCGAGGGGTGGAAGTCCCTCGGCGGCACTGGTGAAGTGATCGGCTTCATGATGTTCTGGTGCCTGAATTTATGGGTGGTGCTGCGCGGCGCCGAGTCGATCAAGCGCCTGGAAACCCTGTCGGCGCCGTTGCTGGTGGCGGTGGGCATTGGCCTGCTGGTGTGGGCGATGCCGAATGTGTCTCTCAGCGAACTGATGGCGATCCCGCCCAAGCGTCCGGAGGGCGCGAGCCTTACCGGTTACTTCATGGCCGGCCTGACCGCGATGGTGGGCTTCTGGGCCACCCTGTCACTGAATATTCCCGACTTCAGCCGCTACGCCAAAAGCCAGAAGGACCAGATCCTCGGGCAGATCTTCGGCCTGCCACTGACCATGTTCCTGTTCGCCGCCCTCGGCGTGATCATGACCGCCGCGTCGGTGAAACTGGTGGGCGTCAGCGTGTCCGACCCGGTGACGCTGATCGGGCATATCCAGAGCCCTGTGTGGGTGGCCGTGGCCATGGCGCTGATCATCGTCGCCACCTTGTCCACCAACACCGCCGCGAACATCGTCTCGCCCACCAACGACTTCCAGAACATCGCGCCCAAGCTGATCAACCGCACCACGGCGGTGATCCTCACCGGGTTGGTGGGCTTGGCGTTGATGGGCCATGAACTGCTGAAAAAACTCGGCTTGATCGTCTCGGATGTGAGCCTGGAAACCGTGTATTCCAACTGGTTGCTGGGCTATTCGAGCCTGTTGGGGCCGATTGCCGGGATCATGGTGGTGGACTACTTCATCACCCGCAAACAACAACTGGACCTGGCCGGCCTGTACCGCGACGACGTGTACCCGGCGTGGAACTGGAGCGGCTTTATCGCCTTTGGCGTGCCGGTGGTGTTGACGTTGCTGTCGTTGGGCAGTGATGCGTTCAGCTGGTTCTACAGCTACGGCTGGTTTACCGGTTCGGCGTTGGGCGGGTTGTTGTATTACGGCCTGAATGCCAGGCGTGGAGCCAGCCCGGTGGTTGTCAATTCATAAGAAATACAAGCCTGAGGAGATCCCCATGAACGCTGCCCTTGACGTTCTGCAATCGCCCCACCAGCACATCAATCGCGACCGCTTGTGGCAGTCGTTGATGGACCTGGCCAAACTCGGTGCCACCCCCAAGGGCGGCGTGTGCCGCCTGGCGCTCACCGACCTCGACCGCAAGGCCCGCGACCTGTTTGTGCAATGGTGCGAAGACGCCGGTTGCACCGTGACCGTCGACGGCATCGGCAATATCTTCGCGCGCCGCCCTGGGCGTAATCCCGACCTGCCGCCGGTGATGACCGGCAGCCATATCGACACACAGCCTACGGGCGGCAAGTTCGATGGCTGTTTCGGTGTGCTGGCGGGGGTGGAGGTGCTGCGTACGCTCAATGACCTCAAGATCGAAACCGAAGCGCCCTTGGAAGTGGTGGTGTGGACCAACGAGGAAGGCTCGCGCTTCCCGCCGTGCATGATGGGCTCGGGGGTATTTGCCAAGAAATTCACCCTGGCGGATACCTTGGCCAAGGTCGATGCGGATGGGGTCAGCGTGGGTGACGCGCTGAATGCGATTGGCTACGCGGGAACCCGTCCCGAGTGTGGACACAAGGTCGGTGCGTATTTCGAGGCGCATATCGAACAAGGGCCGATTCTGGAGGATGAGAAAAAGACCATCGGCGTGGTGCTCGGCGCCCTCGGGCAGAAGTGGTTCGACCTGAAACTGCGCGGTGTCGAGGCCCATGCGGGGCCGACGCCGATGCACCTGCGCAAGGACGCCCTGGTAGGCGCGGCAGCGGTGGTGGCGGCGGTCAATGCGGCGGCGTTGGGGCATCAGCCCCATGCGTGCGGGACCGTCGGTTGCCTGCAGGCGTATCCCGGTTCACGCAACGTCATTCCGGGCGAAGTGCGCATGACCCTGGACTTCCGTCACTTGGAACCAGCGCGGTTGGATTCGATGATTGCCCAGGTGCGCCAGGTGATTGACGAGACCTGCGCCAAGCATGGGCTGAGTTTTGAAATGGAACCCACGGCTGACTTCCCGCCGCTGTACTTCGACAAAGGCTGTGTGGACGCCGTGCGCGATGCGGCCAATGGGCTGGGCTTGTCGAACATGGACATCGTCAGCGGGGCAGGGCACGACGCGATTTTCGTCGCCGAGTTGGGGCCGGCGGGGATGATCTTTGTGCCGTGTGAAGGGGGCATCAGCCACAACGAAATCGAGAACGCCGCCCCGGATGACCTGGCGGCGGGGTGTGCGGTGTTGTTGCGGGCCATGGTGGCCGCTTCAGCCGCCATCGCCAGCGGCAAACTCGCGGCTTGAAATGCGGGTAAAAAATGTAGGAGGGGGCTTGCTCCCGATAGCGGTGTATCAGTTACAGATAAGTTGACTGACCTACCGCAATCGGGAGCAAGCCCCCTCCCACATTTGAACTGTGTATGACGTTAAACCCAGATGGCATCCCACAGCGGGTAGTCGCCAATCCGCTCGACCAGACCCGCTCTCAATGGATTAGCCACCACATACCGGGCCATTTTCACCAAGTCATCTTCCTTGCGCAG
The DNA here is from genome assembly GCF_052112325.1 of Pseudomonas sp. Yb2C2. Taxonomy (NCBI): domain Bacteria; kingdom Pseudomonadati; phylum Pseudomonadota; class Gammaproteobacteria; order Pseudomonadales; family Pseudomonadaceae; genus Pseudomonas; species Pseudomonas sp. Yb2C2. The sequence continues at coordinate 286,155 of NZ_JAVAJK010000003.1, read as the reverse complement.
AGCCCGGTCATGAAAGCTCTCTTGCCAGAGCCGGCCCTTGCGACCACTCACGCCATTGACGGTCCTGGTGCTTTTTGACTTCACCTGGCACATCAAGTCCGCCAGCGAGCCTTTTTTCAGCTCAAGCAACCAATGGAAATGGTCCGGCATGATGACCCATGCCAGGGAATTGGCCAGCCCTTGGTACTGGGCTAACCGAAATTGCCAGACCACCAGGCGACCGAGATGGAAATTGCTGAATATCGGTATGCGTTCGTGGGTGTTGGTGGTGATGAGGTAGATACGGTCGGGTTCGCTGAATCGACCGATGCGCAGGCGGTGTGAAGCGGGTAAATCTGCCATTCCCTGGCCCTCTCTAGATGTGCTTAGAGAGGCTAGATTGGCGAGCAGGCGGTTGATGGGCAGGCTTTTGGCAGGATGTGTCTGGACGGCCGCCATCGGGGGCAAGCCCCCTCCCACATTGGTTCAGCGGTGTTCATACATTGTGTGTCTGACGCGGGGCTAGTGTGGGAGGGGGCTTGCTCCCGATGAGGCCGGAACTGACGCTGCCGAAACCTCATTGGACGTGGAAGTACCTTGTTTTGAGGTTGTGGTGTAAGGCATGTCTTACTCCTTTGTACGAAGTCTCTTTTGTTCTTCTCCTCGCTCATCATCTTGGCTATCTGGTGTTAGGTTCTGCCGCGCAAAAACCTAATGCAGAGGAAGCATGCAATGGCGAACCCTATACCCCCGCCTGGTGTATCGGTTGACGAAAATATGGCCACCGCTTTTCATAAAAAGAATGTACTGAAAGCCGGTTCAGCGTTTATGTACTCTTGGTTTTATACTCAGGTCCGCAATCGCGGCCCGTGGGACTACAAGCAAATTTCCAAAGAATATGAAGCGTTTGGAAATTTTCACTATGGTGCGGTGGGGATTGCGGCGGGTTTCAGCGAGGAAGTGCTTTTACGCGCAGCGGGACTTGCTCAAACCAGAGCGGGTACGGATAAACCCGAGTTTGGTCGTTGGTGGGGGGATGCGCCTTTCGGTGACGATCCAGTCGACCAATATTGGATCAAGAAAGGAATCAGCTATGCCAGGTTCAGGAACTACTAGAAAGTCGCTTTATTCAACGGTCACAACGATCTTGCTGGCGCTTTGCTTGGTGTATATCGCTGGTGATTGGCTGCTCTCGCCGGGCCGTCCGCAATTGACGGAGGTTGTACTCCGCGTGCCGATCAGTGATGACGCTTCGATCTATGGCGTCAAGGATGATCGCGGAGGGGCCACTGTGCCGTTCAGTTACCGATATTACGTTTACCGCACCTTGGGAACCGATAGTGAAATATTGGCTGTATTGAAAGATGCCAATCCGTTTCTAGTTACGCGTGACGGGGCGGTAAAAGTTGATGTCGAGAGCCGTTCGATTACGGTTTCGGTGTCGGGGGATGTATCCGACTATCACAGCAGTACCCTGTATCGGCATGCCAATGGTAGTGATTACACAGTGGTGAGTGTTTTTCTTAATAGTCGGCCAGAGGGCTGAAATGTGCGGTGGCTCAGTCAGTGGTGGTTGACTGAGCCACCGCCATCGGGGGCAAGCTCTCTCCTGCATTTAGCCTGAACTGTGCCTTGGGGCGATGTCAGGCGCCAGGTTGCCAGCCGCCGCCGAGTGCGGTCACGAGTCCTACACTGGCCTGCAACTGCCGCGTCTGCACCGCCTGCAATGTCCGCTGCGCCTGCAACGCCGCGGTCTGCGCGGTCACCACATCCAGGTAACTCACCGCCCCCGCCTGATAGCTGTTCATCGCCAATGATTGCGTATGCTGCGCCGCATCCGCCGCCGCCTGTTCATCCTGCGCTTCCTGCTGCAAATCCCGTAGTTGCGCCAAGTTATCTTCCACCTCGCGCACGGCCTTCAGCACCTGGCTACGGTACTGCGCCGACGCCTCTTCAAACTCGGCCTTGGCCTGGCGTTCATTGGCGCTCAAGCGGCCACCGTCGAAAATCGGCAGGTTCACCAACGGGCCCAGTGCCCAATACCGATTACCCGCCGACAGCAGATTGCCGACGCCCTGTGTCTGCCCGCCAATCAACCCGGTCAAGCTGAAGTCCGGATACCACGCCGCCTTGGCCACGCCGATATTTGCGTTGGCCGCAAACACCCGTCGCTCTGCCGCTGCAATATCCGGGCGACGTTGCAACAGGTGGCTTGGCAACTGCGACGGAATTCCCGGCAGGGCGATCAGTTGCTGGCCGGGCGGCAAGGTAAAGTCGCTGGCTGCCACACCCACCAACTCGCCGATGGCGTGCTCGGTGAGGTTGCGTTGCCCACGCACTTCATCCAATTGCGCCCTGGCCTGCGCCAGTTGATTTTGCGCACGGGTCAGGTCCAGCTCCGAGGCTATCTGGCCCTCGTAGCGGCTGCGGGTCAATTGCAATGCCTGGCTGAAATCATCCAGCGAGCGAGTGAGAATCCGGCTCTGTGCATCCAGCCCATTGAGCTGCACGTACAAGGTCGCCAACTGACGCTGCAAACTCAGGCGTGCCACCGCCAGGTCATCCCCGGACGCTTGCGCCTGGGCATCGCCGGCCGCGACCCGGTTGCGGATTTTGCCCCACAGGTCCAGGTCATAGCTCAACGAAAAGCCCGCGATGTTGCTGTTGTACACCGACGGTTGCGTATCCCCCCGCAACGGTCGCGAATCCGATTGCCGCTGGCGCAGCGGTTGCGCGCTGGCGCTGATCTGCGGGAACAGGCCTGCGTGCAGTTGGCTGGCATACGCCTGGGAAGCGTCGAAGTGCGCCAGCGCCGCCGCCAGGTCCGGGTTGGCCTTGAGCAGCTGCTGTTGCAGGTCATTCAGGCGCGAATCGTTGTAGAGCTTCCACCATTCGGGCGCCAGTTGGTCGGAGGGCTGGGCGCTGTGCCAGGGCCCATCGCTGGTCTGTTCGCGGTAGTTGGCCGGCAGGTCGATCGCCGGCACCTTGTAGGTCGGCGCCATCGAGCAACCCTGCAAGACCAGCAGCGTCAATGCGGCGAGCGGTTTAAGCCTTATGCGCATGCGCACCTCCGGAGGTATCGGCGAGTTGCACGGGATCACCTTCGCGCAGGGCATCGGGCGGGTTGTCGACGATGCGGTCGGTGGGTTTCAAGCCCTGGTCGATCACCAGGCGTTCGCCCAGGTCGAGGCCGATATGGATGGCCTGCAGGTGCACATGGTTCTGCCCGTCCAACACCGCCACCTGGGTGCCCTGGGCGCGGAAGATCAGCGCGCTGGCCGGGATACTCACACCATGGGTATCGGCCGGAATCGGCAAGGTGGCTTCGGCATAATCACCGGGCAGCAGTTCGCCGTCGGGGTTGTCGGCGACGAACTGGGCGAGCAGGGTGCCGGAGCGGCGGTCGATGGCGGTGGAGTCACCGATCAGGCGCGCCTTGAAATGCTTGCCGGGGTGCTCGGGCACGGTCAGCTCGGCTTCAAGGCCGGGATGGATGACCGCTGCGTAGTTCTGCGGCACCGGTACATAGAGGCGCAATTGATGGGTGTCGGCAATGTCGAACAGTTCCGGATCGCTGTCGGTGTCGGCCTTGATCAGCTGGCCGATATCGGTGTTGCGCGCGGTGATGGTGCCGGCGAACGGGGCGCGAAGGGTCTTGTAGCTTTCCAGCGCCGACAGCCGGGCATAGTCGGCAGCGGCGGCCTCGGCGTTGGCCTTGGCGGCAGCGGCATTGGAGGTTTTTTCATCGGCCTCCTGGCGCGATACCGAATGGCTGGCCAGCAGGTTTTGCCAGCGCGTGGCGGTGGTTTCGGCCAGGCGTGCGTTGGCCTGTTCCTGCACCAGGCGTGCATGGGTCTGCGCCAACTGTTGATCAAGGTCGGGGCTGTCGATTTCCGCGAGGACTTGCCCGGCGTTGACGTGGCTGCCGATATCGACTTTCCAATCCTTCAGGTAACCGCTGACCCTGGCGTGGATCGGCGCCTTGCTCCAGGCTTCCAGGTGCGCCGGCAGGCGCAAGGTATCGCCGGCCACATTCTGCCTGGGCTGGAACACCATCACGTGCGGGATGGCGGCGGTCTCGGTCCAGGCCGTGACCGATTGTTCGTGCAGCGTACGGGCATGCAGGCCGTTGGCGACCAACAGGGCGGCCAGGGTCAGGCCGCCGACACCCATGAGCATCAGACGCTTGCGCGAGGGTTTGTGATCAGACGACATGTGGGGTTTCTCCTGCAACTGCGCGAGTAGGGTGACGACCGTGGACCAGGCTGAAGACCACGGGAACAAACAACAATGTGGCGAGGGTGGCGAAGATCAAACCGCCGATGACGGCGCGCCCGAGCGGGGCGTTCTGCTCCTCGGAAATCGCCAGGGGCAACATGCCGATGATCATCGCCAGGGCGGTCATGCACACCGGGCGGAAGCGCGTGTAACCGGCCTCCATGGCGGCTTTCAACGCATCACCATGTTCGGCCAGGCGTTCACGGCAGAAGCTCACCACCAGGATCGAGTTGGCCGTGGCGACGCCCATGCACAGGATGGCGCCGGTGAGTGCCGGCACCGACAAGGAGGTGCCGCTGAGGAACAGCATCCACACGATGCCTGCGAGCGCCGCCGGCAACGCGGTGATGATGACGAATGGGTCGGCCCACGACTGGAAGTTGACCACGATCAGCAGGTAGATCAGCACCACCGCACCCAGCAGGCCAAGGCTCAAGCCGCTGAAGGCTTCATGCAGCGCATCGATCTGTCCGTGCAGGCTGATCGTCGCGCCTTTGGGACGCAGATGCGCGGTGTCATCCAGCACCTTTTGCACGTCGCGGGCTACGCCGCCGAGGTCGCGGCCCTGCACGTTGGCGTACAGGTCCAGGGTCGGTTCGATGTTGTAGTGGGTCACCACCGCCGGGCTTTGCACGCGGGAGATGGTTGCCACGCCGCCGAGGATCTGCGACTGCCCATCGGCACCGGTCACCGGCAAGGCTTCCAGTGACGGCAGGCTGTCGAGGCGGTATTGCGGGGTGGCGGCGACGATGGAATAGGACACGCCGTTGGCCGGGTTGAGCCAGAAGGTCGGCGCGGTCTGCGAACTGCCGGCCAGCGACGCCACCATGCTGTTGGTCACGTCCCGCTCGGTAATGCCCAGGCCGTTGGCGCGCATGCGGTCGACACTCACCTGCAGCGACGGGTAGCCGGTGGACTGCTGGATGCGCAGGTCGGCGATACCAGGCACGTGTTGCAGGCGACGTTCCAACTCGACGGCATAGGCGCGGTTTTCTGCATCGCTGCGCCCGGAGATTTTTACGTCCAGCGGCGCCGGCGCACCGAAGTTGAGGATCTGGCTGCTGATGTCCGCCGGCAGGAACGCAAAGTGGCTGCCAGGGAAACTTTGCGGCAGCGCTTCACGCAGTTTTTTCACGTAGTCGGCGGTGGGCGCATGGTCCTTTTTCAGGCTGACCTGGATGTCGCCATCCTGCGGGCCGATGGTGCCGCTGCTGCTGTAGGCCATGTCGATGCCGCTGAGCGGAATGCCAATGTTATCGACGATGGTGTCCAGCTCTTCGGCGGGGATCACTTCACGGATCCGCGCTTCGATGCGGTCGAAGGCGGCGGCGCTTTCTTCGATACGCGTGCCCAGCGGCAGGCGCACATGCAGGGCCAGCGCGCCGGCATCCGTCGCCGGGAAGAAGTCCTGGCCCAGGCTGGGCAACAGCAGGAATGAGGCGAGCACACAGGCCAGGAAACCGACGATAAAACCCTTGCGATTGCCCAGGGCCAAGGTCAGCAGGCCGTGGTAGGTGTCGCGGATATTCGAGAAGTGACGCTCGAAACCCTGCTGGAAATTCAGCACCGCTTGCAGTCCGGCATTGCGCGGTTTCGGGTGCTGCTCGCCCTCATGGTGGTTGATGAATGCATCTTCGGGATGGTGCCCCACGCCTGGCTCCGGCGTGTGCGGCTTGAGCAGGAACATCGCCAGCGTCGGCACCAGGGTGCGCGAAAGAATGAATGAGCTGGCCATGGCGAAGATCACCGCCAGCGCCATCGGCCGGAACAGATAACCGGCGATGCCTTGCAGCAGGAACATCGGCACGAACACGATGCAGATGCACAGCAGCGAGACGAACGCCGGGCCGACAATTTGCGCGGCGCCGTCGAGGATCGCGGTCTTCACCGCCTTGCCTTGTTCCAGGTGCCAGTTGATGTTTTCGATGGTCACCGTGGCGTCGTCCACCAGGATCCCCACCGCCAACGCCAGCCCGCCGAGGGTCATGACGTTGAGGGTCTGCCCGCTGACCGCCAGCAACGCAATGGCCGACAGCACCGCCAGGGGAATTGACGCCGCGATAATGATCGTGGAGCGCCAGCTGCCGAGGAACAGCAGGATCATCGCACTGGTCAGCAGCGCGGCGATGATGCCTTCTTGGGCCACGCTGCCCACCGATTGCTTGACGAATACCGAGGCGTCGCCCAGCAACGAGGTCTTCAATGACGGCGGCAGGGTTTCGTTGATGCGCGGCAGCATCTGGCGGATACCGTCGATGATCGACAGGGTGGAAATGCTGCCGTTTTTCAACGCCGGCATCAGCACCGCTCGATGGCCGTCGACGCGCACGATGTTGGTCTGCGGCGGCGAACCGTCGCGCACGTGGGCGACCTGGCCGATGGTGATCAGCGCGCCGTCGACGGTCTTGATCGGCAGGTCGTTGAGCTCATCGATGGCCTTGGGGCTGTTGTTGAGCAGGATCGTGTATTCATTGGGGCCGAGTTTGGCGGTGCCCACCGGGATGATCTGGTTCTGCAGCGCCAGGGCATTGCCCACATCCTGGGCCGACAAGCCTTTGGCCGCCAACGCCTGGGGGTCGAGGTCGAGGGTGATCTGCCGCTGCTTGCCACCCATCGGCGTGGGCATAGCCAGGCCGGGCAGGGCGCTGAGGGGCAGGCGGATATTGTTCTGCACCAGGTCGCGAATTTTGGCTTCCGACAGCGTGGGGCTGGAGAACGCCATTTGCAGGATCGGCACCGTGGAGGCGCTGTAGTTGAGGATCAGCGGCGGCGTGATGCCCGGTGGCATCTGCTTGAGCACGGTTTGTGATACGGCGGTCACTTGGGCGTTGGCGGTGCGGATGTCGACGCCGGGCTGGAAGAAAATCTTCACGATGCCCATGCCGGGCAGCGATTGCGATTCGATATGTTCGATGTCGTTGACGGTGGTGCTCAGGGAGCGTTCATAGGTGTAGATCACCCGGCCGGCCATGGCGTCCGGTGACAGGCCGTTGTACTGCCAGACCACAGCGACCACAGGGATGCCAATATCGGGAAACACGTCGGTGGGGGTTCGCAGGGCCGCCATCGGCCCGATGATGCAGATGAATATGGCCAACACGATAAACGTGTACGGCTTTTGCAGTGCGGTCTTTACCAGCCCGAGCATGCGTGAACCTCCGAGGGAGCAGGATTGCAAACCCCGGCAGTCTTGCCCGACCCACCTAACACGCGCCTTTCAGCCAGGTGAAGGAACATTTAGGTAAGGGCTGAAGATCGTTTCATATGGATTCATTTGTTCTACAGGGCGTGGCTGCCCAAGCTTGCATCCCATCGGACGACTTGTCTTTTAACTGATGTTCTTTGGAGCCCTGCCATGTCACTCAAACCTTTATTGTTGATCCCCGCCCTGGGGGCTGTTTTGTTGTTGTCGGCCTGTGCCGGCCCGATTCCCAAGGCGGACCCCAGCGAAGCCTGGATCGGCTTGAAAGAAGAAGCGCCGAACGACCTGATGGCCGAACGTGTGGACGGCAAGCGTGTCGACGACGGGCGCTTTTTCGAGGTGACCCCCGGGGATCACCGCCTGGACGTGACGTTGTTCGAGGAAGAGGCAGGCGACGACAACCAGCAGGACTGCCAGGGTCGGGTCGAGTACAAGGATTTCAAGGCGGGTGAGCATTACACCCTGGTGGAGTCGAGCCTGGGCACCACCGTGCGCGCATCCCTGATGGACGGGCACGGTAAGGAAGTCGCAGCGACTCAGGATTTCAATTGCATGCCTGGCTAGGCGTGGTGCACCGCCGCTCTATGGGGCTTGGCGGGTGCCGCAGGTTTGACGTGGGGGTGATGGTGCCGGCGAGTAATGCGCAACACCCCCCACAACATGGCGCCGGCTACCGCCAGCCAACCGCAGATCAACAGGAAAATCGTTGTTGCAAGGCTCATTTTGGCCTCCTTTTCGCCCCGCAGGGGGCACACACAGTCTTCTCAATGGACAGTCTAGCTACCCGGCGGTTGCCTGCTATTGACCAATGGTCGTGTTCGTCCAACTCGTTTGCTCTATCCGCGACGCTTTACTGAGCCTGTGGGCTATACCCGCGTGGCAGAGCGTCCTATGATCAGGGCCCTCACCGGCAGTTGATCAAGAGAGTAAAAAATTGCGGTTACGGTCGAACCTTAAAACATCCTTGTTGCTGGCCTGTGCCCTGGGGCTCGCGGCCTGTTCCGGGCAGCCGTCGAAACTTCCGGGCCTGCCGGAACGTGTCGAACTCAATGGTGTGCCGACCTTTCGCAGCGAGGCTTATCAGAGTGGTCCTACAGCGTTAGCCAGCATGCTGTCGCAACAAGGCATTGTGATGACACCGGGCTTGTTGGATAAACCGTTGCATTTGCCGGGCGGGGAAGCGGACCTGGAGCGCAACATGCAGGTGCTGGCCCGTGAGTACGGGCTGATGGTGTACCCGCTGGATGCCAAGCTGACCGCGGTACTGGCGCAGGTGGCGGCGGGTTACCCGGTGATGGCGCGGATTGGCGGCGGCCTGTTGTCTGACGCGTGCTACGTGGTCGTGGTGGGTTTCAACCAGCAGAAAAGCACGGTGCTGTTGCGTTCAGGCATGGACCGACGCCTGCTGATGAGCTTCAGCGACTTTGAGTCGAAGTGGAGCAGTGCCGGGCACTGGGCAATCCTCACTCAGCGCCCGAGCCAGTTGCCGGCCAATGTGGATGCGCAGCGCTGGCGGGACTCGGCGAACGCAACGGCCCAGGCCGGGCAGGAGCGGGCGGCGGCGCAGGCGCTCAAGGTGTTGGCGGAACACAAATAAAATGGGAGGGGCGAGCCCCTCCTAAATGAGTTCTCGGTGTTCCTTAGCGGCGGACTTCGGCGGCATTCGCGCGGTTCTTCAGGTTCTTATCAGCCTTGTAGCGCAGAGCGACGTCCGGCACCGAGCCGCCCTTGCCGGTCTCGACCCAGTTACGGATACGGCTGGCATCGGCAAAGTGGGTGAATTTGCCGAAAGCATCCAGGATCACCAGCGACACCGGACGATTACCCATGCGGGTGACCAGCACCAGGCAATGACCGGCCTGGTTGGTGAAACCGGTCTTGGTCAGCTTGATATCCCAGTTGGCGCGGTTGATCAGGTGGTCGGTATTGGAGAAACCCAGGGTGTAGTTGGGCTTGCGGAACGCTACGGTCTTTTCCTTGGTGGTGCTCAACTGGCTCAGCATCGGAAATTTTTGCGCGTAGGCCAGCAGCTTGCTCAAGTCGCGGGCGGTGGACACGTTGTGGATCGACAGGCCGGTGGGCTCGACATAATGGGTGCTGGTCATGCCCAGGGCCTTGGCCTTGGCGTTCATCGCGGCAATAAAGGCCGCGTAGCCGCCCGGATAGTGGTGCGCCAGGCTCGCGGCGGCGCGGTTTTCCGAGGACATCAGGGCAATCAGCAACATCTCCTTGCGCGGCATCTGGCTGCCGATCTTCACGCGGGAGAACACGCCTTTCATCTCCGGCGTGTCGGTGATGTTAATGTCGATGTACTCGTCCATGTTCTGCTTGGCTTCAAGCACGATCAGGCCCGTCATCAGTTTGCTCACCGAGGCGATAGGCACCACCACGTCGGGGTTGCTGGCGTAGATGACCTTGTTGGTTTGCAGGTCCACCAGCATGGCGCTGCCGGAAGCGATCTGCAGTTTGGATGGATCCCGCGGCGCCAGGGCGGAGTCGGCAGCGTGTGCAAAGGTGCCGGTGAAAGCAAAAAATAGGCTGACAATGGAAAGACGAATTTTCACGCGGATGAACTCGCTAAAAAAGTAAGAAATACCGTTGGGAAACGGGTTCTGTGACAAATGGCGTTACATTTTAGGAGTATGGACGACAGACTGTCGAATGTTCTTCTAAAACCAGACGAAAGTGCTTAAAAACTAAGAAAAAACAGGTTTTCTTCCGGGCAATAAAAAGCCCTGCGATAAGGCAGGGCTTTTTCAGTACGACTGGTTATTAACCGTGCAGGGTTTCTGCGGCGTACAGGGTATTTTCCAGCAGGCAGGCACGGGTCATCGGGCCAACGCCACCCGGCACCGGGGTGATCCAGCCAGCGCGGGGCAGGGCGGTTTCATACACCACGTCGCCGACCAGCTTGCCGTCTTCCTGGCGGTTGATGCCCACGTCGATGACGATGGCGCCTTCCTTGATCCATTCGCCCTTGACCAGGCCCGGCTTACCGGCGGCCACGACGACCAGGTCGGCACGGCCAACGTGGCCTGCGAGGTCCTTGGTGAAACGGTGGGTCACGGTGACGGTGCAACCGGCCAGCAGCAACTCCATGGCCATGGGGCGGCCCACGATGTTGGACGCGCCGACGATGACGGCATCGAGGCCGTACAGGTCGACACCGGTGCTTTCCAGCAGGGTCATGATGCCTTTGGGCGTGCACGGGCGCAGCAGCGGGATACGCTGGGCCAGGCGGCCGACGTTATAGGGATGGAAACCGTCGACGTCTTTGTCAGGGCGGATGCGCTCGAGCAACTTGGACGCGTCCAGGTGCGCGGGCAATGGCAATTGCAGGAGGATGCCGTCCATCGCCGGGTCGTCGTTGAGGCTGTCGATCAGGTCGGTCAGGGCCTGCTGGGTGGTGTCGGCAGGCAGGTCGTAGGCCTTGGAAAGAAAGCCGACCTCTTCACAGTCTTTACGCTTGTGCGAGACATAAACCTGAGAGGCAGGATCGCTGCCGACCAGGATCACCGCGAGGCCAGGCGTGCGCAAGCCTTGCTGGCTGCGCTCGGTGACTCGTTTGGCGATCTGCTGGCGCAGGCTGGCGGCGATTGATTTGCCGTCGATAAGTTGTGCAGTCATTACGCGTGATTAACCATCGAGAGGGGGAGGAAAAGTGCGCGCATTCTCGCACGCCACGGCGTGAGGGCAAAGGCGCTTGGTCCGCAAATTGGCCTAACCCCTTAAATAAAATGAATTTTTTTCAAAAAAGATTTGACGGGTTTCCAGGCCCTCTATACTATTCGTCGCACTTGTCGGGCACAGCCTAGCACTGGTTAAGAAGGTCGAGCAGAATCGTTGTTCTGCAAGGCTGGAAGCACTTAGTTTGTAATCCTCCAAGAGTACAGATTAATAAGGCGCCCGTAGCTCAGCTGGATAGAGCATCCGCCTTCTAAGCGGATGGTCGCAGGTTCGAGTCCTGCCGGGTGCGCCATTAGGCAGCTTTGGCACAAGTAGCGCTATATGGTGGGCGTAGCTCAGTTGGTAGAGCACGGGATTGTGACTCCCGTTGTCGAGGGTTCGATCCCCTTCGTCCACCCCATATTTTGAAAGGCGCCAGATTAACCGTCTGGCGCCTTTGCTTTAAGAGCTTCAAGCGCGGATGTGGTGGAATTGGTAGACACACTGGATTTAGGTTCCAGCGCCGCAAGGCGTAAGAGTTCGAGTCTCTTCATCCGCACCAATAAAGCTTTACTCGGTCTATACGCAGGGTAGGGCTCGACAAAGAAGTGGTTTGGTTTCTTTGTTAACGCAATATGGTGGGCGTAGCTCAGTTGGTAGAGCACGGGATTGTGACTCCCGTTGTCGAGGGTTCGATCCCCTTCGTCCACCCCATATTCGAAAGGCGCCAGATTTAACAGTCTGGCGCCTTTTTTGGTTTTGGCGGTTCGGATTGTCGTGGCTGCAGGTTCTGGGTCGCGATGGCGGTGCGTTTCATCGTATTTATGTGTCTCGATGATACTGCGTTGTTATCTGCCCTCACTGCGGGGTGGGCGTCAGGGAGATGAGCGACGACCCCTTCTATATATAGAAGGGGCGGCGCAGAGCCCTGGCGTGATTGGCTTTATTTGTCACCGGGGCGGGGCGCGACAGTGCCTTCGTATCGATAAATTGCCGGCTGTTTACGGGCGTATTTCCAGTAGGGTGACTTCTTGAGTTTGACCCACTAGAATGCATGCCCTTGATTGGGGTCGGAAATGGCCGGCTAACGTCTGTGCAACGAGGAATATCCATGCAAGTTTCTGTTGAAAATACTACTGCTCTCGAGCGCCGCATGAGCATCACCGTGCCGGCTGAGCGCATCGAGACTGCGGTCAACAAGCGTCTGCAGCAGACTGCCCAAAAGGCCAAGATCGCTGGTTTCCGTCCAGGCAAAGTGCCAATGAGCGAAATCAAGCGCCGTTTTGGTGCTGATGCACGCAATGAAGCCGTCGGTGACGTGATCCAGGCTTCTTTCTACGAAGCAGTGGTTGAGCAAAAGCTGAACCCGGCTGGTTCGCCTTCGATCGAACCCAAGTCCCTGGAAGCGGGCAAGGACCTGGAATACGTTGCCGTATTCGAAGTGTTCCCCGAGTTCGAAGTGGCCGGTTTCGACGGTATCGCTATCGAGCGCCTGAGCGCCGAAGTGGCTGATTCGGACCTGGACAACATGCTGGAAATCCTGCGCAAGCAGAACACCCGTTTCGAAGTGGTCGACCGTGCTGCCCAGAACGAAGACCAGTTGAACATCGATTTCGTTGGCAAGGTTGACGGCGAAGCATTCGCTGGCGGCTCCGCCAAGGGCACTCAGCTGGTGCTGGGTTCCAACCGCATGATTCCTGGCTTCGAAGACGGCCTGGTTGGCGCCAAGGCTGGCGAAGAGCGGGTCCTGAACCTGGAATTCCCTGCTGACTACCAGAACCTGGACCTGGCTGGCAAAGCCGCCGAGTTCACCGTGACCGTCAACAGCGTTTCCGAGCCTAAGCTGCCAGAGCTGAACGAAGAATTCTTCAATCAGTTCGGCATCAAGGAAACCGGTATCGAAGGCTTCCGCACCGAAGTTCGCAAGAACATGGAGCGCGAGCTGCGCCAGGCTATCAAGTCCAAGGTCAAGAACCAGGTCATGGACGGTCTGCTGGCCTCCAACCCGATCGAAGTGCCTAAGGCCCTGCTGTCCAACGAAGTGGATCGCCTGCGCGTACAGGCTGTCCAGCAGTTCGGCGGCAACATCAAGCCAGACCAGCTGCCGGCCGAGCTGTTCGAAGAGCAAGCCAAGCGCCGTGTGGTGCTGGGTCTGATCGTGGCTGAAGTGGTCAAGCAGTTCGACCTCAAGCCTGACGAAGATCGCGTCCGCGAAATGATCCAGGAAATGGCTTCGGCCTACCAGGAGCCTGAGCAGGTCGTGTCCTGGTACTACAAGAACGACCAGCAGCTGAACGAAGTACGTTCGGTTGTGCTGGAAGAACAAGTTGTGGATACTGTTCTGCAGAAGGCTAAGGTGACCGATAAAGCGGTCTCTTACGAAGAAGCAGTCAAGCCGGCGGAAGCAGCACAAGCCGACTGATTGTCCAACTCGTTGGAAATTCAACCATAAGCCAGCCTCGCGCTGGCTTATGCGTTTTCAAGACATGACTATTTGGGAGTAACTGCAGAGCATGTTCCGTAATTCCTATATTCAGCAGAACTCTGATATCCAGGCCGCAGGCGGCCTGGTCCCGATGGTTGTCGAGCAGTCCGCTCGTGGTGAACGCGCCTACGACATCTACTCGCGCCTGCTCAAGGAGCGAGTGATCTTTCTGGTGGGCCCGGTAGAGGACTACATGGCCAACCTGATCTGTGCGCAACTGCTGTTCCTTGAAGCGGAAAACCCGGACAAGGACATCCATCTCTACATCAACTCGCCGGGCGGTTCGGTGACAGCGGGCATGTCGATCTACGACACCATGCAGTTCATCAAGCCGAACGTATCGACTACCTGCATTGGCCAGGCCTGCAGCATGGGCGCGTTCCTGCTGACCGCAGGTGCCGAGGGCAAGCGTTACTGCCTGCCGAACTCGCGCGTGATGATTCACCAGCCACTGGGCGGTTTCCAGGGCCAGGCGTCGGACATCGAAATCCACGCCAAGGAAATCCTCTTCATCCGCGAACGTCTCAACACGCTGATGGCCAAGCACAGCGGGCACACCCTGGAAGAAATCGAGCGCGACACCAACCGTGACAACTTCATGAGCGCCGAAGCCGCACGTGAATATGGGTTGATCGACGCAGTGATCGAAAAGCGCCCCGCTTAATATAAGCCGCTCAAAATAGGGCTGGTCGGGTTTCCCGATCATCTGCGGGCTTGAAAAAGCCCGCATAAGCCTTCATCTTGTGTTGCAAGCCTATCGGATTTGGATCGAACGAATGACTGACACCCGCAACGGCGAGGACAACGGCAAGCTGCTCTATTGCTCCTTCTGTGGCAAAAGCCAGCATGAAGTGCGCAAATTGATTGCCGGCCCCTCGGTCTTTATCTGCGACGAGTGCGTCGACCTGTGCAATGACATCATCCGTGAGGAGGTGCAGGAAGCCCAGGCCGAAAGCAGCGCGCATAAATTGCCTTCGCCTAAAGAAATCAGCGGCATCCTTGATCAGTATGTGATTGGTCAAGAGCGTGCAAAGAAGGTTCTGGCCGTAGCGGTATACAACCACTACAAGCGCTTGAACCAGCGTGACAAGAAAGGCGACGAAGTCGAACTCGGCAAGAGCAACATCTTGCTGATCGGTCCTACAGGCTCGGGTAAGACCCTGCTTGCAGAAACCCTCGCTCGCCTGCTGAACGTTCCGTTCACCATCGCTGACGCCACCACCCTCACCGAGGCTGGCTACGTGGGCGAAGATGTCGAGAACATCATTCAGAAACTGCTGCAGAAGTGCGACTACGACGTAGAGAAGGCCCAGATGGGTATTGTCTACATCGACGAAATCGACAAGATCTCGCGCAAGTCCGACAACCCGTCGATCACTCGGGACGTTTCCGGTGAAGGCGTGCAGCAGGCCCTGTTGAAACTGATCGAAGGCACGGTTGCTTCCGTACCGCCACAAGGCGGCCGCAAGCACCCGCAGCAGGAATTCCTTCAGGTTGATACGCGCAACATCCTGTTTATCTGTGGCGGTGCATTCTCCGGCCTGGAGAAGGTTATTCAGCAACGGTCTACCCGTGGCGGCATCGGTTTCAGTGCAGAAGTGCGCAGCAAGGAAGAAGGCAAGAAGGTGGGCGAGTCCCTGCGTGAAGTCGAGCCTGACGATCTGGTCAAGTTCGGTCTGATCCCGGAATTCGTTGGCCGTCTGCCGGTCCTGGCCACGTTGGACGAGTTGGATGAGGCGGCTCTGATTCAGATCCTCACCGAACCGAAAAACGCCCTGACCAAGCAATACGCCAAGCTGTTCGAGATGGAAGGTGTGGACCTTGAGTTCCGTACCGACGCGCTCAAATCGGTGGCCAAGCGGGCACTGGAGCGCAAGACCGGTGCACGTGGCCTGCGTTCGATCCTCGAAGGTGTATTGCTCGACACCATGTACGAAATCCCCTCGCAGTCCGAGGTGAGTAAAGTGGTGATCGACGAAAGCGTTATAGAAGGTAAGTCCAAGCCACTGTATATCTACGAAAACAGTGAGCCGACTGCCAAGGCTGCGCCAGACGCGTAAGCGTTTCGCAGTTTTGGTACAAACGAAGGGGCCTCTAGGGGCTCCTTTGTTTTTCATAAGGATTTTTACTGCGTGTAACTGCCAGCATTGAGCTTGTTTTTTTTACACGCAGCCCCCATCTTGGTTTCAAGCTTATTTTTCAACTGTCATAGAGGCGAAATCATGAAGACAACCATCGAATTGCCTCTCCTGCCGTTGCGTGATGTCGTCGTCTATCCGCACATGGTTATCCCGCTGTTCGTGGGGCGCGAGAAGTCTATCGAAGCCCTCGAGGCCGCGATGACGGGCGACAAGCAGATCCTGCTGTTGGCCCAGAAAAATCCTGCCGATGATGATCCAGGCGAAGATGCCCTGTATCGCGTCGGCACCATTGCCACTGTCCTGCAACTGCTCAAGCTGCCCGATGGCACCGTCAAGGTGCT
The DNA here is from genome assembly GCF_052112325.1 of Pseudomonas sp. Yb2C2. Classification (NCBI taxonomy): domain Bacteria; kingdom Pseudomonadati; phylum Pseudomonadota; class Gammaproteobacteria; order Pseudomonadales; family Pseudomonadaceae; genus Pseudomonas; species Pseudomonas sp. Yb2C2. The sequence continues at coordinate 270,063 of NZ_JAVAJK010000003.1, read as the reverse complement.
GGTGGAAGGCGAGCAGCGCGGTGCGGTAGAGCGTTTCATGGAGGTGGACGGCCACCTGCGCGCCGAAGTGGTGCTGATCGACGAAGTCGAGGCCCCTGAGCGCGAGTCCGAAGTGTTTGTGCGCAGCCTGCTCTCGCAGTTCGAGCAGTACGTGCAGTTGGGCAAGAAAGTCCCGGCTGAAGTCCTGTCTTCCCTCAATAGCATCGATGAGCCAAGCCGCCTGGTCGACACCATGGCCGCGCACATGGCGCTGAAGATCGAGCAGAAGCAGGACATCCTCGAAATCATTGACCTGTCGGCCCGTGTCGAACACGTGCTGGCGTTGCTGGATGCCGAGATCGACCTGCTCCAGGTCGAGAAGCGCATCCGGGGTCGGGTCAAAAAACAAATGGAGCGCAGCCAGCGCGAGTACTACCTGAATGAGCAGATGAAGGCCATTCAGAAGGAACTCGGCGACAGCGAGGAAGGCCACAACGAAATCGAAGAGCTGAAAAAGCGCATCGATGCTGCCGGCCTGCCGAAAGACGCCCTGGCCAAAGCCACCGCCGAGTTGAACAAGCTCAAGCAAATGTCGCCGATGTCGGCCGAAGCCACCGTGGTGCGCTCGTACATCGACTGGCTGGTGCAGGTGCCGTGGAAGGCCCAGACCAAGGTACGCCTGGACCTGGCCCGTGCCGAAGATATCCTTGATGCCGACCACTATGGCCTTGAAGAAGTCAAAGAACGCATCCTCGAATACCTCGCCGTGCAGAAGCGCGTGAAGAAGATTCGTGGCCCGGTGTTGTGCCTGGTTGGCCCGCCTGGGGTAGGTAAAACCTCCCTGGCCGAGTCCATCGCCAATGCCACCAACCGTAAATTCGTGCGCATGGCCCTCGGTGGTGTGCGCGATGAGGCGGAAATTCGTGGCCATCGCCGGACTTACATCGGTTCGATGCCAGGAAGATTGATTCAAAAAATGACAAAGGTGGGTGTGCGCAACCCGCTGTTCCTGCTCGATGAAATCGACAAAATGGGCAGCGACATGCGTGGCGATCCGGCATCGGCCTTGCTGGAAGTGCTCGACCCTGAGCAGAACCACAATTTCAACGACCATTACCTGGAGGTCGACTACGACCTGTCCGACGTAATGTTCCTGTGCACCTCCAACTCCATGAACATCCCGCCGGCATTGCTGGACCGGATGGAGGTGATTCGTCTGCCGGGTTACACCGAAGACGAGAAGATCAATATCGCCGTCAAATACCTCGCGCCCAAGCAGATTTCGGCCAATGGCCTGAAGAAGGGCGAGATCGAATTCGACGTCGAGTCGATCCGCGACATCGTGCGCTACTACACTCGCGAGGCCGGTGTCCGGGGCCTTGAGCGCCAGATCGCGAAGATTTGCCGCAAGGCGGTCAAGGAGCACGCGCTGGAAAAACGCTTCTCGGTGAAGGTCTCGGCCGACGCTCTTGAGCACTTCCTGGGTGTGCGTAAATTCCGTTACGGCCTGGCAGAACAGCAGGATCAGGTAGGGCAGGTGACTGGCCTGGCGTGGACCCAGGTGGGCGGCGAATTGCTGACCATCGAAGCTGCGGTGATCCCCGGCAAGGGCCAGTTGATCAAGACCGGCTCCCTCGGTGACGTGATGGTCGAATCCATTACCGCCGCGCAGACCGTGGTGCGCAGCCGCGCCAGGAGCCTGGGGATCCCCCTGGACTTCCACGAGAAGCACGACACCCACATCCACATGCCGGAAGGGGCTACACCGAAGGATGGTCCGAGCGCTGGCGTAGGCATGTGCACGGCCCTGGTTTCGGCATTGACCGGCATACCGGTGCGCGCCGATGTTGCGATGACCGGGGAAATCACCCTGCGTGGCCAGGTATTGGCCATTGGTGGCCTGAAAGAGAAATTGCTGGCTGCACACCGCGGTGGCATCAAGACTGTGATCATTCCTGAAGAGAATGTTCGCGACTTGAAGGAAATTCCTGACAATATCAAGCAGGATCTTCAGATTAAACCGGTTAAATGGATTGACGAGGTCCTGCAAATTGCGCTGCAATACGCGCCGGAGCCCTTGCCGGATGTGGTTCCGGAGATAGTTGCAAAGGACGAAAAACGAGAGTCTGATTCCAAGGAAAGAATTAGCACGCATTAATGTGAATAAGCCTGGGGGCTTCCTTGACAGCTTTTTAGAGCCCTTGTTATAAAGCGGCTCTTAAGTGTCTGTAGGCCATTCAGCACTGGTTTTTGCTGTTTACCAAAAAACTTAGAATCATACTCAATAGATATATAAGGGGACTTAGAGTGAACAAGTCGGAACTGATTGATGCTATCGCTGCATCCGCTGATATCCCGAAAGCTGCTGCCGGCCGTGCGCTGGATGCAGTAATCGAATCCGTCACTGGCGCTCTGAAGGCCGGCGACTCCGTGGTACTGGTAGGCTTCGGTACTTTCTCTGTGACTGACCGCCCAGCTCGCACTGGCCGTAACCCACAGACTGGCAAAGCACTGCAAATCGCTGCTGCCAAGAAACCAGGTTTCAAAGCCGGTAAAGCCCTGAAAGAAGCGGTTAACTAAGCTTCGATCAAGCCTTTGCTACCCGGGTCGGACGCAGGTCTGGCCTGGCAGCGGAGCGAAAGCTGACCCAAGTATCCATCGGGTCGCCAAGCCGGGGGTGTAGATTCAACCCCCCGTCCGCTCCGCCAGTTACGAGAAGGCGCATCCTCGGATGCGCCTTTCTTCTATCCGGACTCTACCCACGCTCCACGGTTGCCAATTTTTGAAGTTCAACCGTTTCTGGGGGACGCATGCTGCAAAATATCAGGGACAATTCACAAGGCTGGATTGCCAAGACCATTATCGGGATCATCGTCGCATTGATGGCGTTCACCGGTATCGAGGCCATTTTCCAGGCTTCGACCAACACCAAGCAGGACGTGGCCAAGGTCAACGGTGAAGAAATCACCCAGACTGAACTGAGCCAGGCCGTCGACATGCAACGTCGCCAGCTGATGCAACAGCTGGGCAAGGATTTCGATGCTTCACTGCTGGACGAAAAACTGCTGCGCGAAGCGGCCCTCAAGGGCCTGATCGATCGCAAGCTGCTGCTGCAAGGCGCTGCCGACTCCAAGTTTGGCTTCTCTGAAGCTGCACTGGACCAGGTGATCCTGCAGACGCCGGAATTCCAGGTGGACGGCAAGTTCAACGCCGAACGCTTTGACCAGGTGATCCGTCAGCTGGGCTACAGCCGTCTGCAGTTCCGTCAGATGCTGACCCAGGAAATGCTGATCGGCCAGGTGCGCGCAGGCATCGCCGGCAGCGGTTTCGTGACCGACGCCGAAGTGCTGGCATTCGCCCGTCTGGAAAAACAGACCCGCGATTTCGCTACCGTCAATATCAAGGCCAACCCTGCGGCGGTGAAACTCACCGACGACGAGGTCAAGGCTTACTATGACCAGCACGCCAAGGAGTTCATGACCCCGGACCAGGTGGTCATTGACTACTTGGAACTGAAGAAGTCTTCCTTCTTCGACCAGGTCAGCGTCAAGGACGATGAACTGCAGGCTGCCTATCAGAAAGAAACCGCCAACCTCGCTGAACAGCGTCGTGCCGCGCACATCCTGATTGAAGTCAACGACAAGGTCACCGACGCGCAAGCCAAGGCCAAGATCGAAGAAATCCAGGCACGCCTGGCCAAGGGTGAGAAGTTCGAGGCCCTGGCCAAGGAGTTCTCCCAGGATCCAGGTTCGGCCAACAATGGCGGCGATCTGGGCTTTGCCGGCCCTGGCGTCTACGACCCTGACTTCGAAGCTGCCTTGTACGCGTTGAACAAAGACCAGGTTTCGGCGCCGGTGCGCAGCACCTTCGGTTGGCATTTGATCAAGCTGTTGGGCGTTGAAGCACCGCAAGTGCCGACGTTTGCCAGCCTGAAAGACAAGCTGACCCGCGAGCTCAAGACCCAACAGGTCGAGCAGCGTTTTGTCGAAGCAACCAAGCAATTGGAAGATGCGGCATTCGAAGCCTCCGACCTGGCCCAACCAGCATCGGACCTGAAGCTGACCGTACACACCTCCGCGCCGTTTGGCCGTGAAGGTGGTGACGGTGTCGCGGCCAACCGCGCCGTGGTCACCGCTGCGTTCAGCCCGGAAGTGCTGGATGAGGGTGCCAACAGCAGCGCCATCGAGCTGGACCCGGAAACCATCATCGTGCTGCGTGCCAAAGAGCACCGCAAACCGGCGCAACTGCCGCTGGAAAGCGTTGCTGCGGCGATTCGCACACAGATGGCCAAGGAGCGCGCCAGCGCGGCTGCCAAGACTCACGCTGACGAACTGATCGCCAGCCTGCGTGATGGCAAGACCCCGCTGAACCAGCCGGTCGACGGCCAGGCCTGGAAAGTCACTGAAGCGGCTACCCGTAGCCAGGAAGCGATTGACCCGGCCGTGCTGCAAGCCCTGTTCCGCATGCCCAAGCCTGCGGCCAAGGACAAGCCGACCTTCACCACCGTGACCCTGGCTGATGGCAGCCTGGTGATCGTGCGCTTGAACGGCGTCAACGAAGCGGCCGCCCCAACGGACGAAGAAAAGGCGCAATACCGCCGCTTCCTCGCTTCCCGTGTCGGCCAGCAGGACTTTGCGGCGTACCGCAAGCAGTTGGAAACCAAGGCTGATATCAAGAAGTACTGATGTCGCTTTGAACAAGAAGCCCCCGGCCTGAAAAGACCGGGGGCTTTTTTATGTGTGCGCTAGACTGGGTACTCGGTATCGTCGACCCAGGAGTTCCAAGCGTGTTGATTCAAGGAATGGATGGCTTGCTGATCCGCCGCGCCAGCGTGGCGGATGTTCCTGCGGTGCTGCAGGTGTTCGACGAGGTGATCGCCTGGTTCGTTGGCAGGGGCAATACCCATCAGTGGGGCACCGAGCCCTGGTCGGGGTCGCCCCGGCGGGTCGCGCAAGTGGCTGAAGCCTGCGCGTTGCCCGGGGCCTGGGTTGTCGAGGACCCCGAGGGGCATCTCCGAGGAGCGCTGGTGGTGGGCGATCCCATGCCTTATGTACCTTCGGCGACTGAGCCCGAGGTGTATGTGCGCCTGTTGATTGCCGCGCGTGACCCGAGTGTTCGCGGCCTTGGCCGGCGCATGATGGCCTTTGCCGATGACCAGGCCCGCGCAGCAGGAGTCACGCGCTTGCGTGTGGACTGCTACGGCGGCGGGACAGGGGATCTGGTGCGTTTTTATGAGTCCTGTGGCTACCAGCGCATTTCAACGTTCGACTTGGCGGGGTGGCCGGGCCAACTGCTGGGGCGCCGCCTGTGATGCACCGGCCCAGGCCAGCAGCATCAGAAGCACAACCGCCCATGGAAAGGCCGTGACGCCCCAACCTTGAAGCAATACGCCACCCGCCAGGCCGCCACCGGCTATCCCCAGGTTCCACACGGTCACCAGCATGGATTGTGCGGCATCCGCCGACTTGCCCGCCGATTGGGCCAGTGCGGTTTGCAGCAATGCCGGCAAACCGCCGAACGCCAGGCCCCATAACGTCACGGCGATATAGATGACTGCCGGCACATTGATCCACAACGCCAGCGCAAGGGCGATCAGGCCAAACAGCGCACAACTGATCAGCAGCAAGGCGCGCAACCACCGGTCAATCAATACACCTGCCAGCCAGATGCTCAGCACTGCCGCGAGGCCGAACACCAGCAGTACTCGGTCAACGTCCGCATCGACCCCTGCGGGCACCAGCAACGGGGCGATGTAGGTGTACAGAATGTTGTGGGCCAGCACGTAGGTAAACGTCACCCATAGCACCGGACGAATGCCCGGCAGGTTCAGCACCTGGCGCAGCCCCAGGCGTCTATCCGCCCGTTCGCCGGCAAAGTCCGGCAGTTGCCAGCGTGCCCAGGCGAGCAGCACCAGGGTCAGCCCGGTCATGATCGCAAAGCTCAAGCGCCAGCCAACGGCGGTGCCGAGGAAGGTGCCCGCAGGTACACCCAGCGACAGCGCCAGGGGTGCACCCAGCATCGCCACGGCAATGGCGCGACCTTGCAGGTGTGGCGCCACCATTCGGCTCGCATAACCCGCCAGCAACGCCCACAGCAACCCGGCGAAGACCCCGGCAAAAAAGCGCGCCACCAGGGTCAACCCGTAATGGCTGGACAGCGCGGTTACGCTATTGACCAAGGCAAAGCCGCCAATGGCCAGCAGCAACAACGGCCGCCTGCGCCAGCCGCGGGTCAGCAGCGTCAGCGGGATGGCTGCCAGCAGGGAGCCAAGGGCGTAGAGGGTAACCAATTGGCCGACCAAGGCGGGCGACACGCCCAGGCCGTCGCCCATCTGCGGCAGAAGCCCGGCGGGCATGGCTTCGGTGAGGATGGTAATAAAGCCGGCGCTGGCCAGGGCCATTAGACCGCCCAAGGGTAAAGAATCCCGTTGGGCTGATGCGGTGAGTGAAGGGCTGCTGCTCATGACGTTTTATCCAGGTAAAAGGGCAAGCAGGCAGAGTAGGGGGCTGTGGTTGACGGAAAAACAGGCTAAGGTTCCGAACTTATCGGACGCGGATGTCCGTAATTGGAGGCAGATCATGGACAGCTTGGGCAGCCTGTCGGTATTTGTGCAGGTGGCGCAGACGCTCAGCTTCACCGCCGCCGGCCGCGTGCTGGGGGTGTCGTCGTCGGCCGTGGGCAAAAGCATTGCGCGGATGGAAGAGCGCCTGGGCGTGCGGCTGTTTCACCGCAGCACGCGCAGTATCACCTTGACCAGTGAAGGTGCACTGTTCCTTGAGCGCTCGCGGCGGATTCTCGCTGAGGTGGAAGCGGCCGAGCAGGAGCTGACGGACGCCGCTGCAACGCCACGGGGCAAGTTGCGCATCAGTGTGCCGCAGGTGCGCGGCTTGTTGATGCCGGTGCTCAGTGACTTTATGCGCACCTACCCGGAGATCGAGCTGGACGTGGATTTTTCCGACCGCATGGTGGACGTGATCGAGGAAGGTTTCGATGCGGTGATTCGCACGGGCAAGCCGGAAGATTCGCGCTTGATGGCGCGTCATCTGGGCCACTACCAGTTGGTACTCGTCGCCACGCCGGGCTACTTCGCCCAACACGGCACGCCGCAGCAACCACAGGACCTCAATGGCCACGCCTGCCTGCGCCACAAGTTCTGCGCCACGGGCAAGCTCGAGCCCTGGCCGTTGCGCCTTGCCCCGGGGGCTGCGGAACCGCTGTTGCGTACGCCGCTGGTCAGCACCACCATCGAGTCCCTCAAGCATGTGGTGCTCGAGGGCTTGGGCATTGCCTGCCTGCCGGACTACATGGTCAACCAGGCCGTGGACGAAGGGCGCTTGCAACGGGTGCTGGATGATGACCTGGAGCATCGGGGCAATTTCTGGATATTGTGGCCCGGTCGCCATACCTCGGCCAAGCTCCGCGTATTTATTGACCATATGTGCGCCGGGCTTTTCCCTGCAGGCCCCGGCGCGTAACCCTGTGACGTTTTACCGACAGGAATGCGCGCGCCAAGGCCTCGTTCTGTTGCACAATACCGCCCAGACCGTTTTCCTCAGGATTATCAATGTCGACATCATTCCACTTGCGTAGCCTCGGGCTGGCGCTGGTGCTGGCGGGCGCCGCGGGCTGCTCGTCACCCAAGACCGCTATTTATGAACATGAGAACTTCGACGACTCCGGTACATTTTCCCGGGATTACCCGGTTACCGATGTAGCGGCGTGCGAGGCCGCGCGGCGCGCCTTGCTGAGCCAGGGCTACATCATCACCAGCAGCGATCCGAAACTGGTCGTGGGTAACAAGAGCTTCCAGCAGACCGGCGAAACGCACCTGCAGATCAGCTTCAACGTGGTGTGCGCCGATGATGGCAAAGGCAAGAACCACTCGACGATGTTCGCCAATGCCCTGCAGGATCGTTATGCGCTGAAGAAGGTCAACAACTCCGCGAGCCTGGGCGTGGGCGTGCTGGGGTCGGTGTCGATGCCGATCGGCTCTACCGATGACTCGATGGTGAAGGTGGCCAGTGAGACGGTGTCCGCGCCGAAGTTCTACGACCGTTACTTTGCGTTGGTGGATGTGTTCCTGCCACAGGAAGTGAAGAAGGCCGAGCATATCCCCGAGCAGCCCAAGGCCGACCTCGGTGTGCCGGAGCCGAAGGCCGCACCGGCTGCAGAGAAAGTCGAGGCGCCGAAGGAAGAGCCTGCCGCACCGGCTGCCTCGGAGCCGGTTGTGCCCGCGCCTGAGGCTGCACCGATTGCGCCGCAGGCCGAGCCCGCACCCGCTGCCACCACGCCGGACCTGCCGCCGCCGACAGAAGCGATTCCGCCCCTGCCGACGCCTGCGCAGTAAATCAAACCGCTACGGGGTCGGCCTTGTCGACGTTGATCCCGTAGCGTTTGATCGCTTCACTGACCTTGTCGCGACCGATCACGCCGTCATCCGCCAGTGCCTTCAGGGCAGCCAGGGCGATGAAGTGGCGATCCACCTCAAAGAACGCGCGCAAGGCTTCCCGGGTGTCTGATTGCCCGAAACCATCAGTGCCCAGTGCGACAAAGCGTCGGCCCGGCACGAACGGACGGATCTGATCGGCGAACAGCTTCACGTAATCCGTCGCCACCACCACCGGTCCCGTTTGCCCGGCCAGGCATTGCTCGACGTAGCTCTCGCGTGGCTCACGCTCGGGGTGCAACAGGTTCCAGCGCTCCACCGCGTGCCCGTCACGGCGCAATTCGGTCAGGCTGGTCACGCTCCATACATTGCATTGCACGGCAAAGTCGTTGGCGAGCAGGTCGGCGGCGGCGATCACTTCGCGCAGGATCGAACCACTGCCCATCAGTTGCACCTTGGCGTGCTGGCTGCCGCTCAGGCGGTACATGCCTTTAACAATGCCATCCTCCATACCTTCGGGCATTGCCGGGTGCGGGTAGTTTTCGTTGAGCAGGGTGATGTAGTAGTAAATATCCTCCTGTTCGACATACATACGCCGCATGCCTTCGCGAATAATCACCGCCAGTTCGTAGGCAAAGGTCGGGTCATAGGACACGCAGCACGGAATCACCGACGACAGGATATGGCTATGGCCATCGTCATGCTGCAGGCCTTCGCCCATCAACGTGGTGCGCCCGGCCGTGGCACCCAGCAGGAAACCACGTGCCCGTGCATCGCCCGCTGCCCAGGCCAGGTCGCCGACGCGCTGGAAGCCGAACATCGAATAGAAGATGTAGAACGGCACGGTCATCAGGCCGTGATTGCTGTAGGACGTACTCGCCGCTATCCACGAGGAAATGGCCCCGGACTCATTCAGGCCTTCCTGCATGATCTGTCCGTCCTTGCTCTCCTTGTAATAGCTCAGTTGCCCGGAGTCCTGTGGGGTGTAGAGCTGGCCGACGGCAGAGTGGATACCGATCTGACGGAACAGGCTTTCCATGCCGAAGGTGCGTGATTCGTCCGGCACGATGGGCACGATCAGCTTGCCCAGGTGCGGGTCTTTCAGCAGGGTGCCGAGGATGCGCACGAAGGCCATGGTGGTTGATATCGCGCGCTCGCCAGTGTCCTTGAGCTGAGTGGCGAAGGCGCTCAGTTCGGGGATCTGCAACGGTTCGACCGCCGTGTGGCGCGCGGGTACATAGCCGCCCAGGGCCTGGCGACGCGCGGCGAAGTAACGGGCTTCTTCGCTGTCGGCGGTGGGCTTGAGGTACGGAATTTCAGCCAGTTGCTCATCGGGCACTTCCAGGCCGAAGCGGTCGCGGAAGGCTTTGACGGCATCGGCGCCCATCTTTTTCAGTTGGTGATTGATGTTCTGGCCTTCGCCGGCTTCGCCCATGCCAAAGCCCTTGACGGTCTTTGCCAGGATCACCGTTGGTTGGCCGCTGTGGCGTACGGCGGCAGCATAGGCGTTGTAGACCTTGTCCGGGTCATGGCCGCCCCGTGAGAGTTTCCAGATATCGTCGTCTGACAGGTCTGCAACCAGTGCCAGCAACTCCGGGTATTTGCCGAAGAAATGTTCGCGCACATAGGCGCCGTTCTGGGATTTGTAGTTCTGGTAGTCACCGTCCACGCACTCCATCATGCGCTGGCGCAGCAGGCCGCCGGTGTCTTTTTCCAGCAGCGCATCCCAGCCACCGCCCCAGATCACTTTGATCACATTCCAGCCGGCGGCGCGGTACAGGCTTTCGAACTCCTGGATCACCTTGGCATTGCCGCGTACCGGGCCGTCCAGACGTTGCAGGTTGCAGTTGACCACGAAGATCAGGTTGTCGAGTTTCTCGCGCCCGGCCAGGGAAATGGCGGCCAGGGATTCCGGCTGGTCCATTTCGCCATCACCGAGGAATGCCCAGACCTTGCGGCCCTGGTGTTGCTTGAGGTCACGAAACTCCAGGTAGCGCATAAAGCGCGCCTGGTAGGCCGCCGTGATCGGCCCGAGGCCCATGGACACGGTGGGGAATTGCCAGAAGTCCGGCATCAGCCGTGGGTGGGGGTAGGACGAAATGCCCTCGCCACCGGCTTCGCGGCGGAAGTTATCCAGTTGTGCTTCGCTGATGCGGCCTTCGAGGTAGGCACGGCCGTAGATGCCTGGCGAGGAGTGGCCCTGGATGTACACCAGGTCGCCGTCGAAGTTGTCGGTGCGGCCACGGAAGAAGTGGTCGAAACCTACGTCGTACAGCACAGCGGCTGACGCATAAGTGGCGATATGCCCACCCACACCGGAGTGTTTGCCTGCACGCAATACCATGGCCATGGCGTTCCAGCGGATAAACGCGTTGATACGGCGTTCGATGACCAGGTTGCCGGGGTAGGGCAACTGGCGTTCCACCGGGATGGTGTTGACGTAAGGCGTGGTCACCCGCCCGTAGAAATCACCATGCCGCGCCACGTCGAAATCCAGCAACTGATCGATCAGGTAATGGGCGCGCGGGCGACCTTCGGTGGACAGCACCGATTCGATGGACTCCAGCCACTCGCGGGTTTCCTGTGGATCGACGTCGCGTCTGACTACGTTATTCGGGGTCATGTGAGGCTCCAGGGTCGGCGGATTTCAAGTGGCGGGCTCCTTGTGGGAACGTCGTCAATGTTGTTGCAATTGCAACTACATGGCCGAATCTAGCGCGGGATGAGCTACTATTGCAACCTTCTTGAAATCCGCCGGATGGTGTTGCATGTCGTCGAAAGAGCCTGATGTATGGTTCCGTTTTGTCAGGGCCCACAGGACGGTCATCCGTGAAATCGAGCGCCGCCTGGCGGCCGCCGACTTGCCGCCTTACGCCTGGTACGATGCACTGTGGGGCCTTGAAAGCGGCCCCGAAGGCACCCGCCGCATGCACGAATTGGCCGATGTGCTGGCCATCGAGCGCTATAACCTCACGCGCCTGGTAGATCGCCTGGAAAAGGACGGCCTGGTGCTGCGTTCACGTTCCGACGGCGATGGCCGCGCCGCATTTGCGTCGATCACCGATGCCGGCCGGGCGTTGCGTAAAAAAATGTGGAAGATCTACGAAAGTACGGTGGACGAGTTGTTCCTGTCGCAGATCGAACCGCAGCAGCGCCAGGCGTTTGCCGAGGCGTTGGAGCGTACCGCCGGGATGGCGGTGGAGGCGGGTGTCCAAACCCGTGGTCGACGCAAGTCTGAAACTTGATGCAGATCGAATGTGGGAGGGGGCTTGCTCCCGATAGCGGTGGGTCAGTGACAGATGTGTTGACTGACACCCAGCTATCGGGGGCAAGCCCCCTCCCACATTGGAATGCTTCCCGTCCATTTCAGTGCATCCCTGATTGCAATCGCGCCTCAAAACCCCGGTGCTAAATCCGCACAACGCTGCTACGTTTAATCCTGGAGTGCAGGAACGTCATGACGTCGACATTTTTTCGTCATCACGGCACTTTAGGCTGGCTGTGCAGGTCATTTATCTGCAGCCGCTTTTAATTCAAAACAAGGAGCCCACCATGGACGAATACCAGGAAGAACTGCTGGAGTACCAGGCCTTTGAACTGGATCCTCTGGATCCGGCCGATGACGCCACCGAGCTGTAAGACCGACTTCAGGCGGAATGCCGCTGACTGCGGCGAAATTCCCCTGGGGTCTGGTTGTTCCATCGCCTGAACGCCCGTTGAAACGCCTGGGCCGAGGCAAAACCGAGCAAGTAGGCGATTTCGCCGAATGCCAGTTCCGTATCGCGAATGTAGGTCATGGCCAGGTCGCGGCGGGTATCGTTGAGAATCGCGCGAAACTGTGTGCCTTCTTCGGCCAGTTTGCGGCGCAGTGTCCAGGTCGGCAGCTTCAAGCGTGCCGCCACTTCTTCCAGGTCGGGTTCCCGGCCGCCATTGAGCATCGGCCCGAGCAACCGGGTAATGCGCTCGCGCAGGCTGCGGGTGCGGGTCAACTGCTCCAGTTCCCGTTCACACAGTTGCAGCAACAGGTGCCAGGTACTCGGACAATGCTGCGGGTTGCGCAGGGCCAGGGTTTGCTGGCTCAGGCGCAGTTGATTGGCGTCGGCGCCGAACTGGATCGGGCCATCGCCCAGCACCGCGTACTGTTCGCTGTAGTCCGGCGCTTCAAACTCGATTTCAATCCGCTGCGCCTGCACCGTTTGCTGGGCCAGGCTCGAAAGTTGCTGCAGCCAGCCGGCGATGATCGAGTCCACCACGAAGCGGTTGTAGGCGTTATAGGGGCTGATGGAATAGAAACGCAGCCAGGCGCCTTCGGCGTCCTCGTGAAAACTTGATTGGCCGCGATAGTTGGAGCCGTACAGCGCCTCGAAGCGGGTCAGGGTGCGCGCCGCCTCACGTACGTTGGGTGCCTGGGCGGCGGTGACCCCGGCCAGCCCGGCCTGGCTCAGGCGGCTGAGCTGGCCCATGCGCAGGCCCAGGCCGGGGTCGCCGGTGAGTTGGATGGCCGCATGGCCCAGGCGCATATAACGGGGGATCGACAAGCGTGCACCCGCTTCGGCGAGGCGCGCGGGGTCGAGGCCGTATTGCAGCAGCAGCGGTTGCGGGTCGAGGCCGTGGCTGTGGATCGCGTCGGCCAGAGTGTGCACGAAGCCCACCGACAAATCACCCAGGCGCACCGGCTTCACGGGGTTACAGCCAGATATTCAGCAGGCGCGCACCACGGGCGTCGCCGTCGGCGCTGATCTGCCCGTAGCTGCTGAGAAAGCTGTGCCCGGCCGTGCCCAGGTCCCAGAACTGCCCACGCAGGAATACGCTCATGCCAGCGGTTGCCTGGCTGACGGGTTGCTGGCTGATCAGCGTCAGGCGCCGCCAGGCCTCACCTTCGCTGAGTTCTTCAGGCTTGAGGCTGATTTCCGGTGGCGTGGACACGCTCTTGAAGCCGCGCCATGGTCGATCCCAGGTATCGCGACCCAGCACAAAGGCCGGTACCGCAATCAGTTGCGCACCTTGCTCGTTGAGCTTGCGATAGTTGTCCGGGTACCAGCTGTCACTGCCGACCAACACGCCGAGGCGCCCGGCCGGGGTGTCGACCACGCTGACGATGTTTTCGTCACCGGGTTCGATAAAACCGCGTTCATCGTAGATCGGATAAAGCTGGCGCTGGGGATCACCGAGGGGCAATCCGTCCGCCGCGAACACCACGCTGGCGTTGTACAAGGCGCCATGGCCGACCTGCAGTTGGCCCTGGCTGACGCTGGGGTTGGGCAGGGCGATGGAGCCGGCCACCAGCGTGACGCCAAACTCCTTGGCCAGGCCGCCGAACAGCACCTGATAGTCCCGCGCCATGCCGGAGGCTTTCATGCGCAGGTAGGCGTCATCGGTGCGGTTATCGCCGGTTGCGCTGATCCAGGCACGCGCAAACAGCAGCGGGTTGCTGACCGACAGCCAGTTCATCGCATCCTTCACGTGCAGCGCCTGGTACACCTCATTTTTTTCACCGGTCAACATCAGCCAGGTGCCGATATGTTCAGGCAGCACCACGATGGTTTTTTCGTTGATCAACCCCTGGTCCCGGGCCTTTTGCAGATAGGCCGCGAGCTTCAGGTGCAGGCGTTCCAGGCTCTGGTAATCGGCGGGAAACAGCTCCGGCTGGATGCCCAGCAAGTTGCCGCGATCGGCGGGCAGGCCTTCGTTGACGGCGAGGGTGATGCGCAGGTCCGACAGGTAATGCCCCACGGGGCGCTCCTGGGTCCAGACCAGATACGCGGCGACTGCGGCAACCAGGGCCATGGAGACGGTAAAAGCGAGAAGTTTACGCATGGGGCAACAGACAACAGACCGGGTGCAGGGTTCGCGACTAGGGTAGGGCCCCGGCAGCGGCTTGCCAAGGGGCGCTGTGCATTTGGATCAATAACTTGTCAGTTTCAGTCATTGAGCCGTCGTCCACCGCCTCTTAGTCTGTGGGACATAAACCGATGGGGTGCCATTCGAGCCCTCCACGTCCCGTGATGATCCGTTGTGGAGCTGTACCATGACCGCTGCTGCCTACCCGCACCTGCTGGCCCCGTTGGACCTGGGTTTTACCACCTTGCGCAACCGCACCCTGATGGGCTCGATGCACACGGGCCTGGAAGAAAAGCCCGGTGGGTTCGAGCGCATGGCGGCCTACTTTGCCGAGCGCGCCCGTGGCGGCGTGGGCCTGATGGTCACTGGCGGCATTGGCCCGAATGATGAAGGCGGGGTGTATTCCGGCGCGGCCAAGCTCACCACCGAAGAAGAAGCGCAGAAGCACAGGATCGTCACGCAGGCCGTGCATGAGGCGGGCGGCAAGATCTGCATGCAGATCCTCCACGCCGGCCGTTATGCGTACAGCCCAAAACAGGTGGCGCCGAGTGCGATCCAGGCGCCGATCAACCCGTTCAAGCCCAAGGAGCTGGACGAGGAAGGCATCGAGAAGCAAATCCAGGATTTCGTCACCTGCTCGCTGCTGGCCCAGGTCGCCGAGTACGACGGCGTGGAAATCATGGGTTCCGAAGGTTACTTCATCAACCAGTTCCTCGCCGCCCACACCAACCACCGCACCGACCGTTGGGGCGGCAGCTACGAAAACCGTATGCGCCTGGCGGTGGAGATCGTGCACCGCGTGCGTGAAGCGGTGGGCCCGAACTTCATCATTATCTTCCGCCTGTCGATGCTCGACCTGGTGGAAGGCGGCAGCACTTGGGAAGAAATTGTGCAGTTGGCCAAGGCCATCGAGCAGGCCGGCGCGACCATCATCAACACCGGCATCGGCTGGCACGAAGCGCGTATCCCGACCATCGCCACCAAAGTACCCCGTGGCGCGTTCAGCAAAGTCACGGCCAAATTGCGCGGTGCGGTGCAGATCCCGCTGATCACCACCAACCGCATCAACACACCGGAGATTGCCGAGCAGATCCTCGCCGAAGGCGATGCCGACATGGTCTCGATGGCGCGGCCTTTCCTCGCCGACCCCGAGTTCGTCAACAAGGCCGCCGCCGGCCGCGCCGATGAAATCAACACCTGCATCGGCTGCAACCAGGCTTGCCTGGACCACACCTTTGGCGGCAAGTTGACCACCTGCCTGGTCAACCCGCGGGCCTGCTATGAAACCGAACTCAACTACCTGCCGGTCAAGCAGATCAAGAAAATCGCCGTGGTCGGTGCCGGCCCCGCAGGCCTGGCCGCCGCCACCGTGGCGGCTGAGCGTGGCCACCAGGTGACCTTATTCGATTCGGCCAGTGAGATCGGCGGCCAATTCAATATCGCCAAGCGCGTACCGGGCAAGGAAGAGTTTTTCGAGACCCTGCGCTACTTCAATCGCAAGTTGCAGACCACCCACGTCGAGCTGTGCCTCAACACCCGTGTCGACACCGCACAACTGGTGGCGGGCGGTTACGACGAGATCGTCCTGGCCACCGGCATTGCGCCGCGCACGCCGGCGATTCCGGGCGTTGAAAATGCCAAAGTGCTGAGCTACCTGGACGTGATCCTCGAGCGCAAGCCGGTGGGCAAGCGCGTCGCGGTGATCGGCGCCGGCGGCATTGGTTTTGACGTGTCGGAATTCCTCGTGCATGAAGGCGTGTCTACCAGCCTCGACCGCGAAGCGTTCTGGAAAGAGTGGGGCATCGACACCCAGTTGCAAGCCCGTGGCGGTGTGGCCGGGATCAAGCCGCAACCCCATGCCCCGGCCCGTGATGTGTTCCTGTTGCAACGCAAGGCTTCCAAGGTCGGCGACGGCCTGGGCAAGACCACCGGCTGGATCCACCGTACCGGCTTGAAGAACAAGCGCGTGCAGATGCTTAACAGCGTCGAGTACCTGAAGATCGACGATGACGGCCTGCATATCCGCATCGGTGCCGAAGGTGAGCCGCAGCTGTTGGCCGTGGACAACATCGTCATCTGCGCCGGGCAAGACCCGCTGCGCGAGTTGCAGGACGGCCTGGTCGCCGCAGGGCAGAACGTGCACCTGATCGGCGGCGCCGATGTGGCGGCCGAGCTGGACGCCAAGCGCGCCATCAACCAAGGCTCACGGCTCGCCGCCGAGCTGTAAGGCGATGCAAGGGGCGGTGTTAGACTACCGCCCCTTTTTCGATGCAGATGCCGCCCGATGGGTCCCTTTGACTGGCTTCCCCACGCTCCTCTTGAAGCCATGCGGCTCGATTGGCTCAATGGCGTCGAGCTGGCCGTGCTGCGCTTGGACCGCATCGACCCGCTGATCAGCGGCAACAAGTGGTTCAAGCTCACCGAACATCTGGCCCAGGCACGACAGGCCGGTGCCTGCGGCGTCATCAGCCTTGGCGGGGCGCACTCCAACCATCTGCACGCGCTGGCAGCGGCGGGCAAGCGCTTTGGTTTTCCCACCGTCGGCCTGTTGCGTGGTCACCCTCAAGACACCCCCACAGTCCTCGATCTGAAAGCCTTTGGCATGCAGTTGCATTGGCTGGGCTATGCCGGCTACCGCGCGCGCCACGCGGAGGATTTCTGGTTGCCGTGGCGCGCGCAATATCCCGATCTTTACCCCGTGCCCGAAGGCGGCGGCGGGTTGGCCGGGGCATTGGGTTGCGGGGTCTTGGTCGAGCAGGCACGCCGGCAATTGAGCACCGTGGGCTGGGCCGATTACGATGCCTGGTGGTTGGCGGCAGGCACCGGTACGACGTTGGCGGGGTTGGCGTTGGCGGAGGCGGGCGCGCATCCGGTGTATGGCGCCATGGCGGTACCGGATGATCATGGTGTGGCACAGAACGTGAGTGCCCTAGTGCAGGGTGGTTATGAATTGCTGGACGCCAGTCGGGGCGGTTTTGCCAAGGTAGATCCGCTGCTACTGGACTTTATCGAGACCGCTGAACAGGCCTGCGGTGTACCGCTGGAACCGCTCTATACCGGCAAGGCGTTGTTGGCGTTGAAGCAGCAGATCGAGGCCGGGCGGTTCGTACCCGGCACTCGCCTGATCTTCGTGCATACCGGCGGCTTGCAGGGCCGCCGAGGGTTTACAGCCTAGCACGCTTACCCGGCATCATCCGCAGCGCCGTGTTATCACGCATCACATAATGATGAAAGATCCCCGCCAACGCATGCAGCCCGATCAGCCAGTAACCGGCTTTGCCGAACCACACATGCCAGCCTTCAATCTCTTTGGCCAGCGCCTTGTTTTCAGCGATCAGTGGCGGCAACTCGATCCCATAGAACATCACCGAATGCCCCTCGGCACTGACGATCAGCCAACCGGCAATCGGCATGCCGATCATCAAGGCGTACAGCGCGAAGTGCATCAGCGTGGCCAGCAGGCTTTGCCATTGCGGCGGGGCGGGGACGATCCTCGGCGCAACCCCCAGGCTGCGCGCGAACAGGCGCAGCCACACCAGCACAAACACGGTGAGGCCGAACATAAAATGCATCTCGACGATCAACGTCCGTGCACCGCTGCCTTTGGGAAACTGTCCGCGTAACTCAATGCAGGCGTAGACCACCGCCAGTAGCACCACCATCAACCAGTGCAGCGCAATCGACATGGTGCTGTAGCGCGTATCGGAATTTTTCCACGGCATCGCTGGGTTCCTCACTCATCAGGGCGAACCTTCGTTCTTTGGCGACGAAGTCCTTTTACTGTAAGCCTGTTTTGCGCGGTTTGCCCGGTGCGATGTCGTTGTCTTGACCTCTATCAGTCGCTTTGCGGCATTTCGCCACGGGCCAGGCGCTGGTTGATGTCGGCGATGACGGCCGGCAGGTCGGTAATGGTATCGATCAGGTAATGGGGGCGGGAGCTTGCGAACATCGCTTCGATGCGCGTGCGTTCGCTGGCCAACGTGGCGCTGTCCAGGGCGCGGAACTGCGCGTAGGTCAGGCCCAGGGCATTGCCGGAGCAGGTCAGGGCCACGGTCCACATCCCGGCGCGGCGGCCTTCGAGGATGCCTGGCACGGTGTCGTCGACCTTGACGCACGCCGCCACATCGTCGATGCCCAGGGCGATCACGTTGGCGAGTGCCTGGGCTGGCCATGGGCGGCCGTTGGGCACTTCGTCGGTGGCGACCACGTGGTCGGCGACGTAGCCGTTGGTGGCGGCCAGGGCGACCACTTTGTCCATGACTTGCTTGGGATAGCCCGAGCAGGAGCCGATCTTGATGCCTCGCCCGCGCAGTTGGCCGATGGTGTCGAGGGCGCCGGGGATCAGCGCCGAGTGTTCGGCGATCTTCTCGATCTGCAACGGCATGAAGCGCTGGTAGATGGCCGTCACGTCGTCATCGGTGGGCGTGCGGCCGAATGCCTGGCGGTAGCGCTCGGCGACTTGCGGCTGGTCGCACAGGGTGCGGATATGGTCCCACTTGCCCATGCCCATCGGGCCACGGGCTTCTTCGATGGATACCTGCACATCGAATTCGGCGAAGGCCTCGACGAAAATCTGCGTGGGGGCGAAGGAGCCGAAGTCGACCACGGTGCCGGCCCAGTCGAGGATGACGGCCTGGAGGGTGTTGGGGTTTTGATAGTTCATGGTTCAGATCCTGTGGGTAAGGGGCAATCAGATGTCCGACACTTCCATTTCTTCCAGCACCTCGGCGATCGCCTTGACCGCTGCGCGCATCCCTTGCGCATCGACATGGCCGATGCAGCCCACGCGGAACGTCTCCACCTCGGTCAATTTGCCCGGGTACAGAATGAACCCCTTGGCCTTGACCCGTTCGTAGAAGTCCTTGAACTGGTAGCGCGGGTCCTGCGGTGCGTGAAAGGTCACGATGATCGGTGCCTGGATCGCCGCCGGCAGGAAGCTGCGCAGGCCCAGTGCGGCCATACCGTCGAGCAAGGCCTGGCAGTTGTCGGCATAGCGTCGGTGGCGCGCGGGCAGGCCGCCTTCTTCCTGGTATTGCAGCAGCGCTTCGTGCAGGGCGGCGACCACATGGGTCGGCGGGGTAAAGCGCCATTGGCCGGTCTTGGTCATGTAGCTGTGCTGGTCGAGCAGGTCCATCGCCAGGGAATGGCAGTTGCCCTGGGCGGTGGCCAGCGCCTGTTTGTTCGCGAAGACGAAGCCCATGCCCGGCACGCCTTCCAGGCACTTACCGGACGCGGCGATCAGTGCGTCGAACGGCACCTCGCGGGCATCGATCGGCAGCGCACCGAAGGAGCTCATGGCGTCGATGATCAGGCGCTTGCCGTGGTGTTTGACGACCTCGGCGATCTGCGGCAGCGGGTTGAGAATGCCGGTGCTGGTTTCGCAGTGGATCAACGCAACGTGGGTGATGGCGCTGTCTACCGTCAGCAGGCGGTCCACATCGGCGGCGGTAGTGGGCTGGTCCTCGGCGGTCTCAAAGGTGCTCAAATCACGGCCGAGCACTTCGCAGATCCTGGCCAGGCGCTTGCCGTAGGCGCCGTTGATCAGCACCAGTACCTTGCCGTCACGCGGGACCAGGGTGCCGATGGCGGCCTCGACCGCAAAGGTGCCGCTGCCTTGCAACGGCACGCAATGGTGGCTGCCTTCGCCGTGGAGGATCGCCAGCAATTGCGCGCAGACGCTGGCAGTGAGTTGGTTGAAGCGGTCATCCCATGAACCCCAGTCCACCATCATGGCCCGGCGGGTGCGGTTCGATGTGGTCAGGGGGCCAGGTGTCAGCAGGATCGGCGCGGCAGTGGTCATCTCAAGTCCTCGCAAGGCATCGGGGGTTGAAGCTACGACGCCTAAATTGCAGTTTGGCTTGTCATCAATCAAATTGTTTGTTGTTATGCGAGCTATCAGTGAGGCCGATAACCATGAACCTGTTCCAACTGCGCGCATTCGATGCCGTGGCCCGTGAGGGCAGTTTTACCCGTGCTGCCGCGCGGCTGTTCATCAGCCAACCGGCGGTGACCGGGCATATCAAGGCCCTGGAGGAGCACTACCAGATCCCGTTGCTGCGTCGCACCGCGCGGCGGGTGGAGTTGACCGAAGAGGGCGCGCGGCTGGCGGCGATCACACGGGCGATCTTTGGCCTGGTGGACGAAGCCCAGACCATGCTGGAGGCCAACCGCCAACTGCTGAGCGGGCGCCTGGAAGTCGCGGCGGACGGCCCGCACCTGGTGATGCCGATGATTGCCAGCCTGCGCGCGCGCTACCCCGGGATTACCGTCAACCTGCGCCTGGGCAATGCCCAGGAAACCCTGGCCGCGCTGTTGTCCGAGCATGCGGATGTGGCGGTGCTCACCGAAGTGGAACCGCGCAACGGTCTGCACCTGCAACCGTTGAGCGAGTCGCGGATGTGCGCATTGGTGCCGGCCAGCCACCCGTGGGCGCAGCAACCCGAGGGTATTCGCCTCGAGCAACTCAACGACATGATCATGGTGCTGCGCGAGCCCAGCTCGATCACCCGGCGTACCTTCGATGAGGCCTGCATGGCCGCGAATGTGCAGCCCAAGGTGCTGCTGGAGCTGGACAGCCGCGAGGCGGTGACCGAAGCCGTCGCCGCTGAGCTGGGGGTGGGCGTGGTCTCGTCCATGGAAGTCAGCCCCGACCCGCGGGTGCAGGCGGTGCCGATTGAGGGCGAGGGGCTGGTCAACCGGCACCTGCTCGGTTGCATGGAGCGGCGGCGCTCGTTGCGCCTGATTCAGGCGTTCTTCGAGTTGGCGCCAGGCTGAAGGCTGTCGCGCACGATCTCCAGGAACGTCGCCACCACCCGGCGTGAACTCTGTTCCTTGAGGCACACCAGGGTTTCTTTCATGCGCTGGCTGCAATCGCGGATGGGCATGGCGTACACCCGCGAGTCGGCGCCGAACTCCGCCGCCGAGACCACGCCCACGCCGATGCCCACCACCACCGCTTCACGGGCGGCCTCACGGCCTTCCACCTGGATGGCCGGGCGAATGCGCAAGCCTGCCTGGCTCATTTCCTGTTCAAGGGTCTGGCGGGTGACCGAGCCGATTTCACGCAATACCAGCGGCGTGTCGTCCAGGTCAGCCAGGCAGATGGACTCGCGTCCGGCCCACGGGTGGTTGCGCGCGACAAAGGCGAGCAATTGGTCGTCGGGCAACGGCAGCGACAGCAGGCGCTCATCGTCGACGTCGCGGCCCAGCAAGGCCAGGTCGGCCTGGTAGTTGTACAGGCGAAACAGCGATTCGTCGGTGTTGCCGGTTTCGATCTTCACGCTGATCCCCGGGTACAGCTGGCAAAACCGCGCGATCTGCGGCAGCACGTGCACGGGGGCATCCACGGCGAGGGTGAGGGTGCCGGTGAGCAGCGCGCGGGAGTCCTGCAACAGTTCCTCGGCTTCGGCTTCGATCACAAACAGGCGCTGGGTGATGCTCAGCAGGCGTTCGCCCAGGTCGGTCAGGCGCACCGAGCGCTTGTTGCGATGAAACAACAGCACGCCGAAGCGCTCTTCGAGTTTGCGCACCTGGTCGGAAATCGCCGGTTGCGTCAGGAACAACCGTTCGGCGGCCTGGGTGAAACTGCCGTGGACGGCGACGGCGTGGAACGCTTTGAGCTGTGCGTGGGACACCGACATCGCGAATCCTCTTACAAGCTGAACTTATATTTGAAATACGATAAATCGATTTTACCTATTAGTCAGCCATTGCTTTGATACGCCTCAGCCCCCGTAGGTTGAGTCCTACAACCTACGGAGCCATGGGCTCCTGAATACCGGACCCATCTGACCAATGCCGCGCTTTCCAAGGCTCGGCATTGCAGTGCTCAACCATAAAAACAACAGGCATTCGCTTCTCGATTCTGCCGGCACACTCACCTGAGGTCAGAACCACCATGAATATCCCTATGGGTAGCATCAAGCGTTGGCGCGTGCAGATTTTCGCTATCACCTGGCTGGCGTACGCCGCATTCTATTTCACTCGCAAAGCGTTTTCCGTGGCCAAGCTGGGGATCGTCGACGACCCGAGTTTCCCCCTCGACAAAATGATGATGGCCAACCTGGATGGCATTTACCTGGCGGCCTATGCCGTCGGGCAGTTCACCTGGGGCATGCTGGCTGACCGCTTCGGGCCGCGTGTCGTGGTGCTCGGCGGGTTACTGATTTCTGCCGCTGCGGCGCTGGTGATGGGCACGTTCGCCACCTTGCCGATCTTTATTAGCTGCATGTTGATCCAGGGCTTGGCGCAGTCCACCGGCTGGTCGGGATTGTGCAAGAACCTCGGCAGTTTCTTCCCGGCGCAGCAGCGCGGGCGAGTGCTGGGGCTATGGAGTTCGTGCTACGCCTTCGGCGGCCTGGTGGCGTCGCCCTTTGCCGGGTGGTGGGCCTACACCCTGATCGGCAGCTGGCATGCGGCGTTTATCTCCAGTGCGGCGGTGGTGGCGTGTGTGGCGCTGCTGTTCTTTCTCTTCCAGCGCAACACGCCGCAGGATGTGGGCTTGCCCGCCGTGGAGCCGGAGCCGCTGTTGAGCGCCGAGGAGGCCGCCGCCGAGAAGCGCATCAGCGTGCTGGAACCGCTGCGGGCGATCCTGCGTAACCGCACTGTCTTGACCCTGGGGCTGGCGTACTTCCTGCTGAAACCGGCGCGCTACGCGATCCTGTTGTGGGGGCCGGTGATTGTGTATGAGCAAATGCCCTCGGTCGGCAAGGTCGGCGCGGCCATCGTGCCGACGGCGTTCGAACTGGCCGGTTTGCTGGGACCAGTGCTGATCGGGCTGGCGTCCGACAAACTGTTCGGCGCCCGCCGCATGCCGGCCTGCGTGCTCAGCCTGTTGGCCCTGACCGTGGCCCTGGCGCTGTTCATGGGCGCACTGCACACCGGCAGCGTGCTGCTGGTGATGGCGTTGCTGTTTGTGATGGGCCTGACCCTCTACGGGCCGGACTCGATGATCAGCAGCACCGCCGCCATCGACTTCGGCACCGCCAAGGCGGGGGCGACGGCCGCAGGCTTTGTGAACGGTTGCGGTTCGGTGGGGGCGATCCTCGGCGGGTTGCTGCCGGGTTACTTCGATACGGTGACGGTGTTTATCGTGTTTGCCGGTGCCGCGCTGTTTTCCTCGCTGGTGCTGATGCCCTACTGGAACGCCAGGCCGGCCGTGCTGGCCCAGGTCGGGGATTTCGTGCCGGACTGCCGTGCGGCGATCAAACCCTTGCGAACCTGAGGGGTATGGCCGGTTTTTTGGTGGATCAGAGCGTTTTTGCCCTATAAACTCTGCCCCCAAAGCGCCGGCCAGTAGACGTTTCGGCGCGATGTATAGAAGAGAGTGAGTCATGGGCGCACAGTGGAAAGTCAAACATAAAGAAGCGGCATCCAATGCCAAGGGCAAGATCTTCGGCAAGCTGGTGAAAGAAATCACCATCGCCGCCCGCAACGGTGCCGACACCGCGACCAACGCCCACCTGCGTCTGGTGGTGGAACAGGCCAAAAAGGCCTCGATGCCCAAGGAAACCCTGGAACGCGCGATCAAGAAGGGCGCCGGTCTGCTCGGTGAAACCGTGCAATACCACCGCGTGACCTACGAAGGGTTCGCCCCGCACCAGGTACCGTTGATCGTCGAGTGCGTGACCGACAACATCAACCGCACCGTGGCGGAAATCCGCGTGGCGTTCCGCAAGGGGCAGCTGGGTGCTTCCGGCTCCGTGGCCTGGGATTTCAACCATGTCGGCCTGATCGAAGCCTCGCCGGACACCCCGGATGCCGATGCGGAAATGGCCGCGATCGAAGCCGGTGCGCAGGACTTTGAAGACGGCGAAGAGGAAGGCACCACCCTGTTCATCACCGAGACCACCGACCTGGACGCCGTGCAAAAAGCCCTGCCGGAACAGGGGTTCACCGTGCTGTCGGCCAAGTTGGGCTACATCTCGAAGAACCCGGTAAGTGGCCTGACCGATGAGCAGATGGCTGAAGTCGAAGCCTTCCTCGAAGGCTTGGACAACCACGACGACGTGCAGGATATGTTCGTCGGACTGGCGGGCTGATTTATCCGCTGAAGAAACGCATTCAAAATGTGGGAGGGGGCAAGCCTTAATGCCAGTCAGTTAAGGCTTTTTGTAGGAGCGAGCTTGCTCGCGAAAAACTCACAGGCGCCGCGCTCATTCAGGAAGCACGCGTTATCGTTGACGTTTTTCGCGAGCAAGCTCGCTCCTACAGGAGGCGATGTACGCTTAACTGACTGGCATTAGGGCAAGCCCCCTCCCACAGTTGCTTAGTGGTGTTGGATGGATTGCAGCAAGGCGTTGATTTCTTCGAAGCTCGGCCGTGCCAACACGTCGGGCTGGCAACAGCTTTTCTGCAACGCTACCAGCGCCTCGTCAATCAACCCCGCTTCAACCCGCTCCAGCAATTCCCCCAGCAACACCCCGAACGCGCGCACTTCAATGCGTTGCAAGGCTCGTGTTTCCAAGGTGTCTGCCTTGGCATGGAACGACGCCGCGCCAAAGTCCCCGAGCAAACAATCTCCCGCTTCATTCCACAGGATATTGTGCCCGTACAGGTCGCCATGGGTGATGCCGTGCCGGTGCAGATGCGCGGCCACGGAGGCGATGCCCCGGGCCATGCGCAAGGCTACGTCGAGGCTGAAGCGGGTGGCGGGGTCGTAGACATCGCGGGTGCACGAGGCCAGGCTCGGCAGGGCGGCGAGGTTGCGGTAGCTCGGGTCGATCAGGTCCATGACCAACGCGGCCTGGTCCTCGGGGGCACCCACCACGCGGCCTTGCACCTTGATCAGGTTAGGGTGCAACCCGGCGGCGATGCAGGCCTGCATTTCGTGCAGCGGCGAGCCGTCGCTGGTGATCGTGCCTTTGTACAGCTTGACGGCGACGGGCTTGGCCGTGGGTGTCCACAGGGCCTTGCGAATAACCCCCGAGGCACCTTCGCCCAGCACCTCGGACAGTTCCAGTTCCGTCCAGGGAATAGCCGCTGTCGCGTCATCCGCCACCCCATCCACGGTCATTTCCACCGGGTTGCCCGCATAGGCCAGCCACGTCAGGCTCGGCAGCGTCAACAGCCACTCGGGCAAGCGTGTGAGGCGGTTGGAGGCAATGCGGATCAGCTCCAGATTGCTGCAGTTGGCCAGGCTCTGCGGCAACTGCGTCAGTTGGTTCCCGGCGAGCATCAGTTTCTGCAGCAGCGGCCGCTCGCCCAACTCGCAGGGGAGCTGGCTGATGCAGTTATCGGTGAGGATCAGCCAGCGCAGCAACGGCGGCAGCGCGGCGGCGGGCACGTGGCTGATCTGGTTGGCCTTGAAGCCGATCATGCTCAGTTTGGCGCATTGGCCCAGGCATTCCGGCAGTTCGGTAAAGGCGTTGTCCGAGCAGAACAGCACGCGCAGGTGCGGCAGGCGGTGCAGGTCGTCGGGCAGGCGGCTCAGGGCATTGCCGCTGAGGTTGAGGATTTCCAGAGAGTCGGCCAGCCCGAAGATTTCCTCAGGGAATTCGGTGAGCCCGCAGGACAGGTCCAGGCGCGTAATGCCGGCCAAGTGGCCGGCCTTGAGTTGGGCGAGGGTATTCATGAACGGCGCGATCACTCGGCAAGGGGGCGTAAATGGCGCTCATGATACCGGGTCGCGCGCCCGTTGCGGGTTGGCCTGTTGCAATTGGTTCAGGCGACTGGCGGTGCGCGCCAGGTCGATGGCCTGGCCGCTCATGGCCTGTGCCAGCGGTTGTTCGCCGATCAGGACCAGATGCTTGTCCTTGTCGTAAAGCACGTCCACCAAGTTGATAAAACGTTGTTGCACGGCGATCGGGCACTCTGCCAGGTGGGGCAGGCCGTCGATGACCCAGTGATCGAACGCCTCGCACAGCAACAGGTAGTCCATCACCGCCGTCAGCTGTTCGCACAGATCGTTGAAGGTGAATACGATGGTGCGTGCATGATGCTGGCGGCAGATCAATGTGCGGTTGCCCACCGTCAGCGTCTGCGTCGGGCCGCCGCTGACAGGCAGGCCGAGCGCCGCACGCTGGGCCTGCGTGCCCGGCCACAGGTAACAACCGGTGGTAAAGCGTTGCGCGGCATGGGCCTGGGGCAGGCTGCGAAAGTCCTCGGGCGAACTGACTTCCAGCACGTCCATACGCGCGGCAATCAAGTCGATCACCGGCTTGAAACGCTCGTGGTACAGCGGGTTGGGCAACAGCCCTTCGGGTGGATAGTTGGAGGTGACCAGCACCCACACGCCACGCTGGAACAGGGCCTTGAACAGCCGGGTAATCAGCATGGCATCGCCGATGTCGTGCACGTGGAACTCGTCGAAACACAGCACGCGGCAGCCGTCGAGCAGTTCGTCCAGGGTCATGGCCAAGGCATCGTCCGTCGCCTGGTGCGTGAACATACCGCGGTGCAGTCGGGCGAAAAACTCATGGAAATGCACGCGTTGCTTTTCGGCGATGGGCAGCGCCTGGAAGAAACCGTCCAGCAGCCAGCTTTTGCCGCGCCCCACCGGGCCGTGCAGGTACAGGCTGCGGGTCGGCTGGCTGGCGAGCAGGTGCCGGGTCTGGCGCGCCATCGCGTCGATGGCCTGGGCTTGGCCAGCACTGAGGGTGTAACCCAGTTGTCGGGTTTTGTCCTGAAAGAACGTCTGGATGGGCATGTCGTCCAGTATGTCGGTTTTTTTACCGAGCAAACGACGGATAAGGGGGAGCACGGCCAATGCGAGTCACTCTGTAGTGCGGTGGTCGCTTACTTTAGGGCGCCGCTGGCGATTTGACCAATCTAGAACGGCTGCAGGGGCGGCGTCGGCTGGTCCGTCGGGCTGACCACCGCATAGTTGTAGCCGCCGCCGGACCAGTATTGCGCTTGCAACCCATCCGCCGTGCGCTCGCCACGGGGCAGGAAACCGTTGTCCGGGCCCGGTGGGCGGATGTAGAAGCTGATGCGCCGACCTTGTGCGTCCTGGTACAGCACCATGGCGGCGGCGCCTTGATCGGTGGTGAGCAGTCGCCCGCTGACGGGCGTGAAGCCCGCTTGGCTCAAGTCCGGCAGGCGATGGGCTTGATTGAAGTAGCGGTCGAGCCACGCCTGCATCGTGCCGCGGTCCTGGCCGTTATAGTCGGCGGGCATGATGCCCTCCTGGGCAAACAGGCGGAACGCTTGCATCGCATCGGCCATCGGCAGCAGCGGCGGTTGCGTGGCTTCACGGGCCTGCCAGCCGCCGAGGCCACCGAGGCTGACGGCCATCAGCAGCACTGCGGCGGTGGCAAAGCGGCGGCGCGCCTGGTGCTTGAGGCGCTGGCGAATCAGTGCCGGGTCCAGCGCCGGGTTAGCCGGTTGTTGCAGGGCGCCGCTCAAGGACGCGCGCAGCAATTGCGCGTCCTGTTGCCACGCCTGCACTTGGGCCGCGACCTCGGGGTGGGCGGCCAGATAGGTTTCGAGCACGCGGCGATCACTGTCCAGGAGTTGATGATCGACGTAGGCATGCAGGTCGCGTTCGCTGGGGGGCAGGCTGATCATTTGAGTATCCGCAGGGAAGGGCTGGCGATGTCGCCATCGCTGAGTTGACGCAACGCTTGGCGCGCCCGGGACAGGCGCGACATCACGGTGCCGATCGGCACCTCGAGTATTTGCGCGACTTCCTTGTAGCTCAAGCCCTCCACCGACACCCACAACAGCAGTGCGCGTTGTTCGGTGTTGAGTTGGTCGAAGGCTTGCAGGGTCGCTTGGGCGATGACGGTGCGCTCCACCGACGGCTGCGCATCATCGCGGCCGGTAAAGAATTCCAGCATGCGTGCATAGCGCCGGGTGCGGCGGTGGGCATCGAGGAACTGCCGGTAGAGGATCGAGAACAGCCAGGCGCGCAAATCGCCCTCGATGCGTTTGTCGGCCCAACGGGTGATCGCCCGCTCCAGGGTCGCCTGCACCAGGTCGTCGGCACTGCTGGCGTTACGGGTCAGGGACACAGCGAAACGCCGCAGCCTGGGGATGAGTTCACGTAACGGTTCGTCGAGTTCATGCATGGGTGTCTGGCTGGTCACTACGCTGGGACTAGAGAGACGTCCGGCGTGAACGGTTATTCCCGGCCGTGGAAAATAAATCCAGGGCCTGGGAATAGAGCGGATCGGCGTTCGTCTTAATGCTCCGACCTTATGGTTACCCCCAAAGGCCTTCAGGCCCTGGAGTCTGTTCATGGTAGATCACTCATCACCGCCACGTCCCCCGTTAAGCACGGCGAGCCTGATCGCACGACTTGCGGGAATTGGTGCCGTGGTTGCGGTTATGGCCGGGGCATTTGCCTACGTCAACGGCAGCCTCGACCCACAACGCCTGCGCCCGAAAACCCTGGTCAATGCCCTGGAAACCAACAACGGCGTGCACCCTGGATTCCGGCGTAACCATGCCAAGGGCGTGTGCGTGGCCGGGTACTTCGAAAGCAGTGCCGAGGCGCGTGCCTACTCCCGCGCCCAGGTGTTCAGCGCGGCCAGGACCCCATTGATCGGCCGCTTCGCCCTGCCCAGCGGCAACCCCTATGCGCCGGACAGCAGTGTACCGATCCGCAGCTTTGCCGTGCAGTTCAGCCTGGCCAACGGCCAGCAATGGCGTACCGGCATGAACAGCATGCCGGTGTTCCCGGTGGGCACGCCCGAGGCGTTCTACCAGATGCTCAAGGCCGGCGCGCCGGACCCGGCCACCGGCAAGCCGAACCCGGCGAATATGCCGGCGTTTTTTGCCGCACACCCTGAGGCGGCGCCATTCCTGGCGTGGGTCAAGACGGCCAGGCCATCGGCCAGTTATGCGACCGAAACCTATAACGGTATCAACGCGTTTTATTTGGTGAGTGCCGAGGGCAAGCGCCAGGCCGTGCGTTGGGGCGTAGTGCCCCAGAGTCAGGATGCAAAGGGGGAGACCGCACCGATGGGCGCCGACTTTCTGGAGAAAGACCTGGTGCAACGCCTGGCCACAGGGCCGTTGCGTTGGCAGTTGAACATGACCCTGGCCAACCCCGGCGACCCGCTGGAGGACGCGAGCAAACCCTGGACCGGTGAGCACAAGGTGTTGAATGCCGGCACCCTGGTGCTGCAAAGCAGCCAGCCCCAGGCCGACGGCGATTGTCGCGACATCAATTTCGATCCGTTGATCTTGCCCAGCGGCATCGAAGCCTCCAATGACCCGCTGCTGGCTGCACGTTCGGCGGCGTATGCCAGTTCGTACCTGCGCCGTGCCGGTGAAGTCAGCCCCTTGCACAGTGCCCCAGCGGAGTCGAAGCCATGAATGCCCAACCACGGTTTTTTGCCCCCCTGGCGCGCCTGCTGCACTGGTTGATGGCGCTGATGGTCATCGCCATGTTGTTTATCGGCGCAGGCCTGGCGGCGTCAGTGTCGGAGCGGCATGAGTGGTTGATCCACCTGCACAAGCCGCTGGGGATCGCGATCCTGGTGCTGGTGATCGTGCGCCTGGCGGTGCGCTTCTCCACCCGCCAGCCGCCGTTGCCGTCTGACTTACCGCTGTGGCAAGTGCTGGCGGCCAAGGCGTCCCATCTGGTCTTGTATGGGTTGATGCTGGTGTTGCCGCTGCTGGGCTGGGCGATGATTTCGGCGGCGGGCGACCCGGTGATGCTCAGCAGTTCGGTGCAGTTGCCGGCGCTGGTGGCGGCGGATGCGCCGCTGTTTGCGCTATTGCGCAAGGCCCATGGTTATCTGGCCTACCTGCTGTTCCTGACGGTACTGCTGCACCTGGCGGCGGCGCTGTTCCATGGGTTGATTCGGCGCGATGGTGTGTTGCAGAGCATGACCGGCACCAAGGACTGATGCCGGGGGCCAGGGGCGTTAGCGCAGGACCGTGACGATATCGGCCACGGTGCTCAAGACGTCCTTGGCCAGCTGTTTGGAGCGTTCGCCTGACCAACCGGTTTTCGGGTTGGGGGCGTCATCGTTGTCCTTGAACGGCATTTCCAGGGTCAGGGACAGGCAGTCGTATTGCTCGCCGACGGCATTGCAGGCCAGGGTCATATTGGCTTCGCCCGGCAAGTCGCGGGTGTAGCCGTGGGTGGTTTGGAAGTCACGGGTCAGCGAACTCAAATGGCTGCGGAAGCGTTTTTCCAGCGCTTCGATACGCGGGGTGTAGCCGGGGTTGCCTTCGCAGGCAGCGGTGAACACGTAGGGGATTTCTTCGTCGCCGTGAATATCGAGGAACAGGTCGACACCGTACTGCTGCATTTGCTGTTGCACGAACAGCACTTCCGGGCTGATCTCCTGGCTGGCGCTTTGCCAGGCGCGATTGAGGTCCTGGCCCATGGCGTTGGTGCGCAGGTGACCGTGGAAGGCGCCGTCGGGGTTCATGTTCGGCACCAGGTACAGGTCGGCAACGGCCAGGAGCTTTTTCATCTCGGCATCGCCATCCTGTTGCAGGCGTTCGATGATGCCCTCCATGAACCATTCGGCCATGTGTTCGCCGGGGTGCTGCTGGGCAATGATCCAGACATTGCGTCGGCCTTCGCCGCCTTTGCCACGTCGCAACAGTTGAATATCGCGGCCCTCGACACTTTTGCCGGTGGCCAGCAGTTGGGTGCCGGCGTACTTCAGGGCCTGGTCGATCAGCCAGTTGTGGCGTTCGCGACTGTAGGGCTCGAAGTAGGCCAACCAGGCATGCTTCTCACGGGTTTCTAGGCTGATGTGCAGGATCTCGCCGTCAAAGCGAGTGGGGACTCGGAACCAGTTGACGTGATCATAGGACGCGACAGCGTTATAGCCGCTCCAGGCGTGCTTATACGAAGAGCCACCGGCGTTGCTCAGGCGAAAGTTATGGGTGTGGCCCACGTGCATGCCTTCGGCTTTGAAGTGGAACCATTGGTAATGGTGGCTGCGGGTATCGGGTTGGATGGCCAGCAGCAGCTGGTAGGCGTCGCTGGCGTCGAGCACCTGGATATTGCCACTGTCGAAGTCGGTGCTGATCTTGATGGAGGTCAAGGCCACGGTCATAGTCTGGTTGCCTGAATATGAGTGTTGTGGCGGCTATATTACACAGGAGTTTGGTAAAGCCTGGATGCAAAATTGTTGCGGGGAGGGGGGCGTCGTCCGTGACGCCGCCGCAGCTTAGAATCTATGAGATTGATTCTCAAGCGCTATTTCGCAGAGATGTGCGCTGGAGCACTGGACTGGCTTTCTTTTGGCGATGGTCTTTTGCTACCATGCGCGCCATCAAGCAACACACAGTCTTCATTAGCCTGAAGCCATGCCAGGGAAACTGGCAAAAAAAAGACCCGGCCAAAGAGCCGGGTCAAAAACCGTGATTAGCCTGATGAGGAGATATTCCAAGAGTCCGACCTAAGGTCCCTTGGTCTATCGACTGATCTCGCGATCAGCTGGGTCCAATAATAATCATTATCATTTGCAAGTCAAATGTTTTTATCCATGGGATAGAAATATTTTTCTTTCGCGGTTGTTATCCGTTCGCCCGAACCTCCGGTGCCCGCAACGACCGCTCGACCATCGCCTTCGCCATATCAATCAAATACACCACTGAAAACGCCAGGTCTCGCTGGTTGCCCTGATGGCTGCTCGCTGATTCGTAGGCCGTGGCGGCGGCACTGCGCAACAGGTCCGAGGCGTGCACCAGGGCTTCCTCCTGGCTGATGCCGGGCTTGATGGCGAAAAAGCTGTCATCCGGGACGGGTGCTGACATATTTTCTTTCAAGTAGAAGTCCAAGGCACGCTGGGCAGCACCGCTGCTGCGCAGGCCTTGAACGTCATCGTTTTCGGGTGTTTCAGGCAGGGGATACGGGCTCGTCGTCATAAGGGGCGGTACTCTGGGTGGGTGTCGAAAACCTTATGCTCGATGATAGTACGTATCGTATTTATGTCGTTTTATGGATTACTACAAACTGTTTATTGCCCTGGAAACTGGCTGACGTATTGTCGGCGGCCATGGATAAATGGATAGCATTGGTCAAGGCCAACATGAAAGACCGCGAGGTCACCCAGGGTGAGCTGGCTGAACGCTTGGGCATGTCCCAGGGTGGCGTTGGGCACTGGCTCAACAAGCGCCGCGTGCCGAGCCTGGCGGATATGAACCGGGTGCTGGCGGAGCTGGGGCTGGGCGACCTGGAAGTGGTGCAGGAGCTGCGCGAGAAGGCCGACGAAGTCCGTGGCCCGGCAAAACAATACACGTCGTATTTTCGCTACCCGGTCAGCGAGTGGAAAGGCCTGGGCGAAACGCGCGAAGAGCGCCCGGCCTATGGCGCCGCACGCTTCGAACCGACGGATTACCACGCCCGGGGAGACGCCTTCTGGCTGCCGGTGACAGGTGACGCCATGACCGCGCTCAGCGGCCCGAGCATCGCAGCGGGGATGATGATCCTGGTGGATCCGGCCATCGCCGCCGAACCCGGCAAACTGGTAGTCGCCCAACGGGCCGGCAGCACCCAGGCGACCTTCCGCCAGTTGCTGGAAGAGAGCGGCCAGCTCTACCTGGTGCCGCTCAACCCCACCTACCCGAAACTGCTGTTCACCGCTGATTGCCGCATCCTCGGCGTCGTCGTGCAGGCCACGGTGAAGTTCTAGTCCTCCGTTTCGAGCTCCACCAACGCACACCCTTCGGCAACCATTTCGCCCTCCTGGCAGAACAGCGCCTTGACTACCCCGGCCTGGGGCGCGCGGATACTGTGCTCCATCTTCATCGCCTCGAGCACCACCAGTTGCGTGCCGGCCTCGACCGTTTGGCCGACGTCCACCAGTACCCGCACGATGCTGCCGTTCATCGGTGCCGTGAGGCCGCCCTGGTGCGACTGGCTGGCCTCGACTGCGGCAATCGGATCGAACAGGCTGACGCCCTGCATCTCGCCGTCCCAACGCAGGAAAACCGTGTGCTCGTTGCGCACTGCCAGATGTGAACGACGGACGCCCTGGTGTTCGATCACTAACTGTTCGCCCTGCAATGTCGCGGCGTCGGCGGCCAGTGTCACCAGGCGGTCCTGGCCATTGCAGCTCAAGTGCAGCGAGACCTCGGCGGGCAGCCCCGCACGGAATCCACCGGTGTCCGCCCATGGCCCGTCACCCGCAGGCAAGCTCTGCATGAAGGCCGAACCCGCAGCCTGCCAGAACGCATCGCTCAGCGTCCCGGCCACCGGCAGCAGATCCTCCTGATAGCGCGGAATGAATCCGGTATCCAACTCGGCCGCCGCAAATGCCGGATGACCAATAATGCGCCGCAGGAAGCCCAGGTTGGTCTTCAGCCCACCCACGGCAAACTCGTCGAGCATGCTCAGCAAGCGCAGGCGTGCCTGTTCACGGTCCTCACCCCAGGCAATCAGCTTGCCGAGCATCGGGTCGTAGAACGGCGACACGTCGTCTCCTTGCTCGACACCACTGTCCACGCGGCGCCCCGGGCCCGGCCCGGACTCGCGATACAGCGCCAGGTGCCCGGTGGCGGGCAGGAAGTCGTTGGCCGGGTCTTCGGCGTACAAACGCACTTCAATCGCATGGCCGATCAGCGGCACCTGCTCCTGGGTGATCGGCAGCGCCTCGCCCTGGGCGACGCGAATCTGCCAGGCCACCAGGTCCAGGCCGGTAATCGCTTCGGTGACTGGGTGCTCCACCTGCAGCCGGGTGTTCATCTCCATGAAGAAAAACTCGCCGCGCGCATCCAGCAAGAACTCCACCGTGCCCGCACCGACATAACCGATGGCCTGGGCCGCACGCACCGCCGCTTCGCCCATGGCCTTGCGCTGTGCAACGCTCAGCCCCGGCGCCGGGGCTTCCTCGACGACCTTTTGGTGGCGGCGTTGGATCGAGCAATCCCGCTCATTGAGGTACAAACAATGCCCGTGCTGATCGGCAAACACCTGGATCTCTACGTGGCGTGGCTTGAGCAGGTATTTCTCCACCAGCATCTGCCCATTGCCGAAGGACGACAGCGCCTCACGCTGGGCCGAGGCCAGGGCGTCGGCGAGTTGGCTGACATCCTCCACCACCTTCATGCCCTTGCCGCCGCCGCCGGCCGTGGCTTTGAGCAGTACCGGATAGCCGATGCGCTCACAGGCGGCGCGGAAGGTTTCCAGGTCCTGTTCTGTGCCGTGATATCCCGGCACCAGGGGCACGCCGGCGGTTTCCATCAGGGCCTTGGCGGCGGACTTACTGCCCATGGCGTCGATGGCCGAGGCGGGCGGCCCGAGGAAGATCAGGCCCGCCGCCTCGATCGCACGGGCAAACCCGGCGTTTTCCGACAGGAAGCCGTAGCCTGGGTGAATGGCCTGGGCACCGCTGGCCTGGGCGGCGGCGATCAGTTTGTCGATTTGCAGGTAGCTCTCGGTGGCCTTGCTGCCCCCCAGGTCGACACGAATATCCGCCTCGCGGCTGTGTCGCGCATCACGGTCGACGGCGCTATGCACCGCCACGGTGGTCAGGCCCATGGCCTTGGCGGTGCGCATCACCCGGCAGGCAATCTCGCCGCGGTTGGCCACCAGTACGGTGGTCAGCGTGCTCATGAACGCGGCTCCTGGGGTTGCCAGCTGGGTGGGCGTTTTTGCAAAAAAGCGCGCAAACCTTCCTGGCCTTCGGCGCTGACACGGATGCGTGCAATGGCATTTTCGCAATAGCGGCGCAGGGCAGGGGTGAGCGCGCCGTTACCGACTTCACGCAGCAGGTCCTTGCTGGCGCGCATCGCCGCCGGGCTGTTATGCAGCAGGTGGGTGATCCACTGTTCCACCTGTTGGTCCAGTTCGCCAATCGGGTAGCTTTCCGCCAGCAGGCCGATTTCCCGTGCACGCTGGCCGCCAAAGCGCTCGGCGGTCAGGGCATAGCGCCGCGCCGCCCGTTCGCCGATGGCCTGCACCACGAACGGGCTGATCACGGCCGGGGCCAGGCCGATGCGCACTTCCGACAGGCAAAACTGCGCGTCATCGGCGCCGATGGCCATGTCGCAGCAACTGATCAGGCCCAGCGCGCCACCGTAGGCCGCGCCTTGCACCACCGCCAGGGTGGGGATTTTCAGCTTGGCCAGGTTGTACATCAGCTCCGCCAGTTCGCGGGCGTCGTCCAGGTTGGTGTGGTAATCCAGTTCGGCCGACTGCTGCATCCAGGCCAGGTCGGCACCGGCGCTGAAGTGCCTGCCGCGCCCACGCAGGACCAGGAAACGCAGGGACGCATCACCTTGCACATGGTCGAGGGCGATGATCAGTTCGCGGATCATCTCGGCGTTGAACGCGTTGTTCTTGGCTTCTCGGCTGAGCCACAGGGTGGCAAAGCCACGGCTGTCGGTGATCAGTTCGAGGGTGTTGAAATCGCTCATGCAAGGAGCTCCATGATGATGAGAGGTCTCCTGTAGGAGCGAGCTTGCTCGCGAAAAACGTCCAGGCAACGCGTTCATCCAGAATGCTCGCGTTATCGTTAACGACCTTCGCGAGCAAGCTCGCTCCTACAGGTTACATGCGGAACACGCCGAAGCGGCTCGGCTCGATGGGGGCATTCAGCGCGGCGGACAAGGCCAGGGCCAGCACATCGCGGGTCTGCATCGGGTCGATGACGCCGTCGTCCCACAGGCGTGCGCTGGAGTAATAAGGGTGACCCTGGGTTTCGTACTGGTCGAGGATCGGCTGCTTGATCGCCGCTTCCTCTTCAGCGCTGAAGCCGACGCCTGCCCGTTCAGCCTGCTCACGCTTGACCTGCACCAGCACGCCCGCAGCCTGTTCGGCGCCCATCACGCCAATCCGCGCGTTGGGCCACATCCACAAAAAGCGCGGATCATAGGCGCGGCCGCACATGCCGTAGTTGCCGGCGCCGAAGCTGCCGCCGATGATCACCGTGAATTTCGGCACCTTGGCGCACGCCACCGCGGTCACCAGCTTGGCGCCGTGCTTGGCGATGCCACCGGCTTCGTATTTCTGGCCGACCATAAACCCAGTGATGTTCTGCAGGAACAGCAGGGGAATCCCGCGTTGGCAGGCCAGCTCGATAAAGTGCGCGCCTTTTTGCGCGGCTTCGGCGAACAGAATCCCGTTGTTCGCCAGGATCGCAATCGGGTAGCCGTGCACATGCGCGAAGCCGCACACCAGGGTGGTGCCGAACAGCGCCTTGAACTCATCGAACACCGAGCCATCCACCAGCCGTGCGATCACTTCGCGTACATCGAACGGCTGCTTGGCATCGGCCGGGATCACGCCGTAGAGCTCTTCGCTGCTGTACAGCGGCGCCACGGGCGTGCGTTGCAGCAATTGGCCCTGCTTGCGCCAATTGAGGTTGGCCACGCTACGGCGGGCCAGGGCCAGGGCGTGTTCGTCACTGTCGGCATAGTGGTCGGCCACGCCGGATATCCTGCAGTGCACATCGGCACCGCCGAGGTCTTCGGCACTGACCACTTCACCGGTAGCGGCCTTTACCAGCGGCGGGCCGGCCAGGAAGATGGTGGCTTGGTTGCGCACCATGATCGCTTCGTCGGCCATGGCCGGCACGTAGGCGCCACCGGCGGTGCACGAGCCCATCACCACGGCGATCTGCGGGATGCCCTGGGCACTCATGTTGGCCTGGTTGAAGAAGATCCGCCCGAAGTGTTCGCGGTCAGGAAACACTTCATCCTGGCGCGGCAGGTTGGCGCCGCCGGAGTCCACCAGGTAGATGCACGGCAGACGGTTCTGCTCGGCGATGGTCTGGGCGCGCAGGTGTTTTTTCACCGTGAGCGGGTAGTAGGAGCCGCCTTTTACCGTGGCGTCGTTGGCGACGATCATGCATTCGACGCCTTCCACGCGGCCGATGCCGGCGATCACGCCGGCGGCAGGCACGTCTTCGCCATACACCTGATGGGCGGCCAGTTGGCTGAGTTCAAGGAACGGCGAGCCCGGGTCCAGCAGGCGATTGATGCGCTCGCGCGGCAGCAGTTTGCCGCGTGAGGTGTGGCGTTCCTGGGCCTTGGCGCCGCCGCCTTGCTGCACGTGGGCGAGCAGGGTATGCAGGGCGTCGACCTGTTGGCGCATCGCCGCGCTGTTGCTGGCGAACTCCGCTGAGCGTGGGTTGAGCTGGGTGTGCAAGGTGGCCATGGGGCGCTCCTTCAGCGGGTTTCGTTGAAGAGTTCGCGACCGATCAGCATCCGCCGAATCTCACTGGTGCCGGCGCCGATTTCATACAGCTTGGCGTCCCGCAGCAGGCGCCCGGCGGGGAATTCATTGATGTAGCCATTGCCGCCGAGGATCTGGATCGCGTCGAGGGCCATTTGCGTGGCGCGTTCGGCGCTGTACAGGATCACCCCGGCCGCATCCTTGCGCGTGGTTTCGCCGCGTTCGCAGGCCTGGGCCACCGCGTAGAGGTAGGCGCGGCTGGCGTTGAGCTGGGTGTACATGTCGGCGACCTTGCCCTGGATCAGCTGGAACTCGCCGATGCTTTGGCCGAACTGCTTGCGATCGTGGATGTAGGGCACGATCAGGTCCATGCACGCCTGCATGATCCCGGTGGGGCCGCCGGACAGCACCACGCGCTCGTAATCGAGGCCGCTCATCAGCACTTTCACACCGCCGTTGAGCACGCCGAGGATGTTTTCTTCCGGCACTTCGACGTCATCGAAAAACAGCTCGCAGGTGTTGGAGCCACGCATGCCGAGCTTGTCGAACTTGTTGCTGCGGCTGAAGCCTTTCCAGTCGCGCTCGACGATAAACGCGGTGATGCCGTGGGGGCCCTTTTCCAGGTCGGTCTTGGCGTAGATCACATAGGTGCTGGCATCGGGGCCGTTGGTGATCCAGGTCTTGCTGCCGTTGAGCACGTAGTGGTCGCCGTGTTTGTCGGCGCGCAGTTTCATCGAGACTACATCGGAACCGGCGTTGGGTTCGCTCATGGCCAGGGCGCCGACGTGTTCGCCGCTGATCAGTTTGGGCAGGTACTTGAGTTTCTGTTCGTGAGTACCGTTGCGGTTGATCTGGTTCACACACAGGTTGGAGTGGGCGCCGTAGGACAACGCCACCGAGGCCGAGCCACGGCTGATTTCTTCCATGCTCACCACGTGGGCCAGGTAGCCCAGGCCGGCGCCGCCGTATTCTTCCGGTACGGTGATGCCCAGCAGGCCCATATCCCCGAACTTGCGCCACAGGTCGGCGGGGAACAGGTTGTCGATGTCGATCTGTGCCGCACGGGGCGCGATTTCCTTGGCCACGAAGGACTGCACCTGGTCGCGCAGCATGTCGATGGTTTCACCGAGGGCGAAGTTCAGGGACGGGTAACTCATGGACAGGCACCTTAATGTGAGCTTTGTTGTTGTGTGGATGGCGCGCCAGGGAAGGGCGCTCACCTTTACGTTAACGTAAGCTTGCGTTACGGTGCTGTCAATCGTAGTTTACGTTTACGTCAACCTACAAAAAAGACAACCGGGGTCGTTATGGATCAACTGCATCCGAGCTACAGCCGTGGCTCCCAGGACAAGGCGTTGCTGGCCATGACCATTGGCCAGGCCTTCGATCACACCGTGGCGCAATACCCCGATGGCGAAGCCCTTGTGGTGCGCCATCAGCAGCGTCGCTACACCTGGCGGCAACTGGCCGAGACCGTCGATGTGCATGCCCGCGCGTTCCTGGCCTTGGGTATGCAGACCGGCGATCGCCTGGGCATCTGGGCGCCCAATTGCGCCGAGTGGTGCATCAGCCAGATCGCCAGCGCCAAGATTGGTGTGATCCTGGTCAATATCAACCCGGCGTACCGCAGCAGTGAACTGGACTACGTGCTCAAGCAGTCCGGCTGCGAGTGGCTGGTGTGCGCCGGCGCGTTCAAGACCTCCGACTACCACGCGATGTTGCAGGCATTGCAGCCTGATCTGCGCGGCATGATCAGCCTCGACCCCAGCCCGCCCCCGGGCTTCCTGCCCTGGTCGGAACTGGCGGCCCTCGGTGCGGGCCTGCCGCCCGAGCAGCTGCACAGCCGTCAGGCCAGCCTGCACTTCGATCAAGCCGTCAATATCCAGTACACCTCCGGCACCACGGGGTTCCCCAAGGGCGCCACCCTCAGTCATCACAACATCCTCAATAACGGCTATATGGTCGGCGAAAGCCTGGGCCTCACCGCGCAAGACCGCCTGGTGATCCCGGTGCCGCTGTACCACTGCTTCGGCATGGTGATGGGCAACCTGGGCTGCATTACCCATGGCACCACCATGATCTACCCGAATGACGGCTTCGATCCGCTGCTGACCCTCACCGCCGTCGCCGAAGAACGTGCCACTGGCCTGTACGGCGTGCCCACGATGTTTATTGCCTTGCTTGATCACCCACGCCGGGGCGAGTTCGAGCTGTCCACCCTGCGCACCGGCATCATGGCCGGCGCCACGTGCCCCATCGAGGTGATGCGCCGGGTCATCGGCGAATTGCACATGGGCGAGGTGCAGATTGCCTACGGCATGACCGAGACCAGCCCCGTGTCCCTGCAAACCGGCGCGGATGACGATCTGGAGCGTCGCGTGACCACCGTCGGCCGCACCCAGCCGCAACTGGAAAGCAAGATCATCGATGAAGCCGGTAACACGCTGCCCCGTGGCCAGGTCGGCGAACTGTGCACCCGTGGCTACAGCGTGATGCTCGGCTACTGGAACAACCCCGACGGCACCCGCGAGGCCATCGACGCTGCGGGCTGGATGCACACCGGCGACCTGGCCACCATGGATGCCCACGGCTATGTGTGCATCGCCGGGCGCAACAAGGACATGATCATTCGCGGTGGCGAAAACGTGTACCCGCGCGAGGTGGAAGAGTTTTTCTTCACCCATCCGGCGGTGGCCGATGTGCAGGTCATCGGCATTCCGGACGAGCGTTACGGCGAGGAGATCGTGGCCTGGGTCAAGCTACATCCCGGCCATGTGGCCAGCGAACTGGAGCTGCAGGCCTGGTGCAAGGGCCGCATCGCGCACTTCAAGACGCCCAGGTACTTCAAGTTCGTGGAGGAGTTTCCGATGACGGTGACGGGCAAGATCCAGAAATTCCGCATGCGCGAGATCTCGATCGAAGAGCTGGGGGCAGGGTAGGGTTAAAGGCCAGAAAGCACAAAGGGGACCCGAAGGTCCCCTTTAATTTGTCGTTGCGTGCTCTTTTTTTATTATTGAGGGGCGGTCTATTGTTGTTTTTGGCAACCGTTACCCTTTACCGCTGTTTTTGGCGACCCCCATCCGGGGTCAAGAGCAAACGTATTTTTTTGAGCGCTGATCTGCTTCTTCGTTAACGATCCAACCAGTGGGTAGCTACCTGAGGTAGTTTTATTTTTCTCTAACCGGTTGCGGGTCTCGGCATGCCGTACCCTGCGAAGCACATCTTCTCCAAAAAAATCTGTTAGCTGCGTCTCTGCCGTGTTGTTTTTGTTATGTCAGAGTCGTTTCGTCTTATTTTTATTAGGTTTGGCGCTTTTTATTCTTGTTATGCCATAGAGATAGCAGAAGGCGTGCCAACTTTTAAAATCCATTTAAAATCAATAAGTTAATTTTTTAGTAGGGTTTGGCCTACAGAAAATACGACAAAATATGTTCCCGTGTTACTCGATGTGTAGCCGTGCGGTAACACATTGTCACGGCTACGCTACTCAACCGGCTGTCCGCGCCTTGGCTACGCGCGAGCCGGTAGGGCGGCCGAGGACATGGCTGATTTGCAGGCCCGCGCGAATCAATGCGTCCAGGTCGATGCCGGTGTCGATCCCGAGGCCATTGAGCAGGTACAGCACATCTTCGGTGGCGACGTTACCGCTGGCGCCCTTGGCATAGGGGCAGCCGCCGAGGCCTGAAATAGAGCTGTCGAATACCGTGATGCCTTCCAGCAGGCCGGCATAGATATTGGCGATGGCCTGGCCATAGGTGTCATGGAAGTGGCCCGCCAGTTTGTCCCGTGGCACCTGCGCGCCGACCACCTCGAACAGCCGCCGCGTGGTGCCCGCCGTGCCGGTGCCGATGGTGTCGCCCAGGGACACCTCGTAGCAGCCCATGGCATACAACTCCCGCGCGACCGCCGCCACCTGTTCCGGCGCAATCTCACCTTCGTAAGGGCAACCCAACACACAGGACACATAGCCGCGCACGCTGATGCCGTGCTGCCTGGCCGCCGTCATGATCGGCGCAAAACGCTCCAGGCTTTCGCTGATGGAACAGTTGATATTGCGCTGGGAAAACGCCTCGGAGGCTGCGGCAAACACCGCCACTTCCTTCACGCCCGCCTCCAGCGCGTCCTCGAAACCACGCAG
Source organism: Pseudomonas sp. Yb2C2 (assembly GCF_052112325.1). NCBI lineage: Bacteria > Pseudomonadati > Pseudomonadota > Gammaproteobacteria > Pseudomonadales > Pseudomonadaceae > Pseudomonas > Pseudomonas sp. Yb2C2. The sequence continues at coordinate 228,687 of NZ_JAVAJK010000003.1, read as the reverse complement.
GTTTGGCGCCAGCGCACCGTAGGTTACACCGGGCTTGCGCTGGATTTGCGCGAACACGTCGGCGGAACCGGCCATTTGCGGCACCCACTTGGGCGAGACAAAACTGCCGACTTCGATATAGCTCAGGCCTGCCGCGCTGAGGGCATCCACCAATTGGACCTTGTCGGCCACGCTGATGGGCTGGGCTTCGTTCTGCAAGCCGTCGCGCGGGCCGACTTCCACCAGGCGCACATGGGAGGGGAGGGACATGGCAGCTACCTTCTGATCAATGGCCAACCTGGCCCATGGTTTGCGCCAGGGCCTGGGTGCAACGCTCTTCGGCGGTGTCCAGCTCCAGCTTCATTTGTTCGATATCCAGCAGTTGCTGTTCCAACTGCTCACGGCGCTCGGCGATCTTGGCCAGCATGCTGTTGAGTTGGATCTGGTTGCCGCCGGTGGGGTCGTAGAGTTCGATCAGCTCACGGCACTCGGCCAGGGAAAAACCGATGCGTTTGCCCCGCAGGATCAGCTTGAGGCTGACCTTGTCCCGCGCCGAATAAATGCGCTCCTGCCCCCGGCGTTCCGGGGCCAGCAGGCCTTGTTCTTCATAGAAGCGAATGGCGCGGGTGGTGATGTCGAGCTCGCGGGCGAGGTCGGAGATGCTGTAGGTCGTGCTCATGGGGGCGCTCAAGAAGGTCTTGGCGCTAAGCTAATGGCAGGTTGACGTAAACGTCAAGGGCCGCTGCGCAGCCCATCGGGGGCAAGCCCCCTGCCACAGGGGGCGTTTTTCAGCCTCAGGCCTGTTGTTTGTCCAGCTTCTTCTCGTGGGCGGTGACTTGCTGGCACAACTCGATCATCTGCTCGCGCATCCAGCGGTTGGCCGGGTCCTGGTCGGTGCTTTCATGCCAGTACAGGTGGGTTTCCACCGGTGGCACGTCGTTGACCGGCAGGTTGAACCAATGCAGCTCATGGCGGCGGGCGAAACGTTCGGGCACGGTCATGACCATGTCGGTCTGCTGCAACACTTGCGAGGCCATCAGGTAATGCTGGGAGCGCAGGGCGATCTTGCGCTGGATGCCCATCTTGCCCAGGGCCAGGTCGACATGGCCCAAGCCGTTGCGGCGGCTGGAGATATGGATATGGGTCAGCGACAGGTAGTCATCCAGGGTGAACTTGTCCTTGCCCGCCATGGGATGGCCCTTGCGCATGGCGCACACGTAGCGGTCTTCCATCAGCTTGACGTGGCGTACCTGCGGGTCGGTGTTGAGCGGCGCGTCCACGGCAAAATCCAGGCGCCCGGCCGCCAGTTCCTTGGTGGTCTCGCGGCGTTTGGAGAGGAAACTCTCGATCACCACGGTGGGTGCCAGGCGGCGCAGGCGTTGGAACAGCAGCGGCAGAATCACCGCTTCGGTGAGGTCGGTCATGCTGATGCGGTAGGTCTTGGCCGCCTGCTGCGGGTTGAAGATGCGGCTTTCCTGCACCGACACCCGCAGCAACGACAGCGCATTGCGCACCGGGCCGATGATGTTCTGCGCCATCGGTGTGGGCACCATGCCTTGGGCGGTGCGCACGAACAGCGGGTCGTTGAACGTCTCGCGCAGGCGCGCCAGGGCGTTTGACACCGCCGGCTGGGTGATGCCGACAATCTGCCCGGCGCGGGTCAGGTTGGCTTCGGTGTAGATCGCGTCGAAGACGATAAAGAGGTTGAGGTCGACCTTGCTCAGATTCATTGGGTTGCGCTCTTATTATTAGGTGGCGATTTGTTACGTACTCATACGTCGATCATATATCGGTGATGAATGTTAATACACGCCGAGAATAGGCTAGGTAAATTATCAGCGCTGTTCTAGCATCGATTGCATGACCTAAACAACCTCTCAAAGAAGGGAGCTGCTCATGGATTTCGCCTATTCGCCCAAGGTTCAGGAACTGCGTGAACGTGTTACAGCGTTCATGGACGCTTACGTTTACCCGGCCGAGCCGGTGTTCGAACGCCAGGTCAGCGAAGGCGACCGCTGGCAGCCCACCGCCATCATGGAAGAGCTGAAGGCCCGGGCGAAAGCCGAAGGCCTGTGGAACCTGTTCCTGCCCGAGTCCGAACTGGGCGCCGGCCTGACCAACCTTGAATACGCCCCCCTGGCCGAGATCATGGGCCGCTCGCTGCTGGGGCCGGAACCGTTCAACTGCTCCGCCCCCGACACCGGCAACATGGAAGTGCTGGTGCGCTACGCCAACGAAGAGCAGAAACAACGCTGGCTCGAACCGCTGCTGCGCGGTGAGATCCGTTCGGCCTTCGCCATGACCGAGCCCGATGTCGCCTCCTCGGATGCCACCAACATGGCCGCCCGCGCCGAGCGCCAGGGCGACGAGTGGGTGATCAACGGCAAGAAATGGTGGACCTCCGGCGCCTGCGACCCGCGCTGCAAGATCCTGATCTTCATGGGCCTGAGTAACCCGGATGCACCGCGCCACCAGCAGCACTCGATGATCCTGGTGCCGGTGGACGCCCCCGGCGTGAAAATCGTACGCCCGCTGCCGGTGTTCGGCTACGACGATGCGCCCCACGGCCACGCCGAAGTGCTGTTCGACAATGTCCGCGTGCCATACGAAAACGTACTGCTGGGTGAAGGCCGAGGCTTCGAGATTGCCCAAGGCCGCCTTGGCCCCGGCCGTATCCACCACTGCATGCGCTCCATCGGCATGGCCGAGCGCGCGCTGGAACTGATGTGCAAACGCTCCGTCAGCCGCACCGCGTTCGGCAAGCCTTTGGCGCGCCTGGGCGGCAATATCGACAAGATCGCCGACTCACGCATGGACATCGACATGGCGCGCCTGCTGACCTTGAAAGCGGCGTACATGATGGACACCGTGGGCAATAAAGTGGCGAAAAGTGAAATCGCCCAGATCAAGGTGGTGGCGCCGAACGTGGCGTTGAAGGTGATCGACCGCGCGATCCAGATCCACGGCGGCGCCGGCGTCTCCAACGACTTCCCGCTGGCCTACATGTACGCCATGCAACGCACCCTGCGCCTGGCCGACGGCCCGGACGAAGTGCACCGCGCGGCCATCGGCAAGTTCGAGATCGGCAAGTATGTGCCTAAAGAGTTGATGCGCGGCGGGCAGTAACACCGCGCCGCCTGCAATCGGGGCAAGCCCCCTCCCACATTTTGATTTGGGAATACAGTCAAAGTGTGGGATGGGGCTTGCCCCCGATGAGGCCATTCCGAACACCGCAAGGCTAAGGCCTCAGTACACCCAAACCTCCACCCGCCGATTCTTGATCCGCCCCTCATCCGCCGTATTCGCCGCCACCGGCATCTGTGCGCCGAAGCCGCGAATATCGCGCAATACCACGCCATTCTTGACCAGCTCCCGGCGTACCGCCATCGCCCGCAGCTTCGAGAGCAGCGCGGCCCGTTGCGGGTCATTCTTGGCATCGCCGAATCCCACCAGCGTTACCTGCTTGTCGAGTTGGTTGTGGCGCTTTATATAGGCCACGACGCGCTGCACGTCCTGGCGCGCCTTGTTGTCCAGGCTGGCGCTGCCTTCCTCGAAGCGAAAATTCACGCTCAAACGCTGGGCGTCACGGGCAATCGCCTGGTAATCGTCGGGCATCGAAGGGCGCGGCTCCACCGTCATCGCCTGCACCTGCTGCGCAATAAACCCATTGGCCGCCACAATCGCCTGGCCTTTGCTGCTCTGGGCAAAGTCCACCAGGGCCTTGGCCCAGGGGTTGCTGGAGGAGGGCGGCAGGTAGAAGAACAGCCGGCGTGACAGCGGGTAATCCTCGGTGGCAATCAGGCTGTTCAACGGCAACATAGGTTGCGAGTCGCCATCGACAATCGCCACCGCCTTGGCCTGGCGCACGTAAGGCAGGCCGATAAAACCGATGCCCTGGGGATCCCGGCTCACCGCATCGGACAACGCTTCGCTGGACTCGAAGCGCTTGGCGTCAGCGGCCAGGGGCTTGCGGCGCAGGCGCAGCACCAAGTCCTTGAAGGTGTCATAGGTGCCGGATTGATCATCCCGCGCATACAGGTGAATGGCGCCGCCGATCCCGCCCAATGCTTCCCAGGTGTTGATTTCGCCGTTGAAAATCTGCGCCAGTTGCTCGGTGTTCAAAGTATTCAGCGGGTTGCGCGGGTTGAGGATAATGGCCAGGCCGTCGATGGCGATCACCTGTTCGGCCTCGGGGCTTTTCAGGTCGCCGAGCGGTTCGAGGTCCACCAGTTCGCTGTCTTTTATCGGCCGGGACGAGGCGGCCAGGTCGGCGCTGGCGTTTTTCAGCGCGGCAAACCCCGTGCTGGAACCATGGGCCGCCACCTCGACGGTCACCGTCCTGCCCTGGCGTGTCTTGCCGATCACGCGCTGTTCATTGGCGCCCTCGGCCGGTTCGCTGTGCACCGCCTGCAGGCCCTGATGCTCCATCAACCCCTTGACCAACGCCGGCCCCAGCGCCGCGCCAATGGTGTTGGAACCCTGGATGCGCAAAGCCGGGCCTTGGTCGGGAACGGGGAGGGGGGCAGCCACGACGCAGAGGGAAAACGCGCTACACAACAGGAACAGAACGCGCAGCATCATGCCGGCACCTTCTCAAGCCAAAGGGAGTGCCGCGAGATTAAGTCACTTGGATTTCAATAATGTGACTGACAGTCAGCCTATCTGTTACTGATACACCGCGGCCCCCTCCTACATTTGGCCCGAGTACACAGTCAAGGGGATCAGCTCAGCTCAAGCCAGATCGGCGCATGGTCAGACGGTTTCTCCAAGCTCCGCAGGTCGTAATCCACGCCGGCATCCTTGACCCGCGCCAGCAAGCCATTGGAGGCCATGATCACGTCAATGCGCAGCCCACGCTTGGGCTCATCCTCGAACCCACGGCTGCGGTAGTCGAACCAGCTGAAACGGTCGGCCACATCGGGGTTGAGGTGGCGGAAGCTGTCCACCAGGCCCCAGTTCTTCAGGCGCGCCATCCACTCGCGCTCTTCAGGCAGGAAGCTGCACTTGCCGGTTTTCAGCCAGCGCTTGGCGTTGTCGGCGCCGATGCCGATGTCGCAGTCCTCCGGGGAAATGTTCACATCGCCCATCACCACCAGGGCCTGGTCGTTGCTGAACTGGCTTTCCAGCAGGTGCTGCAAATCTGCGTAGAAGCGCTGCTTGGCCGGGAACTTGGTCGGGTGGTCGCGGCTTTCACCTTGTGGGAAATAGCCGTTCATGATGGTCACCGGCTGGCCATTTTCATCGGCGAAGGTGCCCCAGATAAAGCGGCGCTGGGCGTCTTCTTCATCGCTGGCAAAGCCCTTGTGCACGCTCAAGGCTTCTTTGCGCGAGAGCAGCGCTACACCGTAGTGGCCTTTTTGGCCGTGGTAGTACACGTGATAGCCCAGGGCCTGCACTTCGGCCAGGGGGAACTGGTCGTCGTGGACCTTGGTTTCCTGCAGGCCGATCACGTCGGGTTGGTGTTTTTCAATCAGTGCCGCCAGCTGATGAGGGCGGGCGCGCAGCCCGTTGATATTGAAGGAGACGATTTTCATGGTCGGCGGTCCAGTCTGGCAAAAGGGCGATGCTAGCGGACAAGTCGGACGGGGGCCAGCGTGGCGGTAGGACAGATGCACTGCTAATGTCTGGGAACGACTGGTGCTGCGTAGGTTCGTACCCATAAGAACGCCATCTATTGAGTGGCGCCCAGGGAGATTGACTGTATGACTGACACTGCCATTGGCGAAGTTCGCCTGCTCAATAGCGGCTACTCCCGCGAAGCACGCTCGCTGCTGTACCAGGCCTATCGGCATGAGCCGACGTTTGCCTACATCTTCGAGGCGGAACGCGCAGGCTATGAACAACGGGTACGTGCCACGGTGCGCGAACTGGTCAAGCAGCATTTCTTCCAGAAACTTCCCGCCATCGGCCTGTTCGTCAACGACCGCCTGATCGGCATCGCGCTGATCGCGCCACCGCAGCGGCGCCTGGGGATTACCGAAAGCTGGGCCTGGCAATTGCGCATGTGGCTGAGCACCGGCGTGCGCGGTACCCGACGCTACCTTGACTACCACTATGCGGTGATGGCCTGCCTGCCCAACGAATCGGTGCATGTGTTGCCGCTGCTGGGCATTCATCCGCAATTCCAGGGCAAGCACTACGGTGAACAGCTGCTGGAGGCGGTACACAACTGGTGCGCTGAAGACCCTCACTCGTCCGGTGTGGTGTTGGACACGGGGAATTCGCGCTATCTGGAGTTCTACAAACGCCAGGGCTATGAGGAGATCGGCGAAGTGGCTGTAGGACCGATTCTGGAACACGTATTTTTCCACCCCAATCCGCAGGTGTTACATGCTGCAACGGCTTAGCGCAGAATTTTTCAGAATCCTCTGAGTTCTAAGTTTCTCCCCAGCTCGTGTAGCATCCGCGCCTATGAAGTTTCCAGGAAGATTTACCAGCGGCTTGGTTCTGCTGTTCACAAGCTGCGGCGCATTCGCGCAAAGCGAATTGGACGTGCGGATCAAGCCAAAAAACGACGCGTTGAAAGCCAACATCGAAGGCTATATCGGTGGGGTGGGCGAGCGTGACGAAGAGGCCTTGCTGCGGTTCAGCCGTGGGGCCGAAGAGCAGGCGCGCAAAGCCGCCCAGGCTTTAGGTTTCTATCAGCCCCGGATCGAAAGCGATGTGAAGGGCGGCAAGAACCCGCGCCTGATCCTCACCATCGACCCCGGCGAACCGGTGCATCTGCGCAACGTGACCATTCGGGTCGACGGCCCGGCCGCGGACCTCAAGGCCTTTCGCGTGCCCGCCAGCGACGACCTGAAATCCGGCGCCGTGCTCAACCACGGCCACTACGAAGACGCCAAGCGTCTGATCCAGAACCAGGCCTCGCGCTACGGCTTTTTCAGCGGGCGCTTCACTCACCAGAAACTCTCGGTAGACCCCCAGGCCGGTGTCGCCGATATCGAACTCATCTATGACAGCGGCCCGCGCTACACCTTGGGTAAGGTCAGCTTTGCCGGCGATACGCCGTTTGACGAAGAGCTGCTGCAACGCATGGTGCCGTTTAAAAGTGGCGCCCCCTACGATTCCGAACTGATCGCCGAACTCAACCAGAACCTGCAAGCCAGCGGCTTTTTCGAAGGCGTGCGCGTCGACGCCGCGCCTGCGGCTTCGGCCAATGACGTGATCCCGGTGGCCGTCAACCTGGAGACCCGCAAGCCACGCACCATGGGCCTGGGCCTGGGTTTCTCCACCGACGTCGGCCCGCGCGGCAAGGCCAACTGGACGCGCCACTGGGTCAATCCCCAGGGCCACAGCTATGGCTGGGAAGCTGAACTGTCGGCGCCTCGGCAGAACGTCGGGCTGTGGTACGACATCCCGCTGGACCCGCCGCTCACCGATAAACTGCGTTTCGCCGGCGGTTATCAGAATGAAGAAATCGCCAACACCGACACCTTGAGTAAATTGCTCACCCTCGGGCCCGAATGGCACAGCAAGTTGCCCAGTGGCTGGACCCGGGTGATCTCGCTCAAATACCAGCGCGAAGAATACCGCCTGGGCAATGACTCGGGCCTCAGTAACCTGGTGATGCCGGGTGTGAGTTATTCCTACCTGCGCAGTGATAACCGCATCGACCCCCACAACGGCTACCGCCTGCAATTCGACAGCAAGGTGGCGAAGGAGGGGCTGGGCTCCGACACCAACCTGCTGTACGGCACGGCCATGGTCAAGGGCCTGACCACCCTGTGGGACAACCACCGCTTCTTGGCGCGGGCCCAGGTCGGCGGCAGTGCCACCAACGGCTACAAGTCGGTGCCACCATCGCTGCGGTTCTTCGCCGGTGGTGATCAGAGTGTGCGCGGCTACGAGTACCAGACCCTGTCGCCGGAGAATGACCGGGGCGACCGTATCGGCGGCCGCTACATGGTGGCCCTTAGTGCCGAGTATCAATATTCCATCGCCGAAAAATGGCGGATTGCGACCTTTATCGACCAGGGCAACTCGTTCAACTCCCTGGAGTTGCCCAGCTTGAAGACCGGTGTGGGTGTCGGCATCCGCTGGGTCTCGCCGGTCGGGCCGATCCGCCTGGACCTGGCCCATGCCCTGGAAGACCCGGGCGGCGTTCGATTGCACTTTTCCATGGGACCTGAGCTGTGATGCGTGGTGTGAAAATAGCGGGGCTGGTCGTGTTGGCCATCCTTGTCGTGCTGTTGCTGGCCCTGTGGGCGGTCGTCGGTACCCAGGCGGGCAGTCGCTGGGCGCTGGGGCGTGTACCGGGTTTGAGCGTAGAGAATTTCCACGGCCGTTTGGGCGGCCAGTGGAGCGCCGATCATCTGCTGTGGGAGCAGGACGGCAGTCGCGTCGAACTCGATGCGCCGACGTTTGACTGGTCGCCGGCGTGCCTGTTGCGCATGACCCTGTGCATCAATCGCCTGGATGTGGAGCAAGTCCGCCTGGACGTTGCGCCGAGCACCGAAGAAAGCAGCGGGCCGATTCAATTGCCCGACCTGAAGCTGCCCGTTTCCATTCAGTTGGGCGACGTTCGTGTCGGCAGCCTGCTGCTTAACGGCAGCGAACAACTCAAGGGCCTGCAACTGGCCGCGCACTGGACCGCCGCCGGCATGCAGATTGACACGGTGCACCTGCAACGGGACGGCCTGGTGCTGGACCTGAACGGCCTGTTGCAACCCAGCGGTGACTGGCCGCTGACCGCCAGCGGCAATCTGAACCTGCCCTACGCCCCCGACGGCGCGCCGTGGACGGTGGCGCTCAAGGTTGAGGGCGACCTGCTCAAGACCCTCAAGCTTGATGCCGACAGCAGCGGTTACTTACCGGCCAAGCTCAAGGGGGAGCTGCAACCGCTGGTGGACAACCTCCCGGCCCAACTGCACATCACTGCCGATGGCTTCAAACCCAGCGCTGATCTGCCCGACACCCTGCAACTCAATCAACTGGACCTCACCGCCAAGGGCGACCTGGGCAGTGGCTACCAACTGTTGGGCAAGGCTGTGCTGCCGGCGGAAAAAGGCCCGGTGGACCTGTTGCTGCAAGGCACGGTCGACGCCAAGGGCGCGCAAATTTCCGGGCTGGACCTGAACGCCGGCGAGCAGCAAAGCCTCAAATTAACGGCCCAGATGGACTGGCAACAAGGCTTCAGCGCCGACGCCAAGATCGATTGGCTGGATTTTCCCTGGCACCGCTTCTATCCGCTGGTCGACGAGCCGCAGGTGGTAGTGCGCACCTTCAACGGTGAGGTTTCCTACAAGGACGGCAACTACCTCGGTAACCTCAAGGCCGACCTCGACGGCCCGGCCGGTAAATTCAATGTGGTCACGCCGTTCAGTGGCGACCTCACGCAAGTCTTCCTGCCTGAGCTGAAACTGACCGCTGGCCAAGGCAAGGCCGAAGGACATCTGAACCTGCAATTCGCCGATGGCATCGCCTGGGATACCGCGTTGGACCTGTCGGCGCTGAACCCGGCGTACTGGGTGGCGGAATTGCCGGGCACGTTGGCTGGCCCCTTACGCAGCAAAGGTGAATTCAAAAACGAACAGCTCAAACTCAACGCCGACCTCGACCTCAAGGGTCGCCTGCGGGGGCAAACCGCGGTGCTGGCGGCCAAGGCCGAAGGCGCGGGCGAGCAATGGACCCTGGCCAATCTGGATATCCGCCTGGGCGACAACCGCATCAACGGCAGCGGCAGCCTGCAACAACGCCTGGCCGGGCAGATCGATATCAAGCTGGCGCGCCTGGCCCAACTGTGGCCGCAGTTGCGTGGGCAGGTGAATGGCCGACTCGACGTGGCCGGCAGCCTCAAGGCGCCTCAAGGCAAACTCGACCTCAAGGGCCAGCAACTGGCGTTCGCCGATAATCGCCTGCAAAGCCTGAGCCTGGACGCGACCCTGGACAGTGCCCAGCGCGGGAAAATCGACCTCAAGGGCAGCGGCATTCAAAGCGGTGACACCCAGGTTGGCACGCTCACCGCCAGCGCCCAGGGCGATATCAGGAGCCAGAAGGTCCAACTCGACCTGGCCGGCCCCTTGGTCAAACTGGCCCTGGCCCTGGATGGCAACCTCGACCAGGGCAACTGGCGCGGTCGCCTGGCCAGTGGCGATGTGCAGGCGGGTGGCCAGGACTGGAAGCTGCAAGCGCCGGCAAAAATCGAGCGCATGGCCGACGGCAAGTTGACCTTCGCGGCCCACTGCTGGATCTCCGGCGCCGCCAGCCTGTGCGGTGAAGACCAGCGCCTGATGCCCGAACCCAAATTGCGCTACCACCTCAAGCAATTCCCCATCGACAGCCTGGCGGCGTTTCTGCCCAAGGACTTTGCCTGGCAGGGCAGGCTCAACGCCGATATCCAACTCGACTTGCCCGACAGCGGCCCCAAAGGCGTGGTCTCGGTGGATGCCAGCGGCGGCACCCTGCGGGTCAAGGACAAGGACCAGTGGCTGGATTTCCCCTACGACACCCTCAAGTTGGAAACCACCCTCAACCCCAAGCGTATCGACACCCAGCTGAACTTCCGAGGCGGCAAGCTCGGCGAGTTGCTGTTGCAGGCGCAGATCAACCCATTGCCGAAAAACAAGCCGATCAGCGGCAATTTCAGCCTGACCGGTCTGGATCTCGCCGTGGCGCGGCCGTTTGTGCCGATGGTCGAGAAACTCAGCGGCAAGCTCAACGGCAGCGGTCGGATCGCCGGTGGCCTGCTGGCGCCGCAGGTCAACGGTAACGTCAACCTGGTGGGCGGCGAAGTCTCCGGGCCGGAGCTGCCCATCAGCCTTGAAGGCCTGAACGTGCAGGCGCTGATTGCCGGTGAAAGCTTGCAGTTGAACGGCGCATGGCGCAGTGGCAAGGCCGGGCAGGGCAGCCTCAAGGGCCAGATCGACTGGGGCCAGGCCCTGGTGGTGGACCTCAGCCTGCAAGGCTCGCAACTGCCGGTCACGGTGGAGCCCTATGCGGTGCTCGAAGTGGCCCCGGACCTGAAGATCAGCCTGAAGAACGACAAACTGGCGATTGCCGGCAAGGTGCGGATCCCGCGCGGCGACATCACCGTGCGCGAACTGCCGCCTTCGACGGTCAAGGTCTCGGATGATACCGTAATCGTCGGCAGCCAGACCGAAGAGGGCAAGCCGCCGATGGCCATGGCCATGGATATCGACGTGGCGGTGGGCGAAGACCAGCTCAACTTCTCGGGCTTCGGCCTCACCGCCAAGGTGCAGGGCCATGTGCACATCGGCGACAACATGGACACCCGTGGCGAGCTGTGGCTCAACGACGGTCGCTACCGCGCCTATGGTCAGCGCCTGGATGTGCGCCGCGCACGCCTGCTGTTCGCCGGGCCGCTCGACCAGCCGTACCTGGATATCGAAGCGATCCGCAAGACCGACGATGTAGTCGCCGGTATCCGCCTCAGCGGCAGCGCCGAGCAGCCCACCACGCAGATCTTCTCGGAACCGGCCATGAGCCAGGAACAGGCACTGTCCTACCTGGTGCTGGGCCGTCCGCTGAGCTCTACCGGCGAAGACAACAACATGCTTGCCCAGGCCGCCCTCGGCCTGGGCCTGATGGGCAGCGCCGGGGTCACCTCGGATCTTGCCAACAAACTGGGGATTCGCGACTTCGACCTCGACACCCAGGGCAGCGGCAACAATACGGCAGTGGTGGCCAGCGGCAAGATCACCGAGAAACTCAGCCTGCGTTACGGGGTAGGGGTGTTCGAACCGGCCAGCACCATTGCCTTGCGTTACCTGCTGAGCAAAAAGGTGTACCTGGAAGTGGCGAGTGGCGTGGCCAGTTCCCTCGACATCTTCTACAAGCGCGATTTCTGAGTCCTGCTCGATCAAAAAATGTGGGAGGGGGCTTGCCCTAATGCCAGTCAGTTAAGCGTACATCGCCTCCTGTAGGAGCGAGCTTGCTCGCGAAAAACGTCAACGATAACGCGTGCTTCCTGAATGAACGCGGCGTCTGTGAGTTTTTCGCGAGCAAGCTCGCTCCTACAAAAAGCCTTAACTGACTGGCAAGCCTCCTCCCACATTGGTTTGCATTCCAGCCCGCCGGTCGTGAAATTAGCAAGCAAGCTAATTATTCCATTTGACTTTCGCTGCCTAGGCAGTAACATCTCGTCATACATTCACTGCCTAGGCAGTAATAAGGTGACTTCCGATGCCCCACTTCACCCCTGAAAACTTCCACAACTGCCACCTCGGGCTGTTGCTGGGCCGTGCGGCGCTCCTCAAGGACCGCATCATCGACACCCACATGGAACCCCACGGCATCACGGCCGCGCAGTTCAAGGTGCTGATCATCATGGCCCAGTTCGGCGTCGACACCCCGGCCGAGCTGTGCCGCAACCTGTCCCTGGACAGCGGTTCGATGACCCGCATGCTTGACCGCCTCGAGCAGAAAGGCCTGCTGGACCGCAAACGCTCCGAGCAGGACCGCCGCCAGGTGCAGTTGGTGCTGACTGCCGACGGCCAGCGCCTGGCAGACATGCTGCCGCACATAGGCGCCCAGGCGTTGAACCAACTGGCGGGCGTACTTGAGGCTGGCGAGCTGGAAACCCTGGAACGGATTCTCAAGAAAATTCTGATAGCTGCCGGTGATCCCATCACCCTGCAGCGGGTAGGTAAAGCATGAACACACGTGCCCTATGCCTGGTGCTCGTGGCCATGAGCATGGCCGGTTGCGCCAACTACAGCGGCCTCGACACCCAGGGCCGGCGCCTCGACGCCAACACCTTGCAGACCGGTAAATCCCTGAGCGGGGTGACCCTGTCGAGTGCCGCCTGGCCCAGCGCCGACTGGTGGAAAAGCCTCGGCGACCCGCAGCTCGACGGCCTGATCCAGGAAGCCCTGCAAAACAGCCCCGACATGCAAGTCGCCAGCGCCCGTGCCCATCAGGCCGAAGCCGCCGCCTATGCCGCGAATGCCGCACGCATGCCGACCCTGGATGCCAGCGCCGGCGTGAGCCGTTCACGCCTGGCCAAGGACCAGGACCCGCGCGGCGAGGGCGATGCCTACTCGACCGTGCGTAATATCGGCGCCAGCTTCAATTACAACTTCGACCTCTGGGGTGGCCAGCGCGCCGCCTGGGAAGCCGCGCTGGGCCAGGCCCGCGCCGCCGAAGTCGACCAGCAGGCCGCGCGCCTGACCCTCGCTGCCGATGTGGCCAAGGCCTACAGCGACCTGGGCCAGGCGCACATCGTGCGCGACCTGGCCGGCGATGACCTCAAGCGCACCCGGCAAATGCTCGACCTGAGCAAGCGCCGCCTGGCTGCGGGCATCGACAGCCAGTACCAGTACCAGCAGACCGAAAGCCTGGAAGCCAGCTCCCAGTCGCAATTGATCGATGCCGACAAACAACTGCAGAGCGCCCAGATCGCACTCGCCGTATTGCTCGGCAAAGGCCCGGACCGAGGCGGCGAACTGGCTCGTCCGAATGTGCTCAAGCCCGCCGCTGTCGCCGTGCCTTCGGTGTTGCCCGCCGAGCTGCTGGGCCGCCGCCCGGACCTGATCGCCGCGCGCTGGCGAGTCGAGGCTGCGAGCAAGGACATCGCCGCCAGCAAGACGCGCTTCTACCCCAACCTCAATCTCAGCGCGAGCGCCGGGGCCGAGTCGTTGCTGGGGGATGCGATGTTCGGCTCGGCCAGTCGCTTCTTCAACATTGCGCCGACGATCTCGTTGCCGATCTTCGATGGCGGCCGCCTGCGCGCCGACCTCGATGCGCGCGATGCCGACTACGACCTGGCCGTGGCCCAGTACAACAAAACCCTGGTGCAGGCCTTGGGCGATATCGGCAACACCCTTTCGCAACTGCGCGAAACCGGTCGGCAGATCCAGGCCCAGCAACACGCCACGGACATTGCCCAGCAGTCCTACGACACCGTGGTCCAGCGCTACGGCTCAGGGGTCGGTAACTACCTGGACGTGCTCAGCATCGAGCAGCAATTGCTGCAGGCCCAGCGTCAGCTGGCGACCCTGAATGCCGGGCAAATCGATCTGTCGATTCAATTGATGCAGGCCCTGGGTGGCGGATACAGCGCCGACAACGTGGCGTCGACCACCCCAGCCACACGCACGGAATAATTTGAGGTATTTGTCATGGCCACTGCCGAAAACACCAACGCTACAGAACAACCCAAAGACAACAACCCACGCAAACGCAAGGTCATGCTGATCGGCCTCGCGCTGATCGTCATCCTCGGTGTCGTGGGCGTATGGGGCTGGTATGAATTCTACGGGCGCTTCAACGAGAGCACCGACGACGCCTATGTGAACGGCAACGTGGTGGAAATCACCCCGCTGGTCACCGGCACCGTGGTCAGCATCGGCGCCGACGATGGCGACCTGGTTCACGAAGGCCAGGTGCTGATCAACTTCGACCCCAATGACGCCGCCGTCGGCCTGCAAAGCGCCCAGGCCAACCTGGCCCGCACCGTGCGCCAGGTGCGGGGCTTGTACAGCAACGTCGATGGCATGAAAGCCCAGGTCAACGCACAGAAAGCCGATGTGCAAACTGCCCAGGACAACTTCAACCGTCGCAAGACCCTGGCCCAGGGCGGCGCGATTTCCCAGGAAGAGCTGTCCCACGCCCGTGACAGCCTGACGGCCGCGAAAAACGCGCTGACCAACCTTGAGCAGCAACTCAAGACCAGCAATGCGTTGGTGGATGACACCGTGATCTCGTCCCACCCGGACGTGCAGGCCGCTGCCGCGCAACTGCGCCAGGCCTACCTGGCCAATGCGCGCAGCACCTTGATCGCGCCGGTCACCGGCTACGTGGCCAAGCGCACCGTGCAACTGGGCCAGCGCGTGCAGCCGGGTACGGCGTTGATGGCGGTGATCCCGCTGAACCAGCTGTGGATCGACGCCAACTTCAAGGAAACCCAACTGCGCGACATGCGCATTGGCCAGCCGGTGGACATCGAGTCGGATATCTACGGCAGCGACGTGAAATTCAGCGGCACCGTGGATAGCCTTGGCGCCGGCACCGGCAGTGCGTTTGCCCTGCTGCCGGCGCAGAACGCCACCGGTAACTGGATCAAGATCGTGCAACGGGTGCCGGTACGCATCCACATCAATGCCGAAGAACTGGCCAAGCACCCGCTGCGGGTCGGCCTGAGCACCGTCGTCAATGTCGACCTGCATGACCAGAGCGGCCCGGTGTTGGCGCAACAGGCGCCGCAAAAGGCGACCTTCACCACCAACGTGTACGACCGCCAATTGGCCGAGGCTGACGCCATGATCACCGAGTTGATCCATGCCAACAGCATCGCCGCGCCCAAGGCTGCGCAACGCTGATGAGCAATAACGCCTCCTTCACGCCGCCCAGCCTGTTGATGGCCACCATTGGCCTGTCGCTGGCGACCTTTATGCAGGTGCTCGACACCACCATCGCCAACGTGGCCTTGCCGACCATTTCCGGCAACCTCGGCGTGAGTTCGGAGCAGGGCACCTGGGTGATCACCTCGTTTGCGGTGAGCAACGCCATCGCCTTGCCGCTGACCGGTTGGTTGAGCCGGCGGTTTGGCGAAGTGAAGCTGTTCCTGTGGGCCACCATGCTGTTTGTGCTGGCCTCGTTCCTCTGTGGTATTTCCACTTCGATGCCCGAATTGATCGGCTTCCGGGTGCTGCAAGGCCTGGTGGCCGGGCCGTTGTACCCGATGACCCAGACACTGCTGATCGCGGTCTACCCGCCGGCGAGGCGTGGCATGGCCCTGGCGTTGCTGGCGATGGTCACGGTGGTGGCGCCGATTGCGGGGCCGATCCTCGGCGGCTGGATCACTGACAGTTACAGCTGGCCGTGGATCTTCTTTATCAACGTCCCCATCGGCATCTTTGCGGTGATGGTGGTGCGTGCGCAATTGAAGAAGCGCCCGGTGACCACCAGCTACCAGCCGATGGATTACGTCGGGTTGTTGAGCCTGATCGTGGGCGTCGGCGCGCTGCAGATCATCCTCGACAAGGGCAACGACCTGGACTGGTTCGAATCCAACTTCATCATTGTGGGCGCGGCGATTTCGGTGATTGCCCTGGCGGTGTTCATCATCTGGGAAATGACTGACAAGCACCCGGTGGTCAACCTGCGGCTGTTTGCCTACCGTAACTTTCGCATCGGCACGATTGTGTTGATCCTCGGCTACGCGGGCTTCTTCGGCATCAACCTGATCCTGCCGCAATGGCTGCAAACCCAGATGGGCTACACCGCCACCTGGGCCGGCCTGGCGGTGGCGCCGATCGGCATCCTGCCGGTGCTGATGTCACCGTTCGTGGGCAAGTACGCGCACAAGTTCGACCTGCGCCTGCTGGCAGGCCTGGCGTTCCTGGCGATTGGTCTGAGCTGCTTTATGCGCGCGGGCTTCACCAATGAGGTGGACTTCACCCACATCGCCCTGGTGCAGCTGTTCATGGGCATCGGCGTGGCGCTGTTCTTCATGCCGACCTTGAGCATCCTGATGTCCGACCTGCCACCGCACCAGATCGCCGATGGCGCCGGTCTTGCGACCTTTCTGCGGACCCTGGGCGGCAGCTTTGCGGCCTCGCTGACCACCTGGATCTGGATTCGCCGGGCGGACCAGCACCATGCGTACATGAGCGAGAACATGACCACCTATGACTCGGCCACCCGCGACGCGCTGCAGGCGCTCGGTGGGGCAGGGCACAAGGCCTACGCGCAACTGGACCAGATCCTCACCAGCCAGGCGTACATGATGTCCACCGTGGATTACTTCACGTTGCTGGGGTGGATGTTCATGGGGTTGATGCTGCTGGTGTGGCTGGCCAAACCGCCGTTTGGCGCCAAGGCAGGGCCGGAAGCGTCCGGCCACTGATTGGCAAAGACTGAAATGCAATCAATTGTGGGAGGGGGCTTGCCCTAATGCCGTTCAGTTAAGCGAAAGTGATTCACTGTAGGAGCGAGCTTGCTCGCGAAGAACTCAGGGCCACCGCGCTTATCGAGAATGAACGCGTTGCCTGGGCGTTTTTCGCGAGCAAGCTCGCTCCTACAAAAAGCCTTAACTGACTGGCATTAGGGCAAGCCCCCTGCCACATTTTGATCTCTGTTCACATTGGATCAGTGGTGTTTGAGGATCAGGCGCCAGGCAACGCCAGCTGCGGATTGACGAAGTCAAACGCCGCCAACTGAAAGCCTTGCTCATCCGCCTGCAACGCCCAGCCCTGCTTGTCCCAATCCCCCAGCACAATGCGCTTGGCCGCCTGGTCGCCAATCTGCAGCTTATGGATCGCCGGGCGGTGCGTGTGGCCGTGGACCAGGGTGCGCACGCCGAACTGCTGCATCACCCGCGGCACTTCCTCGGGCGTCACATCGACAATGTCGTTGGCCTTCATGCGCGTTTGCGCGCGGCTTTCACTGCGCAGCTTGCGCGCCAGCCGATGGCGGGTGCGCAACGGCAGGTGACGCAGGATAAACAGCACGATGGGATTACGCAGGATGCGCCGCAGCTTCATATAGCCAAGGTCGCGGGTGCAGAGGCTGTCGCCGTGCATCAACAGCACGGGTTCGCCTGCGAGCTGCACGACACTCGGGTCCTTGAGCAAGGTGGCGCCTGCCGCTTTGCAGAACGCCTTGCCGAGCAGGAAGTCGCGGTTGCCATGCATGATAAAAATCGGGGTACCGCTGTCGCTCAGCTCGCGCAGAGCCTCGCAGATCGAACGCTGGAAGGGCGTCATCCCATCGTCGCCAATCCAGGCTTCAAAGAAGTCCCCCAGAATGTACAACGCCTGGGCGCCACGGGCGCGGTTGTGAAGCAGATCCAGAAACGCCCGGGTAATGTCCGGGCGCTCCTCTTCCAGATGCAAATCTGAAATCAGTAATATCACTCAACGATCTCGGCTTTCTCGACGATCACGTCTTCGACCGGAACGTCCTGGTGACCGGCCTTGGAGGTGGTCGACACGCCTTTGATCTTGTCGACAACGTCCTGGCCTTCGGTGACTTTACCGAACACGGCGTAGCCCCAGCCCTGTACGTTCTTGCCGCTGTGGTTCAGGAAGGCGTTGTCGGCCACGTTGATGAAGAACTGCGCGGAGGCCGAATGCGGCTCCATGGTACGGGCCATGGCGACGGTGTACTTGTCGTTGGAAAGGCCGTTGTCCGCTTCGTTCTGGATGCTTGGGCGCTTGTCTTTCTTTTCTTTCATGCCAGGCTCGAAACCGCCGCCCTGGACCATGAAGTTACCGATGACACGGTGGAAAACCGTGTTTTCGTAGTGGCCGGCCTTAACGTACTCGATGAAGTTGGCGACGGTGATCGGCGCTTTCTCGGCGTTCAGCTCGATGACGATGTCACCGTGGTTGGTGGTCAGTTTGACTTGAGTCATGTTCACTACTCTTTTCAGGGAATTCGTGGGTTTGGACGCCTGGGGCGCCTTACCTGTCTGGCTAAACGGCGGCCAAGGCGCGCAGTTTAGCGTGCCCGGCAGGAATTTCGAGGTGGTTTTTTACCGCCCGGTTAATTAAAGCAGCAGTTTTTGGTCGTGACCTGTCAGTGTCTTGACAGCATCAGCTATGATATCGCCTTTGTTTTATCTGGCCCCAACCGGCCACGAACCTGTCTGTTCAAGGATCCTATGAGCAAGCCCACTGTCGACCCTACCTCGAATTCCAAGGCCGGACCTGCCGTCCCGGTCAATTTCCTGCGCCCGATCATCCAGGCGGACCTGGATTCGGGCAAGCACACGCAGATCGTCACCCGCTTCCCGCCAGAGCCCAACGGCTACCTGCACATCGGTCACGCCAAGTCGATCTGTGTGAACTTCGGCCTGGCCCAGGAGTTCGGTGGCGTCACGCACCTGCGTTTCGACGACACCAACCCGGCCAAGGAAGACCAGGAGTACATCGACGCCATCGAAAGCGACATCAAGTGGCTGGGCTTCGAATGGTCCGGTGAAGTGCGCTATGCCTCCAAATACTTCGACCAGTTGTTCGACTGGGCCGTCGAGCTGATCAAGGCCGGCAAGGCCTACGTCGACGACCTCACCCCGGAGCAGGCCAAGGAATACCGTGGAACGCTGACCGAACCGGGCAAGAACAGCCCGTTCCGCGACCGCTCCGTAGAAGAGAACCTCGACTGGTTCGCCCGCATGCGCGCCGGTGAGTTCCCGGACGGCGCCCGCGTGCTGCGCGCCAAGATCGACATGGCCTCGCCGAACATGAACCTGCGCGACCCGATCATGTACCGCATCCGCCACGCCCATCACCACCAGACCGGCGACAAGTGGTGCATCTACCCGAACTACGACTTCACCCACGGCCAGTCGGACGCCATCGAAGGCATCACCCACTCCATCTGCACCCTGGAGTTCGAGAGCCATCGTCCGCTGTACGAATGGTTCCTCGACAGCCTGCCGGTCCCGGCGCACCCGCGTCAGTACGAGTTCAGCCGCCTGAACCTGAACTACACCATCACCAGCAAGCGCAAGCTCAAGCAACTGGTGGATGAAAAGCACGTACATGGCTGGGATGACCCGCGCATGTCCACACTGTCGGGCTTCCGTCGCCGTGGCTACACCCCGGCCTCGATCCGCAACTTCTGCGACATGGTCGGCACCAACCGTTCCGACGGCGTGGTCGATTTCGGCATGCTGGAATTCAGCATCCGTCAGGACCTCGACGCCAACGCCCCGCGCGCCATGTGCGTGCTGCGCCCGTTGAAAGTCGTGATCACCAACTACCCCGAAGGCCAGGTCGAGAACCTCGAACTGCCGCGTCACCCGCAGAAAGAAGAGCTGGGCGTGCGCAAGTTGCCATTCGCCCGCGAGATCTACATCGACCGTGACGACTTCATGGAAGAGCCGCCAAAAGGCTACAAGCGCCTGGAGCCGAACGGCGAAGTGCGCCTGCGCGGCAGCTACGTGATCCGTGCGGACGAAGCGATCAAGGACGCCGACGGCAACATCGTCGAGCTGCGCTGCTCGTACGATCCGGACACCCTGGGCAAGAACCCTGAAGGCCGCAAGGTCAAAGGCGTGGTCCACTGGGTGCCTGCCGCTGCCAGCATCGAGTGCGAAGTGCGCCTGTACGATCGTCTGTTCCGCTCGCCAAACCCTGAGAAGGCTGAAGACAGCGCGAGTTTCCTCGACAACATCAACCCTGATTCCCTGCAAGTACTCACTGGTTGTCGTGCCGAGCCATCGCTTGGCGACGCACAGCCGGAAGACCGTTTCCAGTTCGAGCGCGAAGGCTACTTTTGCGCGGATATCAAGGACTCGAAACCAGGCGCTCCGGTATTCAACCGTACCGTGACCTTGCGAGATTCGTGGGGCCAGTGATTTAAGGGAAACATCGTGCTAACGATCTACAACACGCTCAGCAAGACCAAAGAAGTCTTCAAGCCGCTGGATGGCAACAAGGTGCGCATGTACGTGTGCGGCATGACCGTGTACGACTACTGCCACATCGGCCACGGCCGCAGCATGGTTGCCTTCGACCTGGTGACCCGCTGGTTGCGTTTCAGCGGCTATGACTTGACGTACGTGCGCAACATCACCGACATCGACGACAAGATCATCAACCGTGCCAACGAAAACGGCGAGTCGTTCGACGCGCTGACCGAGCGCATGATCGCCGCCATGCACGAGGACGAGGCGCGCCTCAACATCCTCAAGCCGGACATGGAACCGCGTGCCACGGACCACATCCCCGGCATGCACGCCATGATCCAGACCCTGATCGACAAGGGTTACGCCTACGCTCCTGGCAACGGCGACGTGTACTACCGCGTCGCCAAGTTCATGGGCTACGGCAAGCTGTCGCGCAAGAAAATCGAAGACCTGCGCATCGGCGCGCGCATCGAAGTCGACGAAGCCAAGCAGGATCCGCTCGATTTCGTGCTGTGGAAAGGCACCAAGCCCGGCGAGCCGAGCTGGGAATCGCCATGGGGCGCCGGGCGTCCGGGCTGGCACATCGAATGCTCGGTGATGTCCACCTGCTGCCTGGGCGAGACCTTCGACATTCATGGCGGCGGCAGCGACCTCGAGTTCCCGCACCACGAAAACGAAATCGCCCAGAGCGAAGCCGCCACCGGCAAGACCTACGCCAACGCCTGGATGCACTGCGGCATGATCCGCATCAATGGCGAGAAGATGTCCAAGTCCTTGAACAACTTCTTCACCATCCGCGACGTGCTGGAAAAGTACCCCCCGGAAGTGGTGCGTTACCTGCTGGTGTCCAGCCACTACCGCAGCGCCATCAACTACTCCGAAGACAACCTCAAGGACGCCAAGGGCGCCCTGGAGCGGTTCTACCACGCGTTGAAAGGCCTGCCATCCGTGGCGCCGGCCGGCGGCGAAGCGTTCGTGGCACGGTTTACCGAAGTCATGAACGATGACTTCGGCACACCGGAAGCCTGTGCGGTGCTGTTCGAGATGGTGCGCGAGATCAACCGTTTGCGTGAGAGTGATCTCGACGCGGCGGCGGGCCTGGCGGCGCGCCTGAAAGAACTGGCCAGTGTGCTGGGCGTGCTGCAGATGGAAGCCGACGAGTTCCTGCAGGCCGGCGCCGAAGGGCGTGTGGATGCGGCGCAGGTGGATGCGCTGATCCAGGCGCGTTTGGCGGCTCGTGCCAGTAAAGACTGGGCGGAATCCGACCGTATCCGTGACCAGCTGACCGCGATGGGTGTGGTGTTGGAAGACGGGAAGGGCGGGACGACGTGGCGGTTGGCTGACTGACGGTTGGTTGCTGTGCTCTGAATGAAAAACGCCCCGACTGGTTCGGGGCGTTTTTTTTGAAACTTCTAATATTGAAAGCCAATGCGTGCAAAGTCGCTCAGAGCTGATATTGTATGGTGGGAATGTTGCGATTAGCAAATATTAATCACTTTAGATTTTGCGTTTGTTTGATAAGCATTGGTCTGTACATAGGTTGGTGCGTAGAAGATTAGATTTTAAGTATATTGACTGCGCGCGGCCCTTTTCCGTCTTTAACGATATCAAAGCTCACAGAGTCGCCAGCAAAAAGCTCGACTAACCCTTCGAAACCATTCACTTCACTGTAGACAAAAAAAGCATCTTTTCCTGCTTTTCTTCTAATAAAGCCGAAGCCTTTCAGGTTGTCCGTAAAAGTAACTGTGCCAGTTTCCTCGCTCATGTTCATATCCTATTTTTTCGTTCTGTTTCGGCACTGTGTTTAAATTTTTTGTCTAGTGTTAGCTTCCAGCGCACAGCTGTTACTTTGTCGTTTCTAGCGACAATCCCAAAATGATAACGAAGTTTTCTATAAACTTTTAACTTGGAGGGGTTGCTCGTATCTACTTCTGGTATTTCGCATAATTTGTAGGCTAGACGTTGAAGTTTTTTAGAGGCGTCGTCGTCATATAGTGGTAAGCACTCGCTCAGTTGAAGCCTCAGCGACTTCGCTTGGGCGTGCCCGAGTCGCGTGAGGACTGCGACTTTCCCGGATGTTCTATTCCAAAGGGAGTGAAAATCTTTGGCGAAAGGGTCTTTCTTGTGTTCTTTTGTACATATATGAACGAGTTGTCTTACGTAGCGACGGTCTTTCTTTTTTAATTTTGGATTTCCGTGTGCAGCCCATAGACCGGTTATTTCAAAGTCCGCTTCGCGATCGTAGACATGTTCAATTTTGGTTTTTTCACGATTCAACTCAAGTTTGAATTTCGTAAAAAGGCCGGCTATTTCAGAAATAATAATTTCTGATTTTTCTTTAGGGATTGTGTTTTTTGAAGATATTGTTATATCGTCAAGTAGCCGCGTATAGCAGTAGCCCTTGGCTCTTAATTTACTGACCTTGGAGAATTCAGCGTTAAAAAATAATAGATTTGCAATATAGCTAGAGCAGCAGCCGCCTTGAGTAACTGCGCCGTTTTTGGTCGTTAAGTTGATGAGGATTTCGCAAACTTCTGCGTCAAATCGAAATAGGTTCTTGAATATTTCGAGGACGTGTTGCTTTTTTATCGATGGGTAGAAGTCTTTGATGTCTAAGCCGATAATGGTTTTAGCGCCGGCATGCGCTTGAACATTAGATACGTAATCTCGCTCTTTGAGGCCGCCATGTAGATAGTCAGGGTACGAGATGCCTTCAAATATCTCTCTATTTATCCTTTTTTGAATTGCCTTTAAGCCTGCTTTGGGCTCGTTAAGAATTCTTTCTTTTGTTTTTCCGTTTTTGATTGTTGTGCGACTAAACTCAGTGTATGAGTTTTTGGCATTGCTTGAGATTGTCAAAAGTCTTGCTTTTGACACACCTAAGCACTGAGCGAGAGCGTCAACAGATCCAATAGATCTATTGCGATAATATGGTTTTTCGTTCGCCATGTGGTATAAGTTCAGAGTCGGTTATTGATCAAGTAAGTCTTTAATAAAAGATATAACCCTAGCAATACCCAAGCCAATATATACGGTGGTGCCCACCCGTTTTATGGCCTCCCTCAGATTCACCCCTTTCAAGCCCGCGCTGTCTCCAGCTAAGGGCTCAATGCTCTTTTTGTTGCGTTTGGTATTACTATTCACGTTTACGTTTATCATGATAAAAATCATGGTTCATCTCCTTTTTGGTGGGTTTTGCCAGACCATAAGAAGACAAGGAATAAATAAGTAAATCTGAGGGGACTCTTAACTTAGCTTGCCAGACAACCGTCGCCAGTGCAGCGCGCCCCCAATGCATACGGACGCATAAAGGGGACAAGGGGACGGGGGGTGCCGGTCGTGATCTCTTTCGAGATCGCCTGTTAAGGCGTCGACTTCCTTGTATACATAGCGTGAATTTTGTAAAGAGCGGGACAGGCGAGATACACCTGTTTCGGGATCATTTATAGCATGGTGCCATCATAATTCAAGCGTTATTTTTCCTGCGAGTAATTTTTCGAAATCAACGGGGGGCGACTGCGTATTAGCTTCATGATGCTCACAGCGGAAGCGAGTGCTGAAAATGGTATGGGGATGCTAAAAAATAGCCGAAGGGGCGGATCTGCTTAATGAATTATAGATGCGCCCCTTTTCAGCGCTATCTAGGTAAAGCTATCTCGCTCTGAACCATGGCTTGTTCCATTAGCAGCTGGATCCCTTCCAGCATCCGGCAAATACCAAGCGCAACACTGCGTGGGGTGCCGTCAATCTCAAACGCTAAATGGGTTGCCAATGCATGCACTGACGCAAGGTCTTCCGAGGCATTGATCAGTAGAATTTCTGCATCTAGACCCTCGCGTACAGCAAATAGACCGTGCCCTTCGGCAGGCGGTTCTGGTTTCGTAACTGGACTCAAATAATGGTTAATCGCTTGATGAGCTGCAGCGTGAAGCGAGGATGAATCGAATGGCGGATTCGGACTGTCTTTAATCATGATTTAGCTCCTAGAGTATTGGAGCCACCACCCATCGCTGCGAAACGATACCCGGGTGGCAGCTGCACGCAGGTTCGCAGACCGGGACTCTAGGCACCCGGCATACCCGAAGGTATCCCGCGCACAGCCGCCATAACATCAGGCATAAAAAAGCGCCCGCTATCTGAGGTGGACGCTGTGCGTCTAGAGTTTAACCGGGCTGCGAAACCCGGTCGCTGAATTTTCAGCGACCGCCGAAGATTAGGCAGCCAGCTTCCCAGCGGCAACCCTAAAACGCTGTCGGAAATTTCCGTGCGTGGCCATGCGGCGATATCCAGGTTTTAGGATATTTTCCAAAATGCCCATTGAGTTTGACGCTTGTTCGCTCCTGTTTTAGATGATTACCACGACCAAACCCAAGACGAAATTGGCGGTGATTCAAATGGATTGTATTTTCTGCAGCATTGTCCGCAAAACCTCCCCAGCCCATATCCTGTGGGAGGATGAACATCACATGGCGTTCCTGTCGATTTTCCCCAATACCCCAGGTTTCAGCGTGGTCATCCCCAAGCAGCACTACGGCAGTTATGCCTTTGCGCAGTCGGATGAGGTGTTGGCTGATCTGATTGTGGCCACCAAGAAAACCGCCTTGCTGATCGACCGGGCGTTTCCCGATGTGGCGCGTACGGGGATGATGCTGGAAGGGTATGGGGTTGATCATCTGCATGCGAAGTTGTTTCCCATGCATGGGACTGGGCAGGACAGTACATTCAAGCCGTTGAGCTCGAAAGTGGACAAGTTTTTTGAGGCTTATGAAGGCTATATCTCGTCCCACGATCACGTGCGGGCGGATGATGCTGAACTGGCAGAACTGGCCGAGCGAATCCGATCTTTCGCCTAGTACAGTTCCCAATGTGGGAGGGGGCTTGCCCCCGATAGCAGTGGGTCAGTCGGCTTATCTGCAGCTGACCCACCGCCATCGGGGGCAAGCCCCCTCCCACAGTTTTGACCATGTTTTCTACAGGAATCAGCGACGGCTGCTGACTTCTGCCGGCACATCATCCCCAGCCATACGCTTGCGAAACAGCGCCGTACGCGCCAGCAGCAACGTAGTCACCGGCACGGTGATCGCCAACAAGATCGGGATCAGCCAGCCGTGCAACACCGGCGCGGACTTGAGCGCCGAAAAGTAGATAATCGACGCCAGTGCCACGCACCATGCGCCCAATGTGGAGGCGAGTGCTGGCGGGTGCATGCGCTGGAAAAAGTCCTTCATGCGCAGCAGCCCAACGGCGCCAATCAGCGCAAACACACTGCTTAATACCAGCAGCACCGCGACGACGATTTCCATCCACAACGGCATCATTCAATCACCTCCCCACGCAGCAGGAATTTGGCCAGGGCAAACGAGCCGACGAAGCCGAACAGCGCAATCAGCAACGCCGCTTCAAAGTAGGTGTCACTGGCATAACGAATACCCAGCACCAGCATCATCAGCATCGCCAGGATGTACAGGTAGTCCAGCGCCAGGACCCGGTCCTGGGCTGAGGGGCCTTTGAACAGGCGTACCAGGGTCAGCACCATGGCCAGGGAGAACAGGAACAGGCTGATCAAGATTGCGTTGGAGAGCAGGGCGCTCATTCGAAGATCTCCATCAATGGCCGCTCGTAGGCGCTTTTGAAATGCGCGATGAAGGCCGCTTCGTCATCCAGGTCGAATACGTGCAGCAGCAGGATGCTGCGGTCCAGCGCCAGTTCCGACCAGATGGTGCCGGGGACCACGGTGGTGATCATCGACAGGGCGGCGAGGCCGTTGGCGTCGCGCAGGTCCAGGGGGATTTTGACGAAGCGCGAACGCGGTGGGCGTGAGCCGCACATCAGCACGCCCCAGGCCACTTGCAGGTTGGAGACGATCACATCGCGGCCGACCAGGAAAAACAGGCGGATGATCACGCCAGGGCGGCGGATGCGGATCGGCAGCGGGCGCAGCGGTGCCATCAGCAGCGGTGCAAGCAGGCCCAGCAGCGCGCCAAGCAGCAGGTTGCCGGGGCTGACGGACAGGTTCAGCACCAGCCACAGCAACCACAAGGCCAGGGACAACCACGGGGCAGGCAACAGGCGCTTCATGGCTGCACCTCCAGCGCGGCGGTCTTGGCTTCGGGGCTGGGGACCGGACGCGTGGCCATCACCGCCATCACGTAGTGTTCCGGGTTGTTCAGGCTTTGGGCAGTGGCCTGGGTGTAGCGCATCAGCGGCTCGGCCTTGAAGGTCAGCAGGATGCTCAGGCCCAGCAGGAAGAAGATCGGCACGCACTCATAGCGGCGCAGCAAGGGCGATGGGCGCTCTTCCGGGGTCCAGAAGCGCTGGATACCCAGGCGCGCGAAGGCGATCAGCGAGGCCAGGCCCGAGAGGATCAACAGCGCCACCAAACCCCAGGCCGCGGGGCGAATGGGTTCATCCACACTGACGCCCAGGCCCAAGGGGTTAACCAGCGCACTCAACAAACTCAGCTTGCCGATAAACCCGGACAGCGGCGGCATGCCGATGATCAGCAGGGCGCAGGCGACAAAGCTCAAGCCCAGGAAGGCCATGGTCCAGGGGATCACCTGGCCGACCACGGCCTTCTGCTCGTCATCCAGGTTCACGCCAGGGCGCGGATGCAGGGATTCCATGGCCTTGGGCAGTGCGTCGATTTCTTCATCCAGCGGCAGGTCGTTGGCCGAGCGCGAACGCTCGACCAATTCGGCCAGCAGGAACAGCGCACTCAACGCCAGGGTGGAGCTGACCAGATAGAACAGCGCTCCGGCGGTCAGGCTTGGCTGGGCGAAGCCAACGGCCGACAGCAGGATGCCGGCCGAGACCAGGATGCTCAAGCTGGCCATGCGCTCGAGCCGCTGCGCCGCCACCATCGCCAGCGCCGCGCAGATGATCGTGGCCATGCCGCCGTACACCAGCCAGTCGCCGCCAAACAACGCCGACGCGCCGGCCTGGCCGGAGAACAACAGGGTCCACAGGCGCAGCACGGTGTACACGCCGACCTTGGTCATGATCGCGAACATCGCTGCCACCGGCGCACTGGCCGAGGAGTAGGCGGGGGCCAGCCAGAAGTTCAGCGGCCACATGCCGGCCTTGGCCAGGAATGCGGTGGCGAGGATCGCCGCACCGGCATGCAGCAGGCCGCGATCCGCCTCGGGGACCAGGGGGATTTTCAGTGCCAGGTCAGCGAAATTCAGCGTGCCGGTCACGCCGTAGATCATCGCCGCGCCAATCAGGAACAGCGACGACGCCAACAGGTTGATCGCGATGTAATGCAGCCCCGACGACACCCGCGCCCGGCCCGAGCCGTGCAGCATCAAGCCGTAGGACGCCGCCAGCAGCACCTCGAAGAACACGAACAGGTTGAACAGGTCCGCCGTGAGGAATGCGCCGTACAGGCCCATCATCTGGATCTGGAACAGCGCATGGAAACTGGTGCCGGCACGGTCCCAACGGGCCATGGCGAACAGCAGCGCGCTCACGCCGATGATCCCGGTGAGCACCAGCATCAACGCCGAGAGTTGATCGACCACCAGCACGATGCCGAACGGCACCTGCCAGTTGCCCGGCAGGTACACGCCAATCGAGCCGGGGCCGCCTTTTTGCGTCCAGTACAACAGCAGGATCGCGATGCCCAGGCCAATGACGCTGGAGAACAGGTTGATCCTGGCCTTCAGCGGGCGGCGTTTTTCGCCGAGCATCAGCATCAGCGCGGCGGTGAGCAACGGCAGCAGGATCGGGGCGACGATCAGTTGGTTGACCCAATTCATTCCTTGGGCTCCCGGCCGTCCACATGGTCAGTGCCGGTCAGGCCCCGTGACGCCAGCAGCACCACCAGGAACAACGCGGTCATGGCGAAGCTGATCACGATGGCCGTGAGCACCAGGGCCTGGGGCAGGGGGTCGGTGTAGTTGAGCAGGTCCTGGGGCACGCCGTCCTTGATGATCGGCTCCTTGCCGATAAACAGGCTGCCCATGCTGAAAATGAACAGGTTGACCCCGTACGACAACAGGCACAGGCCCATCACCACCTGGAACGTCCGTGGCCGCAGGATCAACCAGACGCCGGAGGCCGCCAGGACCCCAATGGCAATTGCGATGACTTCTTCCATCAGGCGGCTCCTTCGGTGGCGGCGACTACTTTGGCCTGGTTGCTCGGTTTATGCGCGCGCACCGACTGGTGGCCGAGGGCGGTGAGCATCAGCAGCGTCGAGCCGACGACCATGGCGTATACGCCCACATCGAAGAACAACGCGCTGGCAACATGAATATCGCCCAGCAGCGGCAGGCTGAAATGCCAGGTATGGGTGGTGAGGAACGGGTAGCCGACAAACAACGCGCCGATCCCGGTCAGCGTCGCCGAGAACAGGCCGAAGCCCATCCAGCGCATCGGCCGCAGGCTCATCTGCGCCTCGACCCACTGGGTGCCGGCAACCATGTATTGCAGGATAAACGCCACCGACATCACCAGGCCGGCGACAAACCCGCCGCCCGGTTGGTTGTGGCCGCGCATGAACAGGTAGAACGACACCACCAACGCAATCGGCAGCAGCAGGCGCACCAGCACCGCCGGCACCATCATGAAGCCCAGGGCGGTGTCGCTGGCCTGGCGCGGGTTGACCAGGTCGGTGGCCACGTCCGGCGCCAGTTGACGCTGCTGTGGCGGCAGCTCCATGCTTTCCTTGGACGGGCGGAAACGACGCAGCAGGGCGTACACCGTCAGCGCCACGGCGCCGAGCACGGTGATTTCGCCGAGGGTATCAAAGCCCCGGAAGTCCACGAGCATCACGTTCACCACATTGCTGCCACCGCCCTCGGGCAGGGCGCGGCTCAAGTAGAACGAGGAAATATCGTTGGGCGTCTGGCGCGTCAGCATCGCATAGGACAGCAGCGCCATGCCGCCGCCTACCACGGTGGAGAGCAGGAAGTCGCGCAGACGACGAATGCGCGCCTTGCGCAGCGAACTGGGCAGTGGCGAGACTTCTTCGATCCGCCGTGGCAGCCAGCGCAGGCCGAGCAGGATCAGTACGGTGGTGACCACTTCCACCACCAGCTGGGTCAGCGCCAGGTCCGGCGCCGAGAACCACACGAAGGTGACGCAGGTCATCAGGCCGCACACGCTGACCATGGTCAGGGCCGCGAGCCGGTGGTACTTGGCTTGCCAGGCGGCGCCGAGGGCACAGGCAATCGCCAGCAGCCACAGGGTGACGAACACGATGGAGCCCGGGATCTTCGGGCGGTCGCCCCAGCTGAGGCCGCTGTTGATCATTGGGATCATGGCGCCGATCACCGCGACGATCACCAACAGGAACAATTGGGTCTGCAGGCGCTTGGTGCTGATGCGTTTCTCGATCCTGCGCACGCCGCGCATCATCACCACCAGGCTGCGCTCGAAGCCGCGCTTGCCGTTGAAGTAGCTGATGACCGGCGGGTACTTGAAACGGCCGCGCTTCAGTTGTTTGCGTAGCAGTAGGTAGAGCACCACGCCACCGGACATGGCCACCAGGCTCATGATCATCGGTGCATTCCAGCCATGCCAGATCGCCAGGCTGTATTCCGGCAGCACGCCGCCGACCACCGGCAGCGCCGCGGCGGCGAGGATCGAACCGACCACCTGGGCCGGGAAGATGCCCACCAGCAGGCAGGTGAATACCAGCAGCTCAACCGGGGCGCGCATCCAGCGCGGGGGTTCGTGAGGTGTGTGGGGCAGGTCGGTGGCGGGCGGGCCGAAGAACACATCCACGGTAAAGCGCAGGGCGTAGGCCACGCTGAACGTGCCGGCGATGGTCGCGATCAGGGGCAGGGCGATTTCCACCCATTGGGTCGACGAGATAAACACGGTTTCAGCGAAGAACATCTCTTTGGACAGGAAACCATTGAGCAATGGCACGCCGGCCATGGATGCACTGGCCACCATCGCCAGGGTCGCGGTAAACGGGATCAGGCGCACCAGGCCACTGAGCTTGCGGATGTCCCGCGTGCCGCTTTCGTGATCGATGATGCCTGCCGCCATGAACAGCGAGGCCTTGAAGGTGGCGTGGTTGAGGATATGGAACACCGCGGCGACGGCGGCCAGCGGGCTGTTGAGGCCCAGCAGCAGGGTGATCAGCCCGAGGTGGCTGATGGTGGAATAGGCTAAAAGGCCTTTGAGATCATTCTGGAACATGGCGCAGTAAGCGCCGAGGAGGAGGGTCAGGGCGCCGGCACCGCCGACGATCCAGAACCATTCTTCGCTGCCGGACAGCGACGGCCACAGGCGGGCCAGCAGGAACACGCCGGCCTTCACCATCGTCGCCGAGTGCAGATAGGCAGACACCGGGGTCGGTGCGGCCATGGCGTGGGGCAGCCAGAAGTGGAACGGGAACTGCGCGCTTTTGCTCAGGGCGCCGATCAGCACCAGCGCGAGCATCACCGGGTACAGCGAATGCGCGCGAATCTGCTCGCCGGCCGCCAGCACCTGGTCCAGCTCATAGCTGCCGACGATATGCCCCAGCAGCATCACGCCCGCCAGCAGGCACAGGCCGCCCGCGCCGGTGACCATCAAGGCCATGTACGCACCACGACGCGCATCGGCGCGGTGGTGCCAGTAGCCGATCAACAGGAACGAGAACAGGCTGGTCAGTTCCCAGAAGAACACGATCTGGATCAGGTTGCCGGAAATCACCAGCCCGAGCATGGCGCCCATGAAGGCCAGGAAAAACGCGAAGAAACGCGGCACCGGATCGTCCGGCGACATGTAGTAGCGCGCATACAGCGACACCAGCGCGCCGATGCCGAGCACCAGCATCGAGAACAGCCAGGCGAATCCATCCATGCGCAGCACGAAGTTCAGCCCAAGGCTGGGCAACCACATGAATTCTTCGCGGATCACGCCACCGTGGGCGATCTGGGGGTAGAGCAGGGCGACTTGAACGGTTCCGACCAGAGCCACAAGGCCAGCCAGCAGGGATTCGGTGTTACGTGCATTGTGCGGCAGCAAGGCCGCCAGACAGCTGCCGATAAAAGGCAGAAGCAGTAGAACTATCAGGGACATAGGCTTCTAATCTGCGGGAGTTTGGGATGCATCATACGTGCCGCTTTGTCGATCACCAAACGGCAACATGTGGCAGGATCCTACAAAGTAGGTCGAAAACTCCCGTTTGGCATTGTTTCGGACCCTAGCCCTGTTGCTCCTGTTCCCGCTCATCCTGCAACTCGATGGCCTTTTGCCCTTTTGTCTTGATCTCACTCACAATCACCGCCACCACAATCAACGCCGCCCCCAGCATGGCAATCGGCGGGAACCGCTCGCCGGCGATCCGCCCGACTACCCCGGCCCACACCGGCTCACCGGCATAGATCAACGTGGCCCGTGTCGGCGAAACGCTTTGCTGCGCCCAATTCATGGCGACCTGGATCACCGCACTGGTCAGGCCCAGGCCCACGGCGCTGAACAATAGCAGCCAGGAGAACCCCGGCAGTGCCTCGCCCATCGGCACCACCATCAAAAACGACAGCAGCGACGCCGTCGCCAGTTGCACCACCGTCACCCGGCGTACGTCCACTTGCCCGGCGAACGCACTGATCAAAATGATTTCCGCCGCTATCGCCACGGCACCGATCAGGGTGGCGATTTCCCCGGGGCTGAAATTCAGCGAAGCCCCGGCGGGACCGGTCAACAACATCAACCCGGCAAACGCCAGCATGATGCCGATGCTTGGCATCAACCCCGGGCGCCGGCCCAGCACCAGCCATTGCAGCAGCGGCACGAACGGCACATACAGCGCGGTGATGAACGCCGATTGGCTGCTCAGGATCGTCTGCAGGCCAATGGTCTGCAAGCCGTAGCCGAACATGATCGCTACGCCGATGAACACGCCCGCCTTCAGCTCGAACAACGTCAGGTCGCGCAGTGTACGCAAGGAAAAGAACCCGACCACAATCGCCGCCGCTGCAAAGCGCAGGCCCACGAAAAACATCGGTCCGCTGACAGTCATGGCATGCTGCACCAGCAAAAACGTGCCGCCCCAGATCATGGTGATAAACACCAGGATGCACTCGGCTTTGCTGAAGCGGTTGAAACGCGAGGGGGAGTTCGGCGTGGTCATGGCGGCTCGGTCTTGCAAGGGAAAGGCACGGACCGCACAATGCGCCGCACGCTGGGCAGTATACTGCGCACACCCACCCATTGAGCAATATAGTGCACAAAGAAAATCCACAACGGGCCTCGGTCCTGCAGCACGTCAGCCAGAACGTTCGTCGCCTGCGTCACGCCGCCGACCTGAGCCAGACTGCGCTCTCGGAAAAGTCCGGGGTCAGCCGGCGCATGCTGGTGGCCATCGAGGCCGGGGAAAAGAATGTCAGCCTGTCCACCCTCGACCGTGTGGCCGAAGCGTTGGATGTGGCGTTCAGCGACCTGATCCAGGCACCGGATGTGCGCGATCACAGCCGCATCAACGAACTGGCCTGGGCGGGGGAAATCGACGGCAGCAAGGCGGTGTTGCTGGCCAAGGCCACGGCGCGGCGCGAGGTCGAGTTATGGGAGTGGCGCCTTGAACCGGGCGATCGTTATTGCCCGGACCCCGACCTGGAGGGGTGGAGCGAGCAACTGTTCGTCTTCGAGGGCAGCCTGACGTTGGTGGTCGGCGAGCAGGAAAATACCATCGGCGCCGGCGAATTCTTCATGTTCGCCAGCCACCAGCCCCATGCCTATCGCAATGACGGCCAGGTCGCCGTGCGCTTTGTGCGCAATGTGGTGATCTAACTGTTTGCCAGCCAACAGTGGATGCACACTTTGCTGGTTTGAAACTGCGGTTGTACGCCTGTTTACGCGGCAACCGGCTGATTTTACTGACGATTAAATTCAGGCACGACTCCTGCAAACACTCCAGTATCCCCTCGGAGCCTGGAGTCGGCCCATGTCTGCCCACCCTCAACAACCTGCCCATATCATCCGCTCGGACGCGGAGGCCATCGAGGTCGCCAAGCGCCTGGCCGAACGCTTTGCCGTCGACGCCAGCGCGCGTGACCGTGAGCGTCGCCTGCCCGTCGCCGAACTGGACGAGTTTTCCGCCAGCGGCCTGTGGGGCATCACCGTTCCCAAGGCCTATGGCGGCGCCGGGGTGTCCTATGTGACGGTGGCCGAGGTGATCAAGTTGATCTCCGCCGCCGACCCGTCATTGGGCCAAATCCCGCAGAACCACCTGGGCGTGGTGGACATCCTGCTGCAAACCGCCACCGAGGAACAAAAGCGCCACTACTTTGGCAAAGTCCTGGCGGGTTATCGCTTTGGTAACGCCTTCTCCGAGGCCAAGAGCAAAAACGCCGGCACCTTCGACACGCAGATTCGCTTCCACGGCGACACCGCGCAAATCAACGGCGAGAAGTTCTACTGCACCGGCGCGTTGTTCGCGCATATCGTGCCCACCGTGGGTAATAACGAAAAGGGTCAGGCCTTCATCGGCCTCGTCGAGCGCGATGCGCCAGGCCTGACCGTCATCGACAACTGGGACGGCTTCGGCCAGCGCACCACCGCCAGCGGCGGCGTGACCCTCGACGGTGTGACCGTGCCCTTGAGCGCGGTGGTTCCCGCCCACCTGGCGTTTGACCAGCCCACGGCCGATGGGCCGATTTCGCAAATTATCCAGGCGGCGGTCGACACCGGCATTGCCCTCGGCGCCCTTGAACAGGCAAAAATCTTTGCGCGGCAGGCCCGTCCGTGGATCGACAGCCAGCAGGATCACGGTTGGCAGGACCCGTTCACCATCGCCG
The DNA here is from genome assembly GCF_052112325.1 of Pseudomonas sp. Yb2C2. Classification (NCBI taxonomy): domain Bacteria; kingdom Pseudomonadati; phylum Pseudomonadota; class Gammaproteobacteria; order Pseudomonadales; family Pseudomonadaceae; genus Pseudomonas; species Pseudomonas sp. Yb2C2. Next base: position 194,652 of record NZ_JAVAJK010000003.1, on the reverse strand, counting down.
CCATCGGCGACCTGGAGTGGCGTGTGCACGGCACCGAAGCGATCCTCTCCAAGGCCGGCCTGGCCGTCGACCGCGCCCTCGCCGAACCGAATGAAGACACCGTCGCCCAGGCTTCACTGGTGGTCGCCCAGGCCAAGGTCCTGTCGGCCGAAACTGCCTTGCTCGCCAGCAGCAAACTCTTCGAACTGGCCGGCACCCGCTCGGTCACCGCCAAGCACAACCTCGACCGCTTCTGGCGCAATGCGCGCACCCACACCCTGCACGACCCGGCCCGCTGGAAATACCATCTGATCGGCAATTTCGTGCTCAACGGCGTCAAGCCTGCGCGCCACGCCTGGAACTGAGGACCTGACCCATGACCGCCCTGACCCTCGCACGCCAACTGCTGGACAGCACCCGTCGCCACGTCGAAAAAAGCGACGACCCCTACGTGATCAGCCGCTTCGGCGATTGGCAGATTCGCGTGGATGTAGCGGCCGCCTTGCTTGAACGCGCCGAAACCGATCCAAGCCCGGTCGCCGTCACCGAAGCGCAGATCGCCGCCGCTGAAGCCTTGCTCTTTGCCAGCAACACCGAATTCGAACTGACCGGCCAACGCACCGCGCTGCCACCGACCCTGGATGATCCGTTGCGCTGGAAATACCAGGTCGTCGGCAACTACCACCTCAACGGAGTGCTGTGATGTCCCGTGAAATCCGCTTGAACGCCTTCGACATGAACTGCGTCGGCCACCAATCGCCGGGCCTGTGGGCGCATCCGCGCGATCGCTCGTGGCAGTACAAGGACCTTGAATACTGGACCGACCTGGCGAAGATCCTTGAGCGCGGCAAGTTCGACGGCCTGTTTATCGCCGACGTGCTGGGCATCTACGACGTGTACAACGGCAATGGCGACGCGGCGATTCGCCAGGCGACCCAGGTGCCGGTCAACGATCCGTTGTCGCTGATCGCACCGATGGCGCTGGTCACCGAGCACCTGGGTTTTGGCCTGACCGCGTCGCTGTCGTTCGAACACCCGTATCCGTTTGCACGCAGGCTGTCGACCCTCGACCACCTGACCAAGGGCCGCATCGGCTGGAACATCGTCACCTCCTACCTGGAAAGCGGCGCCAAGAACCTTGGCCAGAAAGCCCAGACCGAACACGACGCCCGCTACGACTATGCCGAGGAATACCTGGAGGTCTGCTACAAACTCTGGGAAGGCAGTTGGGAAGAGGGCGCGGTACTGCGCGACCGCGAACGTCGGATCTTCAGCGACCCGAGCAAGATCCACGAGATCCGCCACGTCGGCAAACACTTCCAGGTGCCCGGCATCCACCTGTGCGAACCCTCGCCGCAGCGCACGCCGGTGCTGTACCAGGCCGGTGCTTCCAGCCGTGGCAAGCAGTTCGCCGCCGAGCAGGCCGAATGCGTGTTCGTTGCCGCGCCGTCCAAGGTGCTGCTGAAAAAGACCGTCGCCGACATCCGCCGCCGTGCGGCCGAAGCCGGGCGCGACCCGAAGAAAATCCTGATTTTCAACTTGCAGACCGTGATCGTCGACGAGACCGACGCCAAGGCCAAGGCCAAATTCGACGAATACAAATCCTACGCCAGTTATGAAGGCGCGATGGCGCTGATCTCTGGTTGGACGGGCATCGATTTCAGCCAGTTCAAGCCGGATGAGCCGCTCAAGCACGTGCACACCAATGCGATTCAATCGGCGGTGGAAGCTTTCTCCACGGCGGACCCGAACAAGGTCTGGACCCCCAGCGAACTGGCCGATTGGGTCGGTATCGGCGGCTTTGGCCCGCTGTTCGTCGGCGGCCCGGAGACCGTGTCGGACCTGTTGCAGGAGTGGGTCGAAGAGACCGACGTGGACGGATTCAACCTCGCCTATGCGCTGACCCATGAAACCTTTGTCGACGCCGTCGAATGGCTGGTGCCGGAGTTGCAGAAGCGCGGCGTGTACAAGACCGAATACGCCCAGGGCACATTGCGCGAGAAGTTGTTTGGCGACGGTGCAAGGTTGGGTGCGAACCACCCGGGCGCTGGCTATCGAAACCTTGCTGAGTCCCGCAAAGCAAATGTTGCGTAGCAACTGCGCAGCCTTGGCGAGGCTGCGAATGCCAATCCCCATCGCGGCCTCACCCCGTAGCAGCTGCCGAGCGCAAGCGAGGCTGCGTCGGCCGCGACTCGGGCTCGAATCGGCAGCGCGCCTGACGCAGCCTCGCTTGCGCTCGGCAGCTGCTACGGACTTGCGTGGTGCTCGGTATCTACTTACGGGAAATTGAGTTTGATTTATTTCAGCCAGCGGACCACCGCACGCACACCCCCCAATAGGAGCAACCCCCTATGAGCGTGCACGAACCAACGGCCCTCCTGGAACACCTGCGCCACTGGGCGCAACTCACGCCGTTGCACATCGCCCTGCGCCACAAGCGCCAGGGCCAGTGGTACGCCTGGCGCTGGATCGACACCTTGCGCGATGTCGAACGCCTGGCCGATGGTTTGCGCCAGCAAGGTTTCAATCAACAGTCACGCTTGGTGCTCAGCGGCGCCTTTGAGCCGAACCTGCTGTTGCTGGCGTTGGCGGCCCAGTCCGTCGGCGCACAGGTACTGACGCTGGCCGATAACCTCGAGCCGCAGGCCTTGGAGCAACAGCTGTGGCGTATTCATCCCAGCCATGCCTACGTTCAAGGTCGCCAGCGCGATTGGACCTTCACCCAGCGGTTGGATTTCGCCCAACTGCTCGGCCCCGTCGACCCGGCGCAACACCTGCAGCGCTGGTGGCAGCCCGCCGGTGAAACCGCGTTGTGGAGCGAGGAGGGCACCCACTGGCAAGGCGGCCTGGCGGTGGTGCTGGAGCAGTGGCTGAGCAGCGGCCACGGCCTGGCCTTCCCGGAAAGCCTGGCCTCGGCGCGACGTGATCGCAGCGAAGTCGCGCCCACCGGCCTGCTGCTGTCGCCCGCCCGTTTGCTGCACCTGGCCGACGAGATCGAAAGCCGTCTGCCACCCCACGGCACCTGGCGTCGACGCCTGTGCGACTGGGCCATTGCCCACCCGCACAGCGGCCTGCGCCGCTTGCTGAAAAACCGCGTGCGCACACTGTTGGGCTTCCAGCGCCTGGCCTATATCTGGCAGCCCCTCAAATCCAATGCCGAGCCGACGTGGCTTGCCGAATTCAAACGGGAGCGTGCATGAGCCAAGCCATTCTCCAGGTGCGGGACATCTCGCTGTCGTTCAAGGGCGTCAAGGCGATCAATGGGTTGTCGTTCGAGGTGGCGCGCGGGGAAATCTGCGCGTTGATCGGGCCCAACGGTGCCGGCAAAAGTTCATTGCTCAACGTCCTCAACGGCGTGTATCGCTTCGATGCCGGCGAGATCGTGTTCGAGGCGCAGCATTTCCAGCGTATCGACCCGCTGGGCGCCGCGCGTCGAGGCATTGGCCGTACCTTCCAGAACAACGCCCTGTTCAAGAAAATGAGTGTGCTCGACAACATCCTCACCGGCCTGTCGCGGCATATGCACACCAGCCTTATCGAACAGGCCCTCGGCTTGCCCCGCGCACGCCGTGAAGCCGACGCCTTCCGCCTGCGCGCCCAGGGCATCCTCGAGTTCCTGGAGCTGCAAGCCTACCGCGATGTGCTGGTGGGCAACCTGTCCTATGGCCTGCAAAAGCGTGTGGAACTGGGCCGTGCATTGATCGCCGGGCCGAGCCTGTTGCTGCTGGACGAACCCATGGCCGGCATGAACGCCGAGGAAAAACAGGAAATGGCGCGCTTTGTCGCCGACGTGAACCGCGACCTCGGTACCACCGTGGTGTTGATCGAGCATGACATGGGCGTGGTCATGGGGCTGTCCGACCATGTTGTGGTGCTCGACTACGGGCGCAAGGTCGGCGACGGCACCCCTGCCGAGGTGCAGGCCAATCCCGAGGTGATCGCGGCCTACCTGGGAGTGACGCACTGATGACGTTCTTCTTCGAAACCCTGCTCGGCGGCCTGCTCGCCGGCACCATGTATTCCCTGGTCGCGATCGGCTTCGTGCTGATCTACAAGGCCAGCGGCGTGTTCAATTTTGCCCAGGGCTCGATGCTGCTGTTTGCCGCGCTGACCTTCGTCAGCCTGCACGACCAGGGCGTGCCGTTTGCCCTGGCGTTGCTGTTGACGGTGATCGTGATGATTGTCGGCGCCTTGCTCATCGAGCGCCTGGTGCTGCGGCCGTTGGTGAACCGCTCGCAGATCACGCTGTTCATGGCGACGCTGGGCCTGTCGTTCATTATCGAAGGCCTGGCCCAGGGCGTGATGGGCTCGCAGGTGCGCGCTCTGGACCTGGGCATCGACGATGTACCGCTGTTCGTCGGGCCGCTGATGCTCAGCCAGTTCGACCTGATCGCCGCGGCCGTGGCCGTGGTGCTGGTGACGGTGCTGGCGCTGCTGTTCAACAAGACCCGTATCGGCGTGTCGCTGCGCGCGGTGGCGGATGACACCACGGCGGCGCTGTCCATCGGCATCAACCTCAACCGCATCTGGCAGATCGTCTGGGCGGTGGCCGGCATCGTCGGGCTGGTGGCGGGGTTGTTGTGGGGGGCGCGCCAGGGCGTGCAGTTTTCGCTGTCGCTGGTGGTGCTCAAGGCCTTGCCGGTGTTGATTATCGGCGGCTTCACCTCGATTGGCGGGGCAATTGTCGGCGGGCTGATTGTCGGTGCGGCGGAAAACCTCGCCGAGGTGTATATCGGCCCGCTGATCGGTGGCGGCATCACACCGTGGTTCGCCTATGTCCTGGCGTTGTCCTTCCTGTATATCCGTCCCGCCGGCCTGTTCGGCGAGCGCGCCATCGAGCGAGTCTGAAAGCATGTCGATCCCTGTTGCTGAACACACTGCACCGTTGCTGCTGGTCCAGCGGCGCGTGCCCTGGAGCCTGCTCGGCCTGCTGGCGCTGGCGTTTATCGTGGTGCCGCTGTGGGGCAATGACTATTGGCTCAATGCGATCCTGATCCCGTTCCTGGTGCTGTCCCTGGCCGGGCTGGGCCTGAATTTACTCACCGGCTATACCGGGCAAACCTCGGTCGGTGCCGCCGGCTTCATGGCGGTTGGGGCGTTCGCCACCTATGGGTTTTTACTGCGCCTGCCTGAGCTGGGCCTGCCGGTGGCGCTGCTCGGCGGTGGGATCATCAGCGCGCTGGTCGGGCTGCTGTTTGGCTTGCCCAGCTCGCGGATCAAAGGCTTCTACCTGATGGTCACCACGCTGGCCGCGCAGTTTTTCCTGGAGTGGCTGTTCGTCAAATTCCCCTGGTTCTACAACTACGGTTCGTCCGGAACCATTTCGGCGCCGAAGCTGGCGTTGTTCGGCCATGACCTCAACACGCCGCTGGGCCGCTACTGGCTGACCCTGGTCACGGTGCTGTTGTTGACCTGGGCCGCGGTCAACCTGGTGCGCAGCCAGGTGGGCCGCAACTGGATGGCGATCCGCGACATGGACACCGCCGCCGCCGTGGTCGGCATCCCGGTGGTGCGCTACAAGCGCCTGGCGTTTGCGGTCAGTTCGTTCTACCTCGGCATCGCCGGCGCGTTGTGGGCGTTTGCCTACCTGGGCACGGCCAGCGCCAGCAGCTTCGACATCAACCGCTCATTCCAGATCCTGTTCATCATCATTATCGGCGGCATGGGCAGCATTGCCGGCAACTTCGTCGGCGCGGCATTCATCAGTTTGCTGCCGATCTTCCTCAGCCATGCCGGGCAGGCGTTGTTCGGTGGTGCGGTGGATGCCGGGCAGTTGCAGAACCTGCAGAAAATCATTTTTGGCGTGTTGATCATCGTGTTCCTGATCAAGGAACCCGAGGGCTTGATTCGCCTGTTGCATAACCTTCGCGATCGGCTGCGTCAGTGGCCCCTACGTTTCTGACTGAATAAGAGAATCCCTATGCGTGCATCCTTGAAACGTTCCCTGGCCGGCGCCGCCTTCGCGCTGGCAGCCCTGGCCGGTGCCGTGCCCCAGGCGGTAGCCTCGGCCGACCAGCAGTTCTTTCCCCTGGCCACCTACCGGGTGGGTGCCTACGCCTCCAGCGGCGTGCAGGTGTGGGCCGGGATGATCGACTACCTGCGCTATATCAACGAGGTCGAAGGCGGCATCAATGGCGTCAAGCTGGTGTGGCAGGAATGCGAGACCGAGTGGACGGCGGAGAAGGGCATCGAGTGCTACGAGCGCTTTAAGAACGGCCTGGATGGCGCGCCGGTCGCGGTGTACCAGCCCAACGGTGCACCGGCGGCCTATGCGCTCAGTGAAAGGGCTGAGGTGGACAAGATCCCGCTGATCACCCTCGGCTACGGTCGCACCGAAGCCACCGACGGCATGGTGTTCCCGTACAACTTCCCGGTGATGCTGACGTTCTACAGCGAGGCGTCGACCCTGGTGAACTACATCGCCCAGCGCGAAGGCGGCTTCGACAAACTCAAGGGCAAGAAGATCGCCACGGTCTACCACGACTCGGCCTACGGTCGCGAAACCCTTGGCCCGCTGAAATTGCTGGCGGAAAAATACGGTTTTGAAAACATCCAGATTCCGGTGGCCGACCCGGGCAATGAGCAGTCTGCGCAATGGCGCCAGGTACGCCAGGCCAACCCGGATTGGGTGTTCCTGCGTACCTGGGGCGTGTCTACCCCGGTGGCGGTGAAAACCGCCGCGCGCTTCGGCTTCCCGGTGGACCATATCATCGGCGATATATGGGCCAGTTCCAGCGAAGACGTATTGCCCGCAGGCGCCGCCGCCAAGGGCTACCTGGCGCTCACGCCTTACCCGGCAGGTGCGGATTTCGAGATCCACAAGCGCCTCAAGCAATACATCCTCGACAAGGGCCACAGCGACCTCAAGGACCTGAAAAACTTCGGCAGCGTCTACTACAACTCCGGCCTGGTGAACGCCGCCGTCGCCGTGGAAGCGATCCGCACCGGACAGGCCAGGTTCGGCAAGCGTCCGCTCAATGGCGAAGAAGGCCGCTGGGGCCTGGAACACCTGAATATCGATGACGCGCGCTTGAAGGACATGGGCTACCTGGGCTTGATGCAGAACCTCAAGCTGTCGTGCCGCGACCACGAAGGCGGCGGCTCGGCGCGCGTGCAGCAATGGGACGGCGCCCACTGGACGCTGATCAGCGACTGGATCGCCGCCGACCGCGCCCTGTTGCGCCCGCTGATCGATGAAAAATCCGCGGCGTTCGCCAAGGAAAAAGGCCTGACGCCACGCACCTGCACCGGGGATGAATAAATCATGAGCCAGCTCGCCAGCGAAGCCATGCGCCCGTCGTTGTTGACGGTCAACGATATTGAAGTGATCTACGACGGCGCGATCCTCGCCGTGGCCGGGGTGTCGCTGAGCGTGCCCAAGGGCGCCATCGTCGCCTTGCTCGGGGCCAATGGCGCCGGCAAGAGCACCACCCTCAAGGCGATCTCCGGGCTGGTGCGTGCCGAGCGCGCTGAAGTCAGCCGGGGCGTGATCGAATATGCGGGTGTCGACCTGGCCGGCGTCGACCCCAGCCAGCGCGTGCGCCAAGGCATGGTGCATGTGCTGGAAGGCCGCCATGTCTTCGGCCAGCTCAGCGTCGAAGACAACCTGCGCAGCGGCGGCTTTGTGCGGCGCCTGAGCCGCAAGGCCATGGAGCAGGATCTGGAGCGCATCTACGCCTGGTTCCCCCGGCTCAAGACCAAGCGCCACACCCGCGCCGGCCTGACCTCCGGCGGCGAGCAGCAAATGGTCGCCATTGGCCGCGCCTTGATGACCCGTCCTACTTTGGTACTGCTCGACGAGCCGTCCATGGGTTTGGCGCCTATGATCGTGCAGGAGATCTTCGAGATCATCGCGCAGCTCAACCGCGAGCAGCAGGTGAGCTTCCTGATCGCCGAGCAGAATATCAATGTCGCGCTTAACTATGCGTCCCAGGGCTACGTGCTGGATACTGGGCGCGTGGCCTTGAGTGGCAGCGCCGCCGAGCTGTTGGCGCGGGGCGATTTGCACGACATTTATCTGGGTAAACAGTAAAGGCGAATATGCATGACTGAATCCCTCCGCAACGCTGATGTGGTGATCATCGGCGGCGGCCTGAGCGGCACCATGCTGGCGGTGCAACTGCTGCGCCGGCCTGGGCAGCGCCGGATCCTGGTGATCGAACCGCGCGCCGAACTCGGCCGTGGCGAGGCCTACAGCGCCGTCGAACTGGGCCACACCTTGAACGGCAACGCGGCGCGCATGAGCGTCGACCCGGACAACGCCGACGACCTGACCCAATGGCTCACCGCCTACATCGGCGCCGGCGGTTGGCCCGAGTCGGACCAGCAGCACGTGCCCATCAGCGAGCTGTTCCCGCCACGCGGGATTTTTGGCCTGTATGCACAGCAACGGCTGGCTGAAGCCAAGGCGTTGTCGGCGTCCACCGTCGAGCATATCCGCGCCGAAGTCGTCGACCTGCAGGTCGGCGACGATTCAGTGGTGCTGACCCTCGACAACGGCCAGCAACTGCACGGCGCCCAGGCGGTGTTGGCCACCGGCATGTTCCCGGCGGCACGCACGCCGCAGACCCAGTCCAGCGGCTTGAACGCCGCCGCCGTGGACCCCTGGGACGTGCAGGCCATGACCCGGATCGACCCGCAGGCGCCGGTGCTGATCATCGGCTCCGGGTTGACCATGGTGGACGCCGTGGTGTCCCTGGAACAGGCCGGGCACCGTGGGCCCATCGAGGTGTTTTCACGCCACGGGTTGTTGCCCCATGTGCGCCGGCAGCCGCCGGGCTGGGACGATTTCCTCGCCGCCGACCACGCCTTGTGCAGCCCGCGACAACTGCTGCGCGAGGTGCGGCGTCAATGCCGCCTGGCACTGGCGCAGGGCATCGATTGGCAGGCGCCACTGGACACCGTGCGCGCCCATATCGGCCGGCTGTGGAGCCAGGCCAGCGAAGGCCAGAAACGTCAGTTCGTGCGGCATGTGCGGCCCTGGTGGGAAAGCCATCACCACCGCTCGCCGCCGTTGAGTGCCCAGTTGGTGGCTCGGCTGCATGAGCAAGGGCGGTTGCGCATTCGCGCGGCGTCGTTCAAGGGGCTGGAGCCTTCGGGCGAGGGCGTGACCATTCGCTTGCGTTACCGTGGCGAGCAGGTGATCAGCCAAGTGTCGGGGGCGGCGCTGATCAACTCCAGCGGTATCGAATACGACTGGCGCCGCGTGGCCCGGCCGTTGCCGCAGCAGTTGCTCAAGCGCGGGCTGATCACGCCTGGGCCGTTGGCGTTGGGGATTGCGGCGGATACGTGCGGCGCCGTGCTGGATGCCCAGGGCCGGGTCAGCACGCGATTGTTCGCCATGGGCCCGCCGTTGCGCGGGATGTGGTGGGAGAGCACGGCGGTGACGGATGTGGCGCTTCAGGCCAAGGCATTGGCATTGGCATTGGCATTGGCATTGAAGTTGGCGCATTTCTAAATGTGGGAGGGGGCAAGCCCCAATGCCAGTCAGTTAAGGCTTTTTGTAGGAGCGAGCTTGCTCGCGAAAAACTCACAGGCGCCGCGTTCATTCAGGAAGCACGCGTTATCGTTGACGTTTTTCGCGAGCAAGCTCGCTCCTACAGGAGGCGATGTACGCTTAACTGACTGGCATGCCACAACAGCCCTCTCTGCCGGGCGTTCAGCGTTGAGCCAACGTTTTGTAGAAACCTATGCCCCTCCCACAGGGGATCTTCATTTATCTTGAGGTCTTTACGAAGCCGGGTTTTAGGCCGAATACTTCCACCCCCTGCGGCGTCGATTGCCCGGTAGTCACCTTCACCCGCTCCACCGGCTTATCCATCGTTTCTCGATACTCCACCGTCCTGTCCGCCTGGATCGCCTCGCTCGGAATCACCATCGCCTGCGCATTGTTGTACGTGACGATGGTCAACCGCGCACTCATTCCCAGGCGCACCCGCTGCAACTGTTGCGGGGTCAGCCTGGGGATCGACAACGTCACCGGAAACTGCGCGCTGCCCTGGCTGTCGCTGGCAATCGCCAGGCCGCTGACCACGCTCACCGAGCCGCTCAGCCGTTCGCCGTCAAAACCGTCGCCCAGCACTTCCACCGCCTGGCCCTGGTGCAGTTGGTTGATGTCCAGCTCAGAGACCTTGGCGACGATTTTCAGCCGCTCGATATTGGCCAGGCCGAACAGCACCTGGCCCTGGCTGACCTTGCTGCCGGCCTGAATCGGCGCGTTGGTGTTGCCGCCGCCTTGGGGCGCATTGTTACCGGGGGCGGGCACCACGATGCCGGCGAACGGCGCCTTCACCTCCTTGCCTGCGAGCAGGGTGCGCAGGGCCTCGTATTTCACCGTGGCGTTGGTCAGTTCCATGTCGGCGATCTGGCGGTACTCGCCCTTGCCCTGGTCGAGGGCCTGTTGCAGTTCGCTGCGGGCGGAGGCGAGGTCCAGCTGCTGTTGCTGGGCCTGTTGCTTGAGGTCGTCCAGCTCATTGCGCGGGATGATGCCGCGCTTGAACAGGTTTTCGCTTTCAGTGAGTTTGCGTTGGGTATTGCCGGCGGTCATTTCGGCAGTGCGCAGGCTGCGGCGCGCACGGCTGACGGTGGGGCCGCTGTCCCAGTCCTGCAGCTCCTGCACGGCGCGGCGGGCCTTGAGCTGGGCGGAGAGGGCGTCGCGCAACTGCACTTCAAGGGTGGCCGGGTCCATGCGCAGCAGGACCTGGCCAGCCTCGACCCGCTGGCCTTGCTCCACCAGATTGGCCTGCACGTTGCCGTCGAACGGCGCCGTGAGGGTGAGGGTGGTGTCGGGTTCGATCTTGCCCACCAGGCCGATCTGGTGCACCAGCGGGTCGGGCTTGACGGCCAGCCATTGTTCGGTGGCGCCGGCCGGGCCTTCTGCGGGGCTGCGCAGGGCCAGCCCCGCGCCGGCCAGCAGCAGAATCAATGCGACGCCCAGCAGGCGTTTTCGATTAGTAGTCATTGAGGGCGATTTCCCAACTTTCCAGCGTCATGCCCAGGGTCAGGTCGAGCTGGGTCTGGGCGTTCAAATAAGCGATCAGGGCGTTGAGCTGCGCGTTTTCGGCATTGCGCAGGTCGGTCTCGAAACTCAGCACCTGGAAGTTGGTGGAGCGCCCGGCGCTGAGTTTCTCGCGTTCGATCTCGATCTTGCGCCGCGACAACTCCACCGCGCGCTGGGAGATTTCATACTGGCGCCAGCGGGTGCCGAGGTCGCGTACCACGTCGTTGACGTTGCGTTCCAGTTCCTGGCGTGCGTCGGTGATGCGGATCTCCTGGTCCTCCACGTTGACCCGCGCGCGCACTTCGGCCTGGCGCGTGCTGATGTCGCCGATGGGGATCTGCACCTGCACCCCGGCGTAGCTGTCCCAGGTGCGGTTGTTGGTGCTGCCGGCATCGTTATTGTAGGCGTCGCGTATCTGGTTCGCGCCGGCCACCAGGTCCACCTGCCAGCGCCCGGAGTCCTTGGCGATCACCAGGTTGAGGTCGGCCTGCTGGCTGCCGAGCAGGGCGGCGAGGTATTCCGGTTGCTGGGTCTGCGCCAGGTTGAAGGCCTGGCGTTTGTCGATCTGCATGGGCTTGGCCTCCAGGGCTTCGGTGGCGCGAATCGGCGTGGACAGGTCCAGGGCCAGCAGGCGCAGCAAGGCCAGGCGGTTGGTGTCGAGCTGGTTCTGCGCTTCTTCGACGCCCAGTTGCTGGGTGGCGATGTCGGCTTCGGTCTGCACGATTTCGAATTCGGCCATGCGCCCGGCGCTGATCAAGGCCTTGTTCACCTCCAGCAAGGTGCCGGAGCGCTTAAGGGCGTCCTGTACGATGCTCAGTTGCTCCTGGGCCCGCAGCAGTTCGCGGTAGGTGGCGATGATCTGGCTGATGGTCTGCGCCACGGTCGCCTTGAGGTTCAGGCGGTTGGCCTGCTCCGACAGGCGCGACAGGCGCAACGGTGCGGTGGTGGCGTCCCAGCCGGCGCCGCGCATCAACGGCTGGATGATCGCCAGGTCGAGGCCGTCGCTGCGGTAGCGCCCGGCGCGGTCGGCGTTGTTCAGCTGCTGGGTCCAGGCCATGCTCAGGCGAGTGCCGTATTCACTGAGCAAGCTGGTGGCCGGCGCCACGTTGGCATTGCGCGCACTGTCCTGAGAGCCGCGGGTACTGCGGTAATAACTGTTGAGGGTGAGCTTGGGGTTGAACACGTCTTCGGCGACGCGCAGGTCGAACTTCTGCGTCACCCGTTGCAGGTAGGCGCTGCGGATCGCCGGGTTGTTGCGCAGGCCCAGGTACACGGCGTCACCCAGGGTCATGGTGGTGACCTGGGCATTCAAGGACACGCCCCGGTCGTAACCGCTGCGCGTGCTGCTGGGGGCCGACGGCTTGATGACCACCTCGGCGGCCATGCCGTGCAGGCTGATCAACACGAGCAACCCCAGCCATTTACTCATCGCGCAAGGCCTCCACCGGCTGCAACCGTGAGGCCGATACCGCCGGGTAGATGCCAAAGAACAAGCCCACCAGCAACGTACTGCCCACCCCCAGGGGCAGGGCGGCGACGGCCAGGTCGAATAGCCAGCCCGACAGCCAGGCATAGAGCCAGGCGGCGGTCATGCCAAGTACCGCACCGCACAGCGCACCGACGGCGGTGAGGGTGACGGCTTCGAGCAGGAACAGGTTGCGGATGTCCCGCTGGCGAGCGCCCAGGGCCATGCGAATGCCGATCTCACGACGGCGCTCCGACACGTTCATCAGCATCACATTCATCACGCCTACACCGCCGCCGACCAGGGAAATGGCGCCGAGGGCCAGCAGCAGGTAGGCGAAGGTGCGGCTTTGCCTGGTCATGCCGTCGATCATTTGCTGGGGCACCTGGATGTCGACCGTGTGGTCGGTGAGCTGGGCCTGCAAGGCGCTGGCGGCTTCCCTGGCAATGTGTTCCATGTCCTGGCCGGGCGCGGCGCGGATAATTACATTGCCGATCTGCGGCATGGCATGGATGCGGCGCATGCCTTCGGCGGGAATGAACAACGACTCGTTGGCCTGTACCGGCATCAGCATTGCCCTGGGCTGGTTCTGCAGAATGCCCACCACCAGGAACAGGTAGTCGTTGATGCGCACGCGGTCGCCCAGTTGCAGCGGATCGCCCGGCGCTCCGAGGGCCTGGGCCAGTTGGTCACCGATCACGCCATAGGTTTCGTTGGCGTCGAAGCTCGACAGGAAGCGCCCCTGCCGTACCACCAGGCGCATCGCTGCCTGGATGTCCGGTGTGCTGCCGACGAGGTTGGCGTTGGTGGTGCGGCCATGGAACACGATGGGCCCGCTGAACAAGGTCAGCGCGCCGATATGGGCAATGCCCGGCACGGCCTGGCGCACGGCATCCAGGTCGAGCTTCGCGGGCGCGGGGACCGTGCTGTTGCCCTTGGGCGGGAACTGGGCGACCAGGGTGTCGGTGCCCATGTCCTTGAAAATCATCGCGGCATCCACCGCGGCGTTATGGCCGATATTGATCAGCGCCACCACCGACGAACTGCCGATGACGATGCCCAGCAGGGCCAGCACCGAGCGCTTGCCCAGGGTGCGCAGGCTGACGAAGGCTTCATGCAGCAGTTGGCTGAAGCTCTGTTCGACCCGCAGGCTCATAGGCGCCCGGCCTCGTGCACTAGGCCGTTGCGCACCAGGATCTTGCGCTCCAGGCGCTCGGCGATATGCGGGTCGTGGGTGACGATGATCAGCGTGACCTGTTGCTCGCGGTTCAATGCCAGCAGCAGGTCCATGATGTCCTGGGCGGTGCTGCTGTCGAGGTTGCCGGTGGGCTCGTCGGCCAGGATCACCGAAGGCTTGCCCACCAATGCACGGGCAATCGCCACACGTTGGCGCTGGCCGCCGGAGAGGTCGGCGGGGCGATGGTGGGCGCGCTTGGCCAGCCCGACCTGTTCGAGCATGCGCAGGGCCTGCGCCACCGATTCATGCCGCGACACACCGCGATAGCTCAGGGGCAGGGCGACGTTGTCCAGGGCGCTGAGGCGCGGCAGCAGGTTGAAGCTCTGGAACACAAAGCCGATCTGCTGGTTGCGGATCGCCGCGAGTTGATCTGGAGTGGCGCTGAAAATATCGTGGCCGGCAAAGTGGTACTGGCCGCAATTGGGCAGGTCCAGCAGGCCGAGGATATTGAGCAGGGTGCTTTTGCCTGAGCCCGAGGCGCCGAGGATGCCGCAGCTGTCACCGCGCTCGATGGACAGGCACACCTCATTGAGAATGGTCAGTTCCTGCCCGGCGAGCTGATAGCGCTTGCCGATGCCTTGCAGGGAAATCAAGCCTGGGTGCGCGGGGGTATCTGTCATCGTGACTACGCCTGCAGTCTCGACGCTGCCGTCATGCGCCCTTTGTAAATCTTTGTAACAAGTTCGGGGGCTATCTGGTTCGCGTCACGGACTGGTTTTATTTCTTGTTTTTAAAATATTGTTTGAATACTAACCGTGTTCCCGGTGCTTCGCCAGCCGTGGATGTAGAGCGGTTTTACGCTTTGAAAAGATTTCCCTCGCCGGTACGGGGGTCTACCGAAAGGTCCCTGGCTTGCCTGAGAATCCCCATGGGCAAAGGCTTTGGATAGTATGGCGGTGTGTCACTACTTGCTTTCGACCGTCCACACCGGTATAAAAAATCAAATTATTTTTTAAAACAATATTTCCGCCGTGGAACCCTTATGGTCGCGAAGAAACTCAGCGCTCCAAACGTTACCAAGACTCGATTGCTGGATGCGACAGAGGCTCTCTTCATCAAATACGGCTATGACGCCGTGCTGCTGCGGCAGATTACCGAGCGCGCCCAGGTGAACCTGGCTGCGGTGAACTACCACTTCGGGGACAAGGACTCCCTGATGAAGACCCTGCTGATGCAACGCCTGGAGCCGCTCAACGAGCAGCGCCTGGAATTGCTGGCGCGCTGTGAGGCCGAATCCGACGGCCCCCTCGACTGCGACACCTTGCTCGGCGTGCTCTTCGCCCCGGCCATGGGCCTGGAACGCAGCGACCCGGCGAGTGGGGAAGGGCGTTCGTTCATCCGTTTCCTTGGGCGGGTGTACAGCGACACCTCGCCGTTTATCCAGGAATACCTCAAGGTGCATTACCAGCCGGTGTTCCAACGCTTCTTCGAAGCCTTCGCCCTGGCCTTGCCGGACTTGCCGCGCAACGAGCTGGGGGTGCGCCTGCAATTTGCCCTCAAGGCGATTTCCGGGGTCATGGCCGGTACCGAACTGCGCCTGCTGATGAACTCCATGAGCCTGGGCCGCCCGGCGACGGATGCCGAGGTGATGGCCAAGCTGATCACCCTGGTCTCGGCGGCGATTCGTGTGCCGCAGCAAAGCCCGGAAGCCGAACACGCGCTGGCCAAGGTGCTGGATACCCAGCGTGCCATTCGTGAACAGGCGACAGCGCCGGCCGCCAAGGCCTCGCGCTGAGAAATCCCAGGCAAAAAAAGCCCGCTGGGGCGGCGGGCTTGATGTGCAACGTTTGTAACGGATGAGGCTTCACCCTACGTCCCGGGATGTGAATAAAACGTGAAAAATATGTAAGAGAAAGTGTGAAAGTGTTGATGTGAGTAAACCGGTCAACGGGCCACCTTTCTAGATCTTCCAGCGCCCGGCGCTTTTAGCCAGGCGTTGGCGCATCGCGTCCACATTCGCCGCCAGTTGCACGGTCAACAATCGATACCCATCCAGCGCGCTGTAAACCGGCGCATCCAGGCTGGGCTCGCCGCCGCTGACAGGGCTGGGGCGCTCCAGCCGCTCCGTAACCCCCGACTTCAATGCCCGCGCCATCCCCACCAACTGCACGCGAATCTGCCGATGCTCGGCTTTCAACATCACTTGCATGCGCGCCATCGCCTGTTCGTCGCGCGGGTCCGGGCGGGTGTTGCCGAGAATCTCCAGGGTGCTGATGCACATGCGCAGGTGGCGTTGGATCGCGTCCAGCTCGGTCATGGAGATGCGCACCTCCTTGGACACCGACGGCATCAGCGAGCGCAATTGCAGCATTGCCGCATTCAGGCGGTTGAGCAGCTTCAGGTGTTCATCGTCGGTGACCGACTGGCCATTGATGATCCGACTGTAGATCTGGGCGCAATCACGCAAGGCGCTGGCCAGGTTGTAGCGCCAGGAATACACGGCATACAGCGGCAGGGCGAAGGAAAACGCCAACGCCAAGGCAATGCCGATCAGGATATCCACGGTGCGCCACAGCCCGTCCGACAACGGGTTGTCACCGTGCCCCGCGACGATAAACACCGTGATCGCGGACAACAGCGCCGTGTACCCGCCCTTGCCGATGGCGTGATAGGAAAAGAACCCGCACACCACCGACATCAGCAGGTAGGTGAGCAACGGCTGGCCGACATACGCCTCCTGCACCACCAGCAGCAAACCGACGCTGGCACCGATCAGCGTGCCATAGGCGCGCTCAACGGCCTTCTTGCCGATATTGCCGTGGTGTTGCAAACCGCCGATCACCACCAGCATGGTCACCGATGCCCATTCACCATGGGGCAGGTTGATGCCGGTGGTCAGCAGGATCGTCGCCAGCAAGCCGATGGACACGCGCACGGCGTGGATCAGTTTGGCGTGGCGATAGCGGCGGTAGGGGTCGAGCAAGGGGCGCAGCAGGCGCCGGGCGAAGAGTGGCAGGTTCATCGGTAATTAAAGTGGCCTCGGTTTTGGATATGTACACAATCCAAATGTGGGAGGGGGGCGGTCCCCTCCCACATTGCGATCGGCATTGTGCTTAGAAGATATAGTCGGTGGTCAGGAAGCTTGAGTCACGGTTACGCAGGATATCGCTGACCAGCGCCTTGTTGCTGTCCTGGAACTTGGTCGCCACCAGGGTGCGGATCGAAAACACGCGCAGCGCATCATGTACCGACAGCGTGCCTTCGGCCGAGTTCTTGCGCCCGTTGAACGGGAAAGTGTCCGGGCCGCGCTGGCATTGGGCGTTGATATTGATGCGGCCGACCTGGTTGGCGAAGGTGTCCACCAGGCGTCCGACTTCCACGGCGTTGGTGCCGAAAATACTCAATTGCTGGCCGAAGTCCGAGTCGAGTACGTACTCGATCACCGTCTCCAGATCGCGGTAGGGCACGATGGGCACCACCGGGCCGAATTGTTCCTCGTGGTACACGCGCATCTGCGGGGTCACCGGGTACAGCACCGCCGGATAGAAGAACGAACCACGATGGGTACCGCCATTGGCATTCACCACGTGGGCGCCGTGTTGTTGGGCATCGGCCACCAGGTCGTTGAGGTAATCCACCTTGCCGACTTCCGGCAGCGGTGTCAGTGAAACCCCGTCTTCCCAGGGCATGCCGGGTTTGAGGGTCTCCAGCTTGCGGTTGAATTTCTCGATAAAGCTATCGACCACGTCCTCATGCACAAACAGGATTTTCAACGCGGTGCAGCGCTGGCCGTTGAAGGACAACGAACCGGTGACAGCCTCGCTGACGGCGTTGTCCAGGTCCACCTCGGGCAGCACGATGCCGGGGTTTTTCGCATCCAGGCCCAGGGCCGCACGCAGGCGGTGCGGCTTGGGGTGCAGCTTTTTCAAGTCGCTGGCGGCCTTGTTGGTGCCGATAAAGGCAAAGATGTCGATCTTGCCGCTTGCCATCAACGCACTGACGGTTTCGCGGCCGCTGCCGTAGATCACGTTGATCACCCCGGCCGGGAAGCTGTCGCGGAAGGCTTCCAGCAACGGACGGATCAGCAGCACACCGAGTTTGGCCGGCTTGAACACCACGGTATTGCCCATGATCAGCGCCGGGATCAGCGTGGTAAACGTCTCGTTGAGCGGGTAGTTGTAGGGGCCCATGCACAGCGCCACGCCCAGGGGCACGCGGCGGATTTGCCCGAGGGTGTCCTGTTCCAGCTCGAAGCGGCTGCTGCGGCGGTCGAGTTCCTTGAGGGCATTAATGGTGTCGGTGATGTAGTCGCAGGTGCGGTCGAATTCTTTCTGCGAGTCCTTGAGGTTCTTACCGATCTCCCACATCAGCAGGGTGACCACTGCGTCGCGCTGTTCGCGCATACGTCGCAAAAACGCCTCGACGTGCTGGATACGCTCCACCACGCGCATCGTCGGCCATTCACCCTGGCCACGATCATAAGCGCGCACGGCGGCATCGAGGGCGGTGAGGGCGGTGTCGGCGTCCAGCAACGGCGTGCTGCCGATCACCACGCGGCGGTCGCCCAATTGCACCGGGCTCTGCACCTGGGCCAAGGGGCCGTTCCACACCTGCAACTGGCCATCCACCAGGTAGTCACGCTGTTCGATGGGCGCCGCCAGGCGGTATTGCTCGGGAATATCGGCGACGCTGGTGGGAAACAGCTGGGCGAGCAGGTTGCTGGTGGTCATGGCACTACCCCTGAAATAGTTGCAAAACATGACGAGAGAGTCACCCAACACAGGGCTCTATGGCAAGGCTTGTGCGCGTTGCACTACACACCGGGGCGTGTCGCCTGCTCTTCGAGATAGTAGACTGCGCGCCTTTCTTGAAGGAGTTCACATGAGTCAGTACCAGCCGGGCATTCTTGCCGCACCGGTGCCTTTGCAGGCACGCCATCTGTTTTTTGCCGTGGACACCCTGGCAGCCGTGCCCGCTGCGCTGGACGCGCTGGTGCAGTTGGCCGATTCGGCGGCAGTGGTCGGGTTTGGCGAGCCGCTGGTCAACGCGCTGGGTGCAACGATTGATGGTTTGCGCAGCTTTCCTGCCGTGAGCGCACCGGGTGCGCACAACCCGTCCACCCAGCAGGCACTGTGGGTGTGGCTGCATGGCGTCGATCGCGGTGAGTTGCTGCTGCGCAGTCGCGCTTTCGAGAAGGCCCTGGCCCCGGCGTTTCGCCTGGTGCAGTCAACCGAAGGCTTCCGCTACAAGACCGGCTTCGACCTCACCGACTACGAAGACGGCACTGAAAACCCCCACGACGACGCTGCCGTTGAAGCCGCCCTGACCGACAGCGGTGCCAGCTTCGCCGCGATCCAACAATGGCAGCACGACCTCGATGGCTTCGCCGCGTTGCCCGCCCAGGAGCGCGACCATATCATCGGCCGCCGCCATGGCGACAACGAAGAGCTTGAAGACGCTCCCGAATCCGCCCACACCAAACGTACCGCCCAGGAAAGCTTCACCCCGGAAGCCTTCGTGGTGCGCCGCTCCATGCCCTGGGCCGAAAATGGCCAGGCCGGGTTGATGTTCCTCGCATTCGGCCATTCCTTCGATGCGTTCGAAGCCCAACTGCGCCGCATGAGCGGGTTGGAGGACGGGATTGTCGATGGCCTGTATCGCATCAGCACGCCGTTGACCGGTGGTTACTACTGGTGCGCGCCGGTCAAGGACGGACGCCTGGACCTGAGTGCAATCCTTCAAGGACCGCGTATCTAACGCTGTCCGGATTTGGGTGGCGAAGCGGTTTCTGCGTACGACTGCGGAACCACCCTGGCGTGGGTCGCCACAGAGACAACAGTCTGCTTTGCATATCCGTTTTTCGACGGTATGTAGAGCGGATTTGTCGAGTAATCAAGGAAACTCACTCATGGCTATTATTCATCAGCACCACGTGTCTCTTGTCCATAGTGCATCTTTCGCCACCCATGCCCCTGTTGTTGCCCATTGGCACCCTGCCAACCCTTATGCGGGGCTGTCCGACGCCGCGCTGGCGCGGGAGTTTGACAAAAATTTCGATGCATTCAGGCCAGCAGGCTCGCCACATGCGACACAGGGGAAAATTCGTGAGGTCGCGAGGCGCCCGCTGACGGGAGATGCGCAACAAAACAAGTTGACAATGTTGGCCAGGGAAGTGCTCAAGCGTGACCAGGTGATGAATCAGCTGGATACGGTGGATGTTGCGGGTCGGGACGGTATTATTGGCCGCTGGAATCCGAAGATGGCCGCCGCCAAGTTATCGGACGTTCCCCCACAATGCTCTGCTTCAACTCCAGAAGCTTGGCGTCCCAGTCCCATCATTGCTGCGAGCTTGATTGTTTACTAAGGGATGACAGGCAGGCGTGATGCGCGATGAGGCGCACATTCCATGTTCATCAACATGAAAATTTTGACAGCGGCGCCATGGGCCACTGAAATCAATCCCCGTTGATCGTATGCTAGTGGCCTTTGTTACCTGTCCGGATGGTTCATGTCTTCTGTCGTCGATGGGCTGCCCCTCAATAAACGCCTGCCGGCCGTGATCGCGATCTCCCTGGGGATCGGCATGGCGACCCTGGACACGGCCATCGTCAACACGGCCTTGCCGACCCTGGCCGAAGGGATTGGCACCGATTCCGCCTCGGTGATCTGGGTGGTCAATGCCTACCAGTTGGCGATTATCGCCACGGTTCTGCCGTTTGCGTCCCTCAGCGATGTGCTCGGGCACCGCCGCGTGTATCTCGGCGGGTTGCTGCTGTTTATCGTCTCGTCGCTGTTTTGCGGGCTGGCCGGCTCGCTGGTCAGCCTGACCGCCGCCCGTGTGGTGCAGGGGCTGGGCGCGGCGGCGATCATGAGCGTCAATACGGCGTTGCTGCGGCATATCTACCCGTCAAAAATGCTCGGGCGTGGCCTGGGCTATAACTCGCTGGTGGTGGGGCTGGCGTTTACCCTGGGGCCCACGGCGGCGTCGGCGATTCTGTCGGTGGCGACCTGGCACTGGCTGTACCTGATCAATGTGCCGTTGGGGCTGTTGGCCCTGGGATTGGGCCTGCGTTCATTGCCGACCCTGCCGATGGCCGGGCATGCCTTCGACCGCCTCGCGGCTGCACTGTGTGCCGGGTTGTTCGCCTTGCTGGTGCTGGGGCTGGGCACGGCGGTGCATGGTGCGCAGGGGGCGTTGACCCTGGGCTTGATTGCGGTGGCGCTGCTGTGTGGCGCGTTGCTGCTGCGCCGACAGGCCGGTCACCCGGCGCCGATGCTGGCGTTGGATCTGTTCAAGCGGCCGGTGTTTGCCTTGTCTTCCTTGACGGCGATCTGCGCCTTCAGCGCCCAGGGCCTGGCCTTTGTGTCGCTGCCCTTTCTGTTGCAGGCGGTGCTGGGGCATAGCCAGGTGGAAACCGGGTTCCTGATGACACCGTGGCCGGCGGTCGTGGCGGTGATGGCGTTGGTCGCCGGGCGCCTGGCTGACCGTGTGTCCCTGGGCCTGCTGTGCGGTATCGGGCTGTTGATGTTGAGTGTGGGCATGGCCGCGTTGGCGACCTTGGGCCACGGCGCGTCGGCCTTTGATATTGGCTGGCGCATGGCGTTGTGCGGTGCCGGTTTCGGCTTCTTCCAGTCGCCCAACCTCAAGGCCTTGATGACCAGTGCGCCGTTGGCGCGCAGCGGCGGGGCCAGCGGCATCGTGGCGATTTCGCGCTTGCTGGGGCAGACACTCGGCGCGTCGTTGGTGGCGTTGTGTTTCCACGTGTTCGTGGGCAGCGGGCCGCAATACGCGTTGTGGTTGGGGTGTGTGTTTGCGCTGGTGGGCGCTGTGGCCAGCGGCCTGCGTTTGCTGCCCTACGGGAAAAAGCCGTTGTAAAACCTGCGGCGGGAGGGCTAACGTGGCGACCTGAATATTTCGGGATGTTTCAGATTTATGTCAAGCCTGGCCCTCCGCACTGCTGATACCCATTCCCGCCGCGCTGCGTTGACCCTGGCCTTATGCCTGCCCAGTGACGTGTTGCTCTATCTGCTGCTGCCCATGGAGTCCCAGGCCTTCGGCATCACGCTCGCCCAGGCCGGGGTGTTGCTGGCGGCCAACCGCCTGGTGCGGATTTTCGGCTATCGGCATGTGTTGAATTTCTACGCGCGCAACGGTGATCGCCTGACCTGCATGATTGCCGCCGGGGCTGCAACGCTGTGCGCCTTGGGTAATTCGGTGCTGTCGGGCTTTGCCGCGTTGTTGGGGCTGCGGCTGGTGTGGGGCCTGTGTTTTGCCGCGTTGAACCTGTCGACTCAGGTATTGGCCACCTCCGAACCGGAGGGCGCCGCGCGCCGGGCCGGGCGTTCGCGGGCCCTGATCGCCTGGGGGCCGATGCTGGCGTTGCCGTTCGGTGGCTGGCTGACGCTGTGGGCCGGGCCGCGTCCGATCTTTGTGATCCTCGCCGGCTGTTGCCTGGTGGGGCTGTGGATGGCGCGCGGCCTGCCCAGCGCCGGGCATGATTTGCACAGCACCCCGGGGCGCCGTTTCAAGTGGCCCGACAGCGTGGCGCTGTGGTCGTTTATCGAAGGCGTGGCGCTGGACGGACTGTTTATTTTCGGCCTGTCGATCCAGGCGCAGAAGCTGCTCGGCGGTAATGCGGTGCTGATCGCCGGCGGCTTGATGGCCCTGCGTTATGTCTCGGAAATGCTCCTGAGCCCCCTGGGAGGTCACGCCGCCCAGCGCTTTGGCGCGACCTCGATGTTGTTGCTGTTTTCGTTCCTGAGTGCCTTGGCCTTGACGGCGTTCGGCAGCTATTGGGTGATTGTCGGCGCGGCGGCGGTGTTGGTGCTGCGCGCGTTGCAACTGCCCCTGGTGACCACCCTGGTCGCCGAGCGCAACCCCGGTTCACTGCGGGTGTCGGCCCTGGCGTCGAATGCGGTATGGCGTGACATCGGTGCGGGCCTCGGGCCACTGCTGGCAGGCCTGCTGTTGCCGGTGGCCTCGGCACCCCTGGTGTTTGGCGTGGCGGGTGCGGCGATTGCGGTGAGTGCGTTGTTCTGCTGGCGCACCCGTGTGGCAGCAGACTGACTTACGTGCGTTTCAATCCTTCCAGCCAGGCGGGATCAAAGCGGGTTTGTTCGGTGTCGATCCCCAGTGCCAGCATCGTGTTCTTATGCGCGTCCATTTCACCGACCAACTGCGCCTGGGCACTGGAGTTGGCGTCCAGGGCGTGCATCTGCGTCAGCCCCAGGTGATAGAAACGCAGTATCTTCATGGCCGTCGGATCATTCGCCTGCACACGCTCGGTGACGGTGTGCATCACGTTGGTCACGCGCATCAGGGTGCGCTTGAGCTGCCAGCCATACACGGCCGGTGCCAGCCACGGTTGGGTGCGGAACGGGCCGCGCAGCAGGGCGACCGTTATCAACACCCCGGCGAATACGCCACCGACATTAAAGCGGAAGTTGTCACCGCCGGGTTCGCCGAACAGCATCACCGCCAGGCTCGACAGCAGCATGGCCAGGGCCACGAACAGCACGGCCACGATCAGCGTGCTGCGGCGCGTCTGTTGGCGGTAGGTGACGGGGTCGCAGGGTTTGAGCTCGAACATCCGGTCCAGGTCTCCAGGGCGGGTAGGGGGGAAGGCATCTTCTCATGGTCAGCGGTCAGTGGTGGGGCAATCAAGTTGAACCATGATCTGGGGCAGTTTCTCTAAACCGGTGTAGTCCCTTTGAGGTCAACCACCATGCCCGAATACAAGCAGCCACCGCCCGGACCCCCCGACCCTGACCGCACGCCCGGTGAAGAGGAGCGCGACAACGATGCCTTGCGCCCCAATGACCCGAAAGAGCGTGACGCCCAGGATGATGTGGAGCGCGTCGAAGACGACCTGGAAAACCTCCACGACAAAGCTCGCCCGCTATAACAGGAGACCATGATGAATAAGCGCTCGGATGGACCGCCCTCCAATGAACACGCCAGCGGCAAGGATGAGCTGGGATTTGATCCGGACTCGCCCGATGTGGCTGATCCGCAGGTTGATCCCATCGGTCCGGCCATCGCCCCTCTGGATAAAAAGGCCAAGGACGACGGGAAAAAAAAGCCGCCCTACGATCCGTTGGGCGACTTGAAGAAATGAGCTGGGCCCCGCCAATGAGCGGGGCTTTTTGTTTATCTGGGCGGCATCCAGGTGACGTCGGTAATGCCGTACTTCTCGGCCCACGGGCGCGTGGTTTTTTTCACTTGCTCATGGCCGACCCGGCCGATACGGCTCACATGCGCAATGTCAGCGTCAACGGCTGCCCAGTGCCAGGCCTCGGCGTTGTTCATCACTTCGGCACGCACCACAAAGGACTTCGGTTGACCGTGCAGTTGGTAGTGGATGGTGTAGATTTTTGCGGTACTCATGTTGCCTCCCTGTCTTGTTATAGATGGATAGGGAACGGTTTAAAAAGGTTCACTCAAAATGACAATCTGCATGCTTGCGCGGCATAGTGACGCATTCCTCCCGCGCCCAAGGATCGCGCCATGACCCTCCTGAACCACAGCCGCCTGTACCTGCAACGCTTGGGTTACGACTCGCCACCACCGCCCACCCTGCAGACCCTGCGGGATTTGCAACTGCGTCATGTGTGCACCTTCGCCTTCGAAAGCCTGTCGACCCTGCTGCGCCTGCCGGTACCGATCGACTTGCCCAGCGTCGAGCAGAAAGTCCTGTTCGATGGGCGGGGTGGGTATTGCTATGAGTTGAACCAGATGTTCCTGGCGCTGTTGCAGGAACTGGGGTTCGAGGCGCGCGGCATTACCGGGCGGGTTGTGATGGGTGGTCCGCCGGACGCACGTACGGCGCGCACCCATCGCCTGAGCCTGGTGACCCTGGACGGCGTGCGCTACATCACCGACGTCGGCTTTGGTGGCATGGTGCCCAGCAGTCCGTTGCAGTTGGACACGCAGGCCGTGCAGGCCACGGCCCATG
This sequence comes from Pseudomonas sp. Yb2C2, assembly GCF_052112325.1. Lineage (NCBI taxonomy): Bacteria > Pseudomonadati > Pseudomonadota > Gammaproteobacteria > Pseudomonadales > Pseudomonadaceae > Pseudomonas > Pseudomonas sp. Yb2C2. The sequence goes on along the minus strand of NZ_JAVAJK010000003.1, from coordinate 170,077 downwards.
AGCCGTATCGCCTGACACTCAATGAGCAGGAGGGCAGCTACACGTTGTGGGCCGAGGTCGCGGGGGAGTGGCGTGGCTTGTATGTGTTCGACCTGCAAGTGCAGGCAGACATCGACTACGAAATCGGTAACTGGTACGTCTCGACCCATCCAGGTTCGCCGTTCCTGGGCCAATTGAAAGTCGCACGCCTGGCAGCGGGCGAACGCCACACCTTGAACAACGCCCACTATGGGATTCACTACCTGGATCGGCCGAGTGACAAGCGTGTGATCCAGAGCGCCGACGAGCTGCTGGACGTACTGGGCACTACCTTTGGGATTCGCGTGCCGGTTCACCCTCAGCTTGATTCAACCCTTGAGGGCTTGGTAATGGCTGCACGCCAGGAGTATTGATCTAGAGCCATCGCTGAACCGTTTTACCTCCAAGTGGGGGCAAATTTTTTCGAACCTTTGGTGCCAGCCTGGGTTCGAAGCGTTTCCTGAATAATTTGCCCACCAGACAAGGAGATGTAAACGATGTCCAAACTATTCGGAAACCTCCTCAAGCATTCCTCACTGCTGGCGCTGGTCGCCGCGCCAGCAGTGGCGTTCGCCGCACCGTCCACTGACCCGATTTCTACCTTTGGGATTCTGGGCAGCTACAACGACTTCAAGCTCGAAGGCGGTAGTGAAAGTGATAAGGACCACATGCCCGAAGCCGGTCTTTTCTACAACTTCGGCAACAAGCTCACCGCCGAGTCGGGCTTTATCTACCAGGCAGGTGTGGAAGCCAAGTACGGTAAAAAGAGTGATAACAAACTCAAGGAAGGCCAGGCCGACCTGGATCTCGGCTGGCGTGCCGCGCTGGATGCGCGCAACTTCGTCGACGTGATCGTTGGCGGCGGTTACAGCTGGACCCGCTATGAGCTGGACTCGAACGACTACGACATGGAACTCACCAACAAGTCGCCGTTCGCCAAGGCAGCCCTGGGCTACAACCATCAGTTCGATGACATGACGCTGCGTTTCGAAGCCGGTGCGCGTCGCACCATTGATGGTCGTACCAAGCTCAAGGTGGACGGCGTGGGCAGCGACACCGTAGACCTCAAGGACCGCACTAACCCGTATGCGGAAGTCAGCCTGCTGATGAACCAGAAGGGCGACCTGCCGGTGATGGCGGGCCTTTACTACACCCGCACCGAATACAAGCTCGACGGTGATTCCGAAGTGGCCGATAACACTCGGCTCAAGCGGGATGAGTACGGGGTCAAGCTAGGCATCGCGTTCTGACGCGGTTGCAATGTAAAACGCCCCGAACATTCGGGGCGTTTTTTTGGGCTGTTGCAGGTCAGCCCAGAACGCAAAAACGGCGCCCTGGGGCGCCGTTTCTGTTGATTCGCATACCGCTAAGGGATCAAACCCCCAGCACCGCGTGCTGCACCAGGGTCAGCAACGGTTGTGGGTACACGCCGAGGAAGAAGGCGAGCAGGGCGATAGCCAGCAGCATCACGCCACCGGCTTTCTGTTCCCAGTGCAGCTCAGCATCCACACGGCGCAGGTTTGGCTCGATCAGGTACAGGGTGACCATCACGCGCAGGTAGTAGAACACGCCGATGGCACTGCCCAGCACCAGGGACGCAACCAGCCACCACTCGTGGGCTTCGACACCGGTCGCGACGATGTAGAACTTGCCGATAAAGCCCGCGGTCAGCGGGATACCGGCCAGGGACAGCATCATCACGGTGAGTACGGCGGTCAGGTACGGACGGCGCCAGAACAGGCCGCGGTATTCGTACAGGGCGTCGGCGTCACGGCCCTTGTAAGGCGAGGACATCAGGGTGATCACGCCGAACGCGCCGAGGCTGGTGATCACGTAGGTGACCAGGTACACGCCGATGGCTTCCACGGCCAGGCCTTTGCTCGCCACCAGGGCGATCAACAGGTAGCCGAAGTGGGCGATGGACGAGTAACCCAGCAGACGCTTGAGGTTGTTCTGGGTCAGCGCCAGCAGGTTGCCGAACAGGATCGACGCGATGGCGATCACGGTCAACACGTTGCTCAGCACGCCGGTGTTGGCGGCAGGCGAGATCTGGAACAGACGCACCATCACCGCAAACACAGCGACCTTGGACGCGGTCGCCAGGAACGCCGCCACCGGCGCCGGGGCGCCTTCGTACACGTCCGGGGTCCACAGGTGGAACGGCACCAGCGACAGCTTGAACGCCAGGCCGATCAGCATCATCGCCAGGCCCAGTTGGGCAATCGGCGCGGGGCTGTTGGTGGCGGCCAGGGCGTGACCGATACCGGTGAAGCTCAGGCTGCCGGCTTCGGCGTAGAGCAGGGCCATACCGAACAACAGGAACGCGGAACCGGCGGCCGACAGCACCATGTACTTGATGCCGGCTTCCAGGGAACGCTTGTTGAAGAAGGCGTAGGCCACCAGGCCGTAGGTCGGGATCGACAGCAGTTCCAGGCCGATGAACAAGCCGGCCAGGTGCTGCGCGCTGACCAGCACGATACCGCCGGCCGCAGCCAGCAGGATCAGCAGGTACAGCTCTTCGCGGTTGCCCGGGTAGCCGGTGCCGCCTTCGCCGAGGTAGGCGTGGGCGAGGGTGACGCAGGCGAGGGTGGCGACGAGGATCAGCGCGATATACAGCAGCGCGAAGTCATCGACCATCATCAGCGGGGTCACCGCCAGTGGCGCGACCTTGAGTGCCGGGATAATCGACAGCAAGGCCAGGTTCAAACCGGCGCAGGACAGCAGGAACGTTTGTGAGTGATTGCGGCGCCAGGCGATCGCCAGCATCACCACCACGATGGTGAGGCTGGTGATCAGCAGCGGCGCAAGCGCGATAAAGTGTTGGATCGTGAATTCCATAGCGCTCTTACCGGGCCGAAGCGAGTTGAGAGAAGGCGGTGCCGAACCACTGCTGCACGCCATGCATCGTCGCGGCAGAAGTGTCCAGGAACGGTTGCGGGTACACGCCGATGTAGATCAGCAATACCGCAAGGCCGAGCACCATGATCAGTTCGCGAGCATCCATCCCTTTGAGGACGGTGTCGGACTTGGCCGGGCCGAAGTAGGCGCGGTGGATCATGATCAGCGAGTAGACCGAACCGAATACCAGGCCGGAGGTAGCAATGGCGCTGATCCACGGTGTTTGCACGAAGGCACCCATCAGGATCAGGAACTCGCCGATGAAGTTACCGGTACCCGGCAAGCCCAGGGAAGCGGCGGCGAAGAACAGGCTGATCGCCGGCAGGTACGCAATGCGCGACCACACGCCGCCCATCTCACGCATGTCACGGGTGTGCAGGCGCTCGTACAACTGGCCACTCAGGATAAACAGTGCCGCGGCCGAGACACCGTGGGCCAACATCTGGATCACCGCACCTTGCAACGCCAGCTGGCTGCCGGAGTAGATGCCGATCAGTACGAAGCCCATGTGGGAAACGGACGAGAAGGCAATCAGACGCTTGATGTCGGTTTGGGCGAACGCGAGGAATGCACCGTAGAAGATCCCGATCAGGCCGAGGGTCATGGCAATCGGCGCGAATTCGGCCGAGGCGTTCGGGAACAGCGGCAGGGCGAAACGCAGCAGGCCGTAGGCCGCCGTCTTCAGCAGGATACCGGCCAGGTCCACGGAACCGGCGGTCGGCGCCTGGGCGTGAGCGTCAGGCAGCCAGGAGTGGAACGGCACCACCGGCAGCTTCACCGCGAAGGCGATGAAGAAGCCCAGCATCAGGATGTACTCGGTGGTCAGGGACATCTTGGTTTTCAACAGGTCGGCGTAGTTGAAGGTAATCACGCCAGTCGAGTTGAAGTTGACCAGTACCAGGCCCAGGATCGCCACCAACATGATCAGGCCGGAAGCCTGGGTGAAGATGAAGAACTTGGTCGCCGCGTAGATCCGGGTTTTCTTGCCGTCCGAAGAACTGTGACCCCAGAGCGCGATGAGGAAGTACATCGGCACCAGCATCATCTCCCAGAAGAAGAAGAACATGAACAGGTCGAGGGCGAGGAACACGCCGACAACGCCGCCCAGGATCCACATCAGGTTCAGGTGGAAGAAGCCCACGTGACGCTGGATCTCTTTCCAGGAGCAGAGTACCGAGAGGATACCCAGCAGGCCGGTCAGCAGGATCATCAACAGCGACAGGCCGTCGAGGGCCAGGTGCACGTTGATGCCGAAGCGCTGGATCCACACGTGCTTGAATTCAAGCGCGAACGTTGGATCGACACCCGGTGCCGGAGCGAATGAATAGTCGCCATGGGCCCACAGCCAGAGGCCGAGTGCGAGTTCCAGGGACATGGTCAGCAACGCAATCCAGCGGGGGAGGGTGGCGCCGAAGCGTTCACCCATCCAGCAGAGCAGGCCGCCGATAAAGGGGATCAGGATTAGCCAGGGCAGAATCATGACGGGCTCGTTTCCTTTCGCAAGTTCGCAAAGTACGCAGTGCACTTAAACATAGTCAGGCCGCTACCACGACGATGGCGCCGATCACCAGCACGGCACCAGCAGCCATGGAAGCCGCATACCAACGCAACTGGCCGGTCTCGGTACGGCTCAGGGCGGTGTGACCGCCTTTGGCCGCGCGCGGGATCAAACCGATGGTCTGGTCGAGCGGGTCTTTACGCAGTACATGACTGATGGCCAGGTAGGGCTTGACGAACAGTTTGTCGTAGAGCCAGTCGAAGCCCCAGGCGGCGAACCACCAGGCCGAGAGGAAACGGCCGATGCCACTGTTGGCCACGGCGGTCACGAAGCGACGCTTGCCGAGGAACAGCAGGGCCGCCAGCAGGATGCCGGCGATGGCAATGGCGCCCGAGGCGATTTCCAGACTGTGCTTGGCGGCGCCGCCGGCATGGCCGGCGCTTTCCGGCAGTACACCGGCCAGTGGCGGGGTGATCAGCGCGCCGATGAAGGTCGACAGGATGATCAGCACCGACAGTGGCAGCCAGTGGGAGATGCCATGGCCTGCGTGGGCTTCGGTCTTGGCTTCACCGTGGAAGGTGATGAAGATCAGGCGGAAGGTGTACAGCGAGGTCATGAACGCACCCACCAGGCCTGCGTACAGCAGGTTCTGGTTACCGCTGGCAAAGGCTTCCCAGAGGATTTCGTCCTTGGAGTAGAAACCGGCGGTCACCAGCGGCAGGGCGGCCAGGGCGGCACCACCGACGATGAAGCTGGCGTAGGCCAGTGGCAGTTTCTTCCACAGGCCGCCCATCTTGAAGATGTTCTGCTCGTGGTGGCAGGCCACGATCACCGCACCGGAGGCCAGGAACAGCAGGGCCTTGAAGAAGGCGTGGGTCATCAGGTGGAAGATCGCCGCGTCCCAGGCGCCGACGCCCAGGGCCAGGAACATGTAGCCAATCTGGCTCATGGTCGAGTAGGCGAGGATCCGCTTGATGTCGGTCTGCACCAGCGCGGCGAAGCCGGCCAGTACCAGGGTCACGCCGCCGACGATGCCCACCAGGTGCAGGATGTCCGGCGCCAGGGTGAACAGGCCGTGGGTACGGGCGATCAGGTAGACACCGGCGGTAACCATGGTTGCGGCGTGGATCAGTGCCGACACCGGGGTAGGACCGGCCATGGCATCCGCCAGCCAGGTCTGCAGCGGCAGTTGCGCGGATTTACCCACGGCGCCGCCCAGCAGCATCAGGGTCGCCAGGGTGATCCAGAAGTCGCCGACCTGGAATTTCTGCGGTGCCAGCACCAGCAGTTCCTGGATGTTCAGCGTGCCCACCTGTTGGAACAGGATGAACAGGCCGATGGCCATGAACACGTCGCCGATACGGGTGACGATAAACGCCTTGAGTGCCGCGTTACCGTTGTTGCGGTTGCTGTAGTAGAAACCGATCAACAGGTACGAGCACAGGCCCACGCCCTCCCAGCCGAAGTACAGGAACAACAGGTTATCGCCGAGCACCAGGAACAGCATGCTGGCGATAAACAGGTTGGTGTACGAGAAGAAGCGCGAGTAGCCCGCTTCACCGCGCATGTACCAGGACGCGAACAGGTGGATCAGGAAGCCCACGCCCACCACCACGCCAAGCATGGTGATCGACAGGCCATCGACGTAGAGGGCGAAGTTGGGCTTGAAGCCTTCCACCGACATCCACTGCCACAGCACCAGAGTGTAGTGGCCGCCTTCCGGCGGTGCCACGTTGAATTGCCAGATGACGTAGGCGGCAACGATGGCCGACAGGCCAATGGAGCCCACACCGATCAGGGCCGAAAGGTTTTCCGACCAGCGTCCGCGAGAGAACGACAGCAGCAGGAAACCGATCAGGGGAAATACGAAAGTCAGAAAGATCATGTTCATCCGCGCATCTCACTGGCAGCGTCGATATCAAGCGTGTGGAAGCGACGATACAGTTGCAGCAGGATCGCCAGGCCGATACTGGCCTCGGCGGCTGCCAGGCTGATCACCAGGATGAACATGACTTGTCCATCCGGCTGGCCCCAACGTGCACCTGCAACGATGAACGCCAGTGCCGCAGCGTTCATCATGATTTCCAGGCTCATCAACACGAACAGAATGTTACGGCGAACCATCAGGCCGACCAGGCCAAGGCAGAACAGGATGCCGGCGACCGCCAGACCATGCTCCAAAGGGATAGCAGGCATCGTCATTGCTCCTTGGCTTCGTTGCGGCCCAAGTGGAAGGCAGTGATGGCTGCGGCGAGCAGCAGCATCGACGCCAGTTCGACCACCAGCAGGTACGGGCCGAACAGGCTGATGCCCACGGCTTTCGCGTCCACGGTGGTATGGCCGATGGCCTGGCCGCTCTGGTGAGCGAACAGCACATACAGCAGTTCACCCAGCAGCAGCGCTGCGAGGACAACCGGGCCGAGCCAGATGCCGGGCTTGAGCCAGACGCGTTCCTGGGCGACCGAGGCCGGCCCGAGGTTGAGCATCATCACCACAAACACGAACAGCACCATGATGGCGCCGGCGTAGGCGATCACTTCCAGCACACCGGCGAACGGTGCGCCGAGGCTGAAGAAGGTCATGGCCACGGCGATCAGCGAAATGATCAGGTAGAGCAGGGCGTGCACGGGGTTGGTGTTGGTGATCACGCGAAGCGTGGACACAACCGCGATACCCGATGCGAAATAGAAAGCGAATTCCATCTTTCTTCCTTAAGGCAGCAAGCTCTTCACGTTGATCGGCTCGGCTTCGTTTTGTGCGGCGCCTTTCGGCTTACCGGCAACGGCCATACCTGCAACACGATAGAAGTTGTAATCAGGGTTTTTACCGGGACCAGAGATCAGCAGATCTTCTTTCTCGTACACCAGGTCCTGACGTTTGAACTCGGCCATCTCGAAATCCGGTGTGAGCTGGATCGCGGTGGTCGGGCAAGCTTCCTCGCAGAGGCCGCAGAAAATGCAGCGCGAGAAGTTGATGCGGAAGAAGTCCGGGTACCAGCGACCGTCTTCGGTTTCAGCTTTCTGCAGGGAGATGCAACCCACCGGGCACGCCACGGCGCACAGGTTGCAGGCCACGCAACGCTCTTCGCCATCGGGGTCGCGGGTCAGCACGATGCGGCCGCGATAGCGCGGCGGCAGGTACACCGCTTCTTCCGGGTATTGCAGGGTGTCGCGTTTACGGAAGCCGTGACCGAACACCATCACCAGGCTTCGCAACTGGGTACCGGTACCCTTAACGATGTCGCCAATATATTTGAACATGGGTCAAATCCTCACTGAACCGCGCCCGCTGGCGTGTTCAACAACACAACGGCAGCAGTCACCAGCAAATTGATCAGGGTCAGCGGCAGGCAGAAACGCCAGCTGAAATCCATCACCTGGTCATATCGTGGACGCGGAATGGAAGCGCGCAGCAGGATAAACAGCATGATGAAGAACGCGGTCTTCAGGAAGAACCAGAAGAACGCCAGCTGCGGCAGGATGCCGAACGGACCGTGCCAGCCGCCGAAGAACAGCGTGACCAGCAGGGCCGAGATCAAGATGATGCCGATGTATTCACCGACGAAGAACATGCCCCATTTCATGCCGGCGTATTCAATGTGGTAACCGTCAGCCAGTTCCTGTTCCGCTTCCGGCTGGTCGAACGGGTGACGGTGAGTCACGGCCACGCCGGCGATGAAGAAGGTACAGAAGCCGAAGAACTGCGGAATGATGAACCACAGGTTCTGCGCCTGGTACTCGACGATGTCGCGCATGTTGAACGAGCCGACCTGCACCACGATGCCCATCAGCGCGAGGCCCATGAACACTTCGTAGGACACGGTCTGGGCCGAGGCCCGCAGGCTGCCCAGCAGGGCGAACTTGTTGTTGCTCGACCAGCCGGCGAACAGCACCGCGTAGACCGACAGGCCGGCCATGGCGAAGAAGAACAGCAAGCCGATGTTCAGGTCCGCCACGCCCCAGGTCGGGGTGATCGGGATGATCGCGAAGGCGATCAGCAAGGCGCTCATGGCCACGACCGGTGCCAGGGTGAAAATCACCTTGTCGGCAAACGGCGGGGTCCAGTCTTCCTTGAAGAACATCTTCAGCATGTCGGCGGCGATCTGGAACATACCGAACGGGCCAACGCGGTTCGGACCGTAACGGTCCTGCCACCAGCCCAGCAGGCGACGTTCGACGAAGCTGAGCAGGGCGCCCGCGACGACCACGGCCAACAGGATCACGATGGCCTTGACGACCGAGATGATCACGTCGATCACTTCAGGGGTGAACCAGGTCATTGCGCTGCCTCCTGCAGACCGTCAACGGTTTTGCCGAAGATCGCCGGCGGGATGCCGGCAAGGCCTTTAGGCAGGGCAACCAGGCCGGCACCCAGCTCTTCGTTGATACGCAGCGGCAGACGCAGGGTCTGGCCGGCCACGGTCACGCTGAGCAAGGCTCCGTCGTTGACGCCCAGGCGGTCGGCTTCGGACTTGGCCACGGACACGTAGGCCTCGGGAATGCGCTCTTGTACCGGCGCGGCCTTGGAAGAGGTCTCTTCGCTGCCGAACAGGTGGAAGAACGGCACGACCTGCCAGGTGCCCTGGGCCGGGTTGAACGGACGCGGGACCGCAGCGAACCAGTTCAGCGCGTCGCCCTGGGTTTCGATCAGGCGGGTGCCCGGGTCGCCGGCGCGGAGGTGACCACCGACTTCGTCCTGGAACTTGTTCCAGGCCTGTGGCGAGTTCCAGCCCGGCGACCAGGCAAACGGCACCTGCTGACGCGGCTCGACCGAACCCGAGTAACCTTCCATGGAGAAGGCGAACGCGGTGTCGTTGTCTTGCGGGGTACGCGGCTCGTGCACGCTGATGTCGGCGCGCATGGCGGTACGACCGGAGTAACGCAGCGGCTCACGGGCGAGCTTCATGCCCTTGATGCGGAACGCGGCGGACGGTGCGGCGTCGACGATACGCGCCAGCTGCGGCGCGCTCGCGGCGGCTGCGGCGGTGACGTGGTCGAGCTGGGTCCAGTCGATCGGCTGGTTCAGCAGGGTCGCGCGCAGGGCATGCAGCCAGCGCCAGCCTTCGTGAACCAGGATGCTGGCGTCCATGTACTTCGGATCGAACACCTGGAAGAAGCGCTGGGCACGGCCTTCCTGGCTGACCAGGGTGCCGTCGCCTTCGGCGAAGGTAGCGGCTGGCAGTACCAGGTCGGCGCGCTCGCTGGTGGCGGTCTTCTGGTGGTCGGCGACGATCAGGACCTTGGCGGCGTTCAGCGCAGCGTCAACCTTGACGGCGTCGGTGCGGGTGTACAGGTCGTTTTCCAACACCACGATCGCATCGGCAGTGCCGTCGATCACGGTTTGCAGGGCGGCGTCCAGGGACTCGCCACCGAGCATGGCCAGGCCGAGGCTGTTGGCTTCCGGCACCACCAGGCTGATGGAGCCGTTCTTGTCGCGCAGCTTCAAGGCCTTGGCGATGTTGGCGGCGGCTTCGATCAAGGCCTTGGAACCCAGCGAGGTACCGGCAATGATCAATGGACGCTTGGCTGCCAGCAAGGCATCGGCAATGCGTTGGGCCAGTTCGGCGGCTTCAGTGTCCAGGCCTTCGACTGCCGGCGCGCTGGCGTCGAGGGCGTGGGCCACGGCGAAACCGATGCGGGCCAGGTCGTCCGGTGCAGCGTGGACGCATTCTTCGGCGATGTCGTCGAGCTTGGTTTCCGCCAGGCTGGCGATAAACAGCGGGTTCAGCGCGTGCTGGCCGATGTTTTTCACCGCAGCGTCGAGCCAAGGCTGGACGCGCATGGCGTCGGCCATGTCTTCGGCCTTGCCTTTGACCGATTGACGCAGGGACAGCGCGATACGCGCGGCGGTCTGGGTCAGGTCTTCACCGAGCACGAAGATGGCATCGTGGTCTTCGATGTCACGCATGTTCGGCACCGGCAGCGGGCTGTCGTTCAGCACCTGCAGGACCAGGCGGATGCGCTCCAGCTCACCGGCTTCGATACCGGAGTAGAAGTGCTCGGCACCCACCAGCTCGCGCAACGCGTAGTTGCTTTCGAGGCTGGCGCGGGGCGAGCCGATACCGACGATGTTACGGCCGCGCAGCAGGTCGGCGGCTTTGTCCAGCGCCGCGTCCAGGCTCAGCTTGGCGCCATCGGCCAGCAGTGGCTGGCGTGGACGGTCTTCGCGGTTGACGTAGCCATAGCCGAAACGACCACGGTCGCACAGGAAGTACTGGTTTACCGAACCGTTGAAGCGGTTTTCGATGCGACGCAGTTCGCCGTAGCGTTCGCCCGGGGAGATGTTGCAACCGCTCGAGCAGCCGTGGCAGATGCTCGGCGAGAACTGCATGTCCCACTTGCGGTTGTAGCGCTCGGAGTGGGTCTTGTCGGTGAACACACCGGTCGGGCAGACCTCGGTGAGGTTGCCGGAGAACTCGCTTTCGAGCACGCCGTCTTCAACGCGACCGAAGTACACGTTGTCGTGGGCGCCGAATACGCCGAGGTCGGTGCCGCCGGCGTAGTCTTTATAGAAGCGTACGCAGCGGTAGCAGGCGATGCAGCGGTTCATCTCGTGGGAAATGAACGGGCCCAGTTGCTGGTTCTGGTGGGTACGCTTGGTGAAGCGATAACGGCGCTCGTTGTGGCCGGTCATCACCGTCATGTCTTGCAGGTGGCAGTGACCGCCTTCCTCACAGACCGGGCAGTCGTGGGGGTGGTTGGTCATCAGCCATTCGACAACGCTGGCGCGGAACGCCTTGGATTCTTCATCGTCGATGGAGATCCAGGTGTTGTCGGTGGCTGGGGTCATGCAGGACATGACGATACGACCACGGGTGTCGTTTTCGTCGGTGTACTGCTTGACCGCACACTGGCGACAGGCACCGACGCTACCAAGCGCGGGGTGCCAGCAGAAATACGGGATATCGAGGCCGAGTGACAGACACGCCTGTAACAGGTTGTCCGCCCCATCGACTTCGAGCGCTTTGCCGTCTACGTGGATAGTGGCCATGGTTCAAAGTTCTTCGTTGGCCCGTTGTCAGCGGGCGTGGCTAATGGAATCTTGTTATTCATGTGCATCTACACAGCCTTCACGGCGTCAGCACATGAGCAGGCGAAGGGCACGGACCCTTTGCCTGTTTAAGCGTTACGCGCCGACTACGATCGGCCTTGCCAGAGGCGGGACGGCGGCGCTGGTGGGCGCGATGCCGGCTTCGAACTCCGAGCGGAAGTATTTGATTGCGCTGCCCAATGGCTCCACGGCGCCCGGTGCGTGAGCACAGAAGGTCTTGCCTGGGCCGAGGAAACCGACCAGGCCCAGCAGGGTTTCGATATCACCCTCGCGGCCTTCGCCATTTTCCAGGGCCATCAGCAGCTTGACGCTCCACGGCAAACCGTCGCGGCAGGGGGTGCAGAAGCCGCAGGATTCGCGGGCAAAGAACTGCTCCATGTTGCGCAGCAGCGAGACCATGTTCACGGTGTTGTCCACCGCCATCGCCAGGCCGGTACCCATCCGGGTGCCCACCTTGCCGATGCCGCCGGCATACATCTGTGCGTCGAGGTGCTCGGGCAACAGGAAGCCGGTGCCGGCGCCGCCTGGCTGCCAGGCCTTGAGGGTGTAGCCGTCGCGCATGCCGCCGGCGTAGTCCTCGAACAGCTCGCGTGCGGTCACGCCGAACGGCAGTTCCCACAGGCCAGGGTTCTTGACCTTGCCGGAGAAGCCCATGAGCTTGGTGCCCATGTCTTCACTGCCTTCACGGGCCAACGATTTGTACCAGTCCACGCCGTCGGCGATGATCGCCGGCACGTTGCACAGGGTCTCGACGTTGTTCACGCAGGTCGGCTTGCCCCACACGCCCACGGCGGCAGGGAAGGGCGGCTTGGAGCGCGGGTTGGCGCGGCGGCCTTCGAGGGAGTTGATCAGTGCGGTTTCTTCACCGCAGATGTAACGCCCGGCGCCGGTGTGCACGAACAGTTCGAAGTCAAAACCCGAACCGAGGATGTTCTTGCCCAGCAGGCCTGCGGCCTTGGCTTCTGCCACGGCACGGTTGAGGTGCTTGGCGGCGGTGGTGTATTCGCCGCGCAGGAAGATGTAGCCACGGTAGGTTTTCAGCGCGCGGGCGCTGATCAGCATGCCTTCGATCAGCAGATGGGGCAGTTGCTCCATCAGCATGCGGTCTTTCCAGGTGTTGGGTTCCATTTCATCCGCGTTGCACAGCAGGTAGCGGATGTTGATGGATTCGTCTTTGGGCATCAGGCCCCACTTAACACCGGTGGGGAAGCCTGCACCGCCGCGACCCTTGAGGCCGGCGTCCTTCACGGTCTGGACGATGTCGTCCTGGGCCATGTCGGCGAAGGCCTTGCGCGCAGCGGCGTAGCCGTTCTTGGCCTGGTACTCGTCGAGCCATACCGGCTCGCCGTCGTCACGCAGGCGCCAGGTCAGCGGGTGGGTTTCGGCCGAACGCTTGATCAGGTTGGCCGGGCCGAAGGAAGTCAGGGTCATGGGTAGCCCTCGAGCAATTGGGTCACGCCAGCAGGCTGCACGTCACCGAATGTGTCGTCGTCAATCATCAACGCCGGCGCCTTGTCGCAGTTGCCCAGGCAGCACACCGGCAGCAGCGTGAAGCGGCCGTCCGCAGTGGTCTGGCCGAGGCCGATGCCCAGCTTGGCCTGGATCTCGCTGACCACTGATTCGTGGCCACCGATGTAGCAGACCATGCTGTCGCACACACGAATGATGTGGCGGCCGACCGGCTGGCGGAAGATCTGGCTGTAGAACGTCGCCACGCCTTCAACGTCGCTGGCGGGGATGCCGAGGATCTCGCCGATGGCGTAGAGGGCGCCGTCCGGCACCCAGCCACGTTCCTTCTGGACGATCTTCAAGGCCTCGATCGACGCCGCGCGCGGGTCTTCGTAGTGATGCAGCTCGTGCTCGATGGCCGAGCGCTCGGTTTCACTCAAGGTGAAACGGTCTGTCTGGATAAGCGTGCTGTTCATGCTTAGCGGTCCACGTCGGCCATAACGAAATCGATACTACCCAGGTACGCAATCAAGTCCGCGACCATCTCGCCTTTGATCACCGAAGGGATCTGCTGCAAGTGGGCGAAGCTTGGGGTACGAATCCGGGTGCGGTAGCTCATGGTGCCGCCATCGCTCGTCAGGTAATAACTGTTGATACCCTTGGTCGCTTCGATCATCTGGAAGGATTCGTTGGCCGGCATTACCGGGCCCCACGAAACCTGCAGGAAGTGCGTGATCAGGGTTTCGATGTGCTGCAGCGTGCGCTCTTTCGGCGGCGGCGTGGTCAGCGGGTGATCCGCCTTGTACGGGCCGGCCGGCATGTTGCGCATGCACTGCTCGATGATCTTCAGGCTCTGGCGCATTTCTTCGACACGCACGATGCAACGGTCGTAGGCATCGCCATTGGCGGCCAGCGGTACTTCGAACTCGAAGTTTTCGTAGCCCGAGTACGGACGCGCCTTGCGCAGGTCGAAATCGCAACCGGTGGAACGCAGGCCGGCACCGGTGACGCCCCATTCCAGGGCCTCTTTGGTGTTGTACTGGGCGACGCCGATGGTACGGCCCTTGAGGATGCTGTTATCCAACGCAGCCTTCTGGTACTCGTCCAGGCGCTTGGGCATCCAGTCGATGAATTCCTTGACCAGGCGTTCCCAGCCATTCGGCAGGTCGTGGGCGACGCCGCCGATACGGTACCAGGCCGGGTGCAGGCGGAAACCGGTGATGGCTTCGATGACCTTGTAGGCGCGCTGACGGTCGGTGAAGGTGAAGAACACCGGGGTCATGGCGCCGACGTCCTGGATATAGGTACCCAGGAACAGCAGGTGGCTGGTGATCCGGAAGAACTCGGCCATCATGATGCGGATGGTGTCGACGCGGTCCGGGACCTTGATGCCGGCCAGCTTCTCGACCGAGAGCACGTACGGCAGGTTGTTCATCACGCCGCCGAGGTAGTCGATACGGTCGGTGTACGGGATGAAGCTGTGCCACGACTGACGCTCGGCCATCTTCTCGGCACCACGGTGGTGGTAGCCGATGTCCGGCACGCAGTCGACGATTTCTTCGCCGTCCAGTTGCAGGATGATGCGGAAGGCACCGTGGGCCGAAGGGTGGTTCGGGCCCAGGTTGAGGAACATGTAGTCCTCGTTGGTGCCGGAGCGCTTCATGCCCCAGTCTTCCGGACGGAAGCGCGCGGCCTCTTCTTCAAGCTGCTGCTTGGCGAGGTTGAGGCTGAACGGGTCGAATTCGGTGGCGCGGGCAGGGAAGTCCTTGCGCAGCGGGTGACCTTCCCACGTTGGCGGCATCATGATGCGCGTCAGGTGCGGGTGGCCCGGGAAGTCGATACCGAACATGTCCCAGACTTCGCGCTCGTACCAGCTGGCGTTCGGCCAGATACCGGTCACGGTCGGCACGCTCAGGTCGCTCTCGGACAGTGCGACCTTGATCATCACGTCGCTGTTACGTTCCAGCGACAGCAGGTGATAGAACACGGTGAAATCGGCGCCGCTCGGCAGGCCCTGGCGCTTGGTGCGCAGGCGTTCGTCCACGCCATGCAGGTCATAGAGCATGACGTACGGCTTGGGCAGGTTGCGCAGGAAGGTCAGGACTTCGACGAGCCTGGCGCGCGCCACCCACAGCACCGGCATGCCGGTGCGTGTGGCCTGGGCGGTGAAGGCGTCAGGGCCAAAACGGTTATTGAGTTCGACGACCACATCCTGGTCGTCTGCCTTATAAGGCGGGATGCGTAGAGCACTGCCTGTAGTCATGGTTTTTTATCGCTTTCGGTCAACGTAAAGAATGAAGCCAGGTTTTCGTTCTATAAAAGAAGCGGTGCTGGATCAGACTTCGTCTGGGCTGCGCAGGTTGGTGACTGCGATTCGCTGTTCGCGGCGCTGTTCCTTTTGCGACGGCATCTCGGCGCGGTACACGCCTTGATCGCCGACGACCCAGGAAAGCGGGCGACGCTCCTTGCCAATCGATTCCTGCAACAGCATCAAGCCTTGCAGGAATGCTTCGGGGCGGGGCGGGCAGCCAGGCACGTAGACGTCCACGGGCAGGAACTTGTCCACCCCCTGAACCACGGAGTAGATGTCGTACATGCCACCGGAGTTGGCGCACGAACCCATGGAGATAACCCACTTTGGCTCGAGCATTTGCTCGTAGAGACGCTGAATGATCGGCGCCATCTTGATAAAGCAGGTACCGGCGATAACCATGAAATCCGCCTGGCGCGGTGATGCCCGGATAACTTCGGCGCCAAAGCGCGCGATGTCGTGGGGCGCCGTGAAGGCGGTGGTCATTTCCACGTAGCAGCACGAAAGACCGAAGTTGTACGGCCACAGGGAGTTCTTACGTCCCCAGTTGACCGCGCCACTCAGCACGTCTTCGAGTTTGCCCATGTAGATGTTCTTGTGGACTTGGTCTTCTAACGGATCGGAAACGGTTTCCCGTTCGCCGATGGGGTACTGCTCGTTAGGAGCATCCGGGTCGATCCTGGTGAGATTGTATTGCATCGCCAAAGCCTCATTGTTTCAGCTTCGCTTGCCGCTTACGACGAGCTTCCGGAGCCCAGTCAAGGGCGCCCACTCGAAATAGGTAGACAAGGCCTGCCAACAGAATTGCTATGAAAACGAGGGCTTCGACGAATCCGGTCCAGCCGCTTTCGCGGACGGACACAGACCAGGCAAAGAGAAAGAGGGCTTCGATGTCGAAGATCACGAAGAGCATCGCGACCAGATAGAATTTGGCTGAGAGCCGCAAGCGGGCGCCACCTGTAGGCAGCATGCCGGATTCGAACGGTTCATTCTTGCTGCGGCCCCAGGCTTTTGACCCGAGGAGGCTGGACACACCGAGCATGAAGGCGCAAAGGCCGACAACACCGAGGAGGAAAATGGCAAAGCCCCAGTTGTGGGCCATGAGTCCTGTCGCTTCGGTCATGCTGGAAATCCTTAACAGAGAGCAAAGGTCTCTGAGCTCGAAAAAGTAACGATGCAGTGACGATATGTCGCACTGCAATCAATCGCGGTGATTTTATGGCTAAACACCGGGCAAGTAAAATTCCTAGGGCGAAATTATTCGATGGAATAAGCACATAGTGCACCTTCTTGGGGCTGTAGCCCTTGCGGGGCGGGCATTAGCGGGCATTTGATCAAATGTGTTTTGTTTAACCTGTAACGAAGTTTTTATGTTCTAAATGATAATGAATATTGTTTGCGTGGGGTTTAAGCGATTGTTTCTCATACAGCGGAGTAAGTTGCCGTTACTTGCCTGATTAGCGCGAGTTGTTGGAGCGGATCTTTTAACCGATTTATCTGCGGCAAATACCGCTCTGGATCAAGGTTTTGCACAAAATCTTCAGGCTGCAAGCGTTCCTCATGTGGGAGGGAGTTGCCTCCTCCCACATTTGGCTTTGGTGAACCAGCGTGATGTGTACCGGCAAAAAAACGCCCCGAACCAGTCGGGGCGTGATTGTCGTGCGGCACTGCGGTTAGCTCTTTAACGGGTCCGCCGTGGCCGTGTACTCACATCGATCAGTGGAACTGCTCTTCTTCGGTCGAACCGGTCAGCGCGGTCACGGACGAGGTGCCGCCCTGGATCACGGTGGTCATGTCGTCGAAGTAGCCGGTGCCGACTTCCTGCTGGTGGGCCACGAAGGTGTAGCCCTTGGCGGCGTCAGCGAATTCCTGCTCCTGCAGCTTCACGTAGGCAGTCATGTCGTTGCGGGCGTAGTCGTGCGCCAGGTTGAACATGCTGTGCCACATGTTGTGAATGCCGGCCAGGGTGATGAACTGATGCTTGTAGCCCATGGCGGACAGTTCGCGCTGGAACTTGGCGATGGTCGCGTCGTCCAGGTTCTTTTTCCAGTTGAAGGAAGGCGAGCAGTTGTAGGACAGCAGCTGGTCCGGGTATTCCTTCTTGATTGCTTCGGCAAAGCGACGCGCTTCGTCCAGGTCCGGCTTGGCGGTTTCGCACCAGATCAGGTCGGCGTACGGCGCGTAGGCCAGGCCGCGGGCGATGGCCTGGTCGAGACCGGCGCGCACTTTGTAGAAACCTTCCTGGGTGCGTTCGCCGGTTACGAACGGCTGGTCGTACGGGTCGCAGTCCGAGGTCAGCAGGTCCGCGGCGTTGGCGTCGGTACGGGCCAGGATGATGGTTGGCGTGCCGGCAACGTCAGCCGCCAGACGGGCAGCAGTCAGCTTCTGTACAGCTTCCTGGGTCGGTACCAGTACCTTGCCGCCCATGTGGCCGCATTTCTTCACCGAAGCCAGTTGGTCTTCGAAGTGCACGCCGGCCGCGCCAGCCTCGATCATGCTCTTCATCAGCTCGTAGGCGTTCAGTACGCCGCCGAAACCGGCTTCGGCGTCGGCCACGATGGGCGCGAAGTAGTCGATGTAGCCTTCGTCGCCCGGGCCTTTACCGGCTTTCCACTGGATCTGGTCGGCACGACGGAACGAGTTGTTGATGCGCTTGACCACGGTCGGCACGGAGTCCACCGGGTACAGCGATTGGTCGGGGTACATGGATTCAGCGGAGTTGTTGTCCGCTGCCACTTGCCAGCCGGACAGGTAGATCGCCTGGATACCGGCTTTCACCTGTTGGACTGCCTGGCCGCCAGTGAGGGCGCCCATGCAGTTGACGAAATCTTTCTCGGGGCGGAAGGACGGCTTGGCACCTTGGGTGACCAGCTTCCACAGCTTCTCGGCGCCGAGTTTTGCAAAGGTGTGCTCAGGTTGAACCGAGCCACGCAGGCGGACGACGTCAGCAGCGGAATAAGCGCGGGTTACGCCTTTCCAGCGTGGGTTTTCAGCCCAGTCTTTCTCGAGGGCTGCAATTTGCTGTTCGCGTGTCAGTGCCATGGGGGAAAACCTCGTCGCATAGGTCTAGGTGGAAAATTCCATTTGCCAGCCACGTAGTGAATGCGTGGTTATGGCTGCTCGCTGACCAGAAGCTCAGGTGTTCAAGTCAAGTTCGGCGGGGCAGGCGACGGGATGAACGATGGCTCAAGGGGGGAGTTGAGCAGGTAAGGGCGAACTGCGAACGGTCTTCGGGCATCGTGGGCCTTTGTACGATCCATCAGTGTGTAGCCGGGTTACCTGGTTAGCTTCCGTCCCTCGGGACAACTTCGTTCCAGTCGCAACCTCGTCAAACACACCTTGTGGGCGGTACAGACACGAATCGGCTCGGGTGGGTAGCTTGGAGCGTCGATCCGAAGGCCCTTGCCAGGGCCCCTGATTAGCGGGAGCGAGGCCATCATGCCCATGCTTTTTTGGATCGTCAAATGTTTTGTAGTGCTTTTTTTCAGGCACTACATCTTTAGTCTAATACGACTCATCAGTCAGTTTTTGGTGCTTCAGTTCAGGGTGTCGACCTTAACCCGCAACGTCAGGTCATCGCGGCCCTGGGTAGAGTAGCTGCGGGTTGTGGAGGATTTGTCGGCCTGGGTCTCGCGGTTGATGCCGGCCAGGGGGATCCATTCGCCAAGGCGCCCGCTGACGGTTGTGTCGGTGCTTTGCACATTCACTACATCGGGACGTTCCTGGCTCATGCGGTCACGGTTGGTACTGATCGCCAGATGCACGGTCTCGCCGGTGACGCTGGCGGTGACATAGAAGCCCTGGGTGACGTTGCGGTACTGGGTCTGGTTCTGCGGGCGACCGTAGGCGTCAGGCTGAGTGGTGGTCATTGGCACGCTCTGGCCGACCTGGATCAGCGCGGGCACGCCTTCGCTGGCCTGAATCTGCTGGATGCCGCCGTCGCGGCTGGCGGTGCCGTAGCTGATGATGCGGGTCTGGCTGTCGCCGCTGTTCTGCTGGTTGTTTTCATTGGTATCGACGGTGATCAGCAGGCGCTTGGCTGGTGTATCCAGCTGGGCGAGCAGCGTGCGCAGGTCCTGGATCTTGCCGGGGGCAGCGTTAACGATAAGCTGGTTGCCGTAGGCGCTGACGGTGCCGTCCTTGCCGATGAAGTTCTGCGCAACCGGGAGCAGGTCGGTGCTGGTGCGGTTGCTCAGGTTGACGACTTCGGTGTCGGCCATTGCCGAGCAACTGGCGGTGAGGAGGAGGGCGGTGAGCAGGGTGCGTAGGGACATGTCCGTGATCTCTGCGAGTCATTTGGGCTTGATAGTGCCAGTTTGTCGGCCTGGAGTGTAGTAAGCGGACTTGCCTGTGGTGAGCGGGCTTGCCCCGCGCTGGGCTGCGTAGCAGCCCCTATAAAAAACGCCGCGTTCTTACGGAAAGAATGCGGCGTTTGGTTTGGGGCTGCTGCGCAGCCCAGCGCGGGGCAAGCCCGCTCACCACAGGACCACAGGCAAGCTGGCTCACCACAGGCAAGCCCTTACAGCAGGGATCAGGCCCCGCGCACCATATCGACATGGGGAATCCCGACTTCCAGGAATTCCTCGCTGACGATCTTGAAGCCCAGTCGCTCATAGAACGGCGCCGCATACACCTGCGCGCTCAGGAACTGCTTGGTCTGGCCACGTTGCTCGGCCACGCCAATCACCGCTTCCATCAGCTTGTCGCCGACCTTCAGCCCGCGCCAGTCCTTGAGCACCGACACCCGGCCGATCTCGCCGCTGGGCAGCAGGCGCGCGGTACCAATCGGAAAGTCGCCTTCGAATGCAAGGAAATGCACTGCGTCTGCGTCGTCCGCATCCCACTCAAGTTCAGGTGGGACGGACTGTTCAGCGATAAATACCGCTTCACGAATGCGCCGAATCTCGGCGATATCCTTATGCCAGTCCGCGACACCTACGTGAATCCTATTCATCGGCAAACCCCAGGCTTCCTTGCTTGACCAGTTCGCACAGCAGGTCGCGGGCGTCTTCGTCCAACAGCCATTCGCCGAGGTTTTCGGCGTGCAGGGCATCGGCGGCGCAGACCAGTTTCAGCAGTTCGCGCAGTTTGCCCGGCAGGTAACGGCTCTGGCCGCTGGCGAACAGCAGGACGTCATCGTCGACTTCCGACCAGGCCATGCGCGCGCTTGGGTTGCGCACCAGGATCGCACCGTCCTGCAGGCTGTTGATGAAGTCGTCTTCGCCCAGTTCTTCGCCCGCCACCAGTTCCGGGTAGCGCGGCTCGGTCATGAATTGGCCGAACCAGGTCAGCAGCATGCGCTCGTCGCTCATGTGCTCGGCCAGCAGGCTCTTGAGGCGGTCGAGGGCGTCGCTCTGGATCTGGTGCGGGTCGCTGACCGGCTGCGCGTCGGCGTCGGTGTAGCGCTCTTCGTCGGTCAGGTACTGGGCGAGGAAGTCGGTGAAGTGGGTCAGCACTTCGGCGGCGCTTGGGGCGCGAAAGCCCACTGAGTACGTCATGCAGTCATCTTCGGCGATGCCGAAATGCGCCAGGCGTGGCGGCAGGTAGAGCATGTCGCCCGGTTCCAGCACCCATTCGGCGCTTTCTTCGAATTCGGCGAGGATGCGCAGGTCGGCGTGTTGCAGCAGCGGGCTTTCGGAGCTGCACATCTGGCCGATCTTCCAGTTGCGCTTGCCCTGGGCCTGCAGCAGGAACACGTCGTAGTTGTCGAAGTGCGGGCCTACGCTGCCGCCGGGTGCGGCAAAGCTGATCATCACATCGTCGATGCGCCAGCTTGGCAGGAAGCGGAACTGCTCCAGCAACTCGGCCACTTCCGGCACGAACTGGTCGACCGCCTGTACCAGCAGGGTCCACTCACGCTCAGGCAGGGTGCTGAAGGCGTCTTCGGCGAACGGGCCGCGGCGCAGTTCCCACGGGCGTTCGCCGTGTTCGATCACCAGGCGCGATTCGACTTCTTCTTCCAGGGCCAGGCCGGCGAGTTCGTCGGCGTCGATCGGGCTTTCGAAGTCAGGGATCGCCTGGCGGATCAGCAGTGGTTTTTTCTGCCAGTAGTCGCGCAGGAATTCCCGTGCCGTGATGCCGCCCAGAAGTTGAAGAGGGATATCAGGATTCATGTGTAACCTATTGAAAAAAAGCACTTTTCAGACTGAAATAAAAACGCCCGGCGCGGCCGGGCGTCTCAAGGGGGCTTGCGCTAATCAGATGCGCTTGGCTTGCTCTACAGCGTTGCCGATGTAGTTGGCCGGGGTGAGCAGTTTCAGCTCGGCCTTGGCCGCGGCTGGCATGTCCAGGCCATCGATGAAAGTTTGCAGTGCTTCAGGGCTGATGCCCTTGCCACGGGTCAACTCTTTCAGCTTCTCGTAAGGGTTTTCGATGTTGTAGCGGCGCATCACGGTCTGGATCGGCTCGGCCAGCACTTCCCAGCACGCGTCCAGGTCAGCGGCGATTTTCTGCGCGTTGAGCTCCAGTTTGCTGATGCCTTTGAGGCTGGCTTCGTACGCGATCACGCTGTGGGCAAAGCCCACCCCGAGGTTGCGCAGTACGGTGGAGTCGGTCAGGTCGCGCTGCCAGCGGGAGATCGGCAACTTGCTGGCCAGGTGCTGGAACAGGGCGTTGGCGATGCCGAGGTTGCCTTCGGAGTTTTCGAAGTCGATCGGGTTGACCTTGTGCGGCATGGTCGACGAACCGATTTCACCGGCAATGGTGCGCTGCTTGAAGTAGCCCAGGGAGATGTAGCCCCAGATATCGCGATCGAAGTCGATCAGGATGGTGTTGAAGCGCGCAATGGCGTCGAACAACTCGGCGATGTAGTCGTGCGGTTCGATCTGCGTGGTGTACGGGTTGAAGCCCAGGCCCAGCTCGTCTTCGATGAAGGCGCGGGCGTTGGCTTCCCAGTCGATCTCCGGGTAGGCCGACAGGTGGGCGTTGTAGTTGCCGACAGCGCCGTTGATCTTGCCCAGCAGTGGGACTGCGGCGACTTGAGCGATCTGGCGCTCCAGGCGGTACACCACGTTGGCGAGTTCCTTGCCCAGGGTAGTCGGCGACGCCGGCTGGCCGTGGGTTCGCGACAGCATCGGCACGTCGGCGAAACGGATGGCCAGCTCGCGGATGGCTTCGGCGGTCTGGCGCATCAGCGGCAGCATCACGTCATCACGGCCTTCGCGCAGCATCAAGGCGTGGGACAGGTTGTTGATGTCCTCGCTGGTGCAGGCAAAGTGGATGAATTCGCTGACCTTGGCCAGTTCCGGCAGCTTGGCCGCCTGCTCCTTGAGCAGGTATTCGATGGCCTTGACGTCGTGGTTGGTGGTGCGCTCGATCTCTTTCACGCGCTCGGCGTGCTCCAGGGAGAAGTTGTCCGCCAGGGCATCGAGTACAGCGTTGGCTTCGGCGGAGAACGCCGGTACTTCGCTGATGGCGGGGTGAGCGGCCAGGCGCTGGAGCCAGCGCACTTCAACCAGTACACGAGCACGGATCAGGCCGTATTCGCTGAAAATAGGGCGCAGGGCCTGGGTTTTGCCGGCGTAGCGGCCGTCAACAGGGGAAACCGCAGTGAGCGAAGAGAGCTGCATGGGGTGTTCTCGGACAGTCGGGCAACGAAATGGGGCGCGTATCATACATGAAAAAATTCGCCGGTCCGTTGCCAACTGACCGGCGTATTACGCGTAACGGCTTGAAAATAGCCTGTCGGTGCGACTTATTCGTTGCGCATCAACGGGTAAAGCTCTTTGAGCAATTTGCGTCGGCTGATCACCAGCTGCCAACGATGACCGCCCAATTGCCGCCACAACCGCGCCGACCGAATACCGGCCAGCAGCAGTGCGCGGATTTTCGAGGCGTTGTTCGGTTGCTGCAGGTTGCGCATGTCGCCGTGCACCTGGATGCGTTGGCGCAAGGTGCTCAAGGTGTCCTGGTACAGCGCACCGCAGGCGGCGATCACGTTTTCGTGGGCCGGGCCGAAGTGTTCTACCTGGGACTGGATCTGTGGCAGGCGTTTGCCGATGGTTTCCAGCATGTCTTCGCGCTTGGCCAACTGGCGCTCGAGGCCGAGCATCGACAGGGCGTAGCGCAGCGGCTCGCGCTGCAAGGTGCTGGGGTCGCGCTCCAGGGCGCCGATCAGTGCGCGATAACCTTCACGCAGTGCGAGGTCGTCGCCGCCGTAGACTTCCAGGGTGTCCTTGGGGTCGCGGATCAGCAGGCTGCCGAGCATGCAGGTCAGGCCGGCTTCGGTGACCTGGCCGGTCTTGGCGATCTTGTCCACGAGCACGGCGGAGAGAAATACCCCGCCGAGTGCCGTCAATTGCTCCTGGGTCGGGCTCATGCCGGGTTGCTCCAGGCTTCGGCGACTTCAATCACGCCGCCGCCCAGGCAGATTTCGCCGTCATAGAACACCACGGACTGGCCAGGAGTGACCGCACGTTGCGGGTCATCAAAGGTGGCGCGGTAGCCCGTCGCGGTTTTTTCCAGGGTGCAGGGCTGGTCGCCCTGGCGATAGCGCACCTTGGCCGTCAGGCGGCGCGGGGTGCTCAGGTCGATCGGGTTGACCCAATAGATCTCCGAGGCCAGCAGCGCGCCCGAGAACAGCAGCGGGTGTTCATTGCCCTGGCCGACGATCAGCACGTTGTGCTCCAGGTCCTTGACCAGCACGTACCACGGCTCTTCGCCGGCATCCTTCAAGCCGCCGATGCCCAGGCCCTGGCGCTGGCCGATGGTGTGGTACATCAAGCCATGGTGACGGCCGATCACTTCGCCGTCGGTGGTCTTGATCTCGCCCGGTTGCGCCGGCAGGTACTGCTTGAGGAAGTCGCTGAAACGGCGCTCGCCGATAAAGCAGATCCCGGTGGAATCCTTCTTCTTGGCGGTCGCCAGGCCGTGTTGCTCGGCGATCCTGCGGACTTCGGGCTTTTCCAGCTCGCCCACCGGGAACAGGGTCTTGGCGATCTGTTCACCGCCGACGGCGTGCAGGAAGTAGCTCTGGTCCTTGTTCGGGTCCAGGCCCTTGAGCAGTTCGGTACGGCCATCGATGTCGCGGCGACGCACGTAGTGGCCAGTGGCAATCAGGTCGGCGCCAAGGATCATGGCGTAGTCGAGGAACGCCTTGAACTTGATTTCGCGGTTGCACAGGATGTCCGGGTTCGGCGTGCGACCAGCCTTGTATTCGGCCAGGAAGTGCTCGAACACGTTGTCCCAGTACTCGGCGGCAAAGTTGGCGGTGTGCAGCTTGATGCCAATTTTGTCGCACACGGCCTGGGCGTCCGCGAGGTCGTCCATGGCGGTGCAATATTCCGTTCCATCGTCTTCTTCCCAGTTCTTCATGAACAGGCCTTCCACCTCATAACCCTGCTCCATGAGCAGAACGGCGGAAACGGAAGAATCCACGCCGCCGGACATGCCGACGATGACGCGCTTCTTTTGTGTGTCAGAAGGGGCTGGATCACGCATAGGGTTTCAACGGGTGTCTTGAAAAAGGACGCGATTCTAACAGGCCTGGGCCCGCAAGGCTAAAGAGAAGGGCGGATCAATTCCAGGCTGTGACGCTGGCCGGCCAGATAATCATCGATACAGCGGATGATCAGCTCGCTACGCCAGTCGTCGCGCACGGCCATCAGCTCGTCACGGCTCAGCCAGCGGGCGCGCAGGATGCCTTCGTCCAGTTGATAGTCCGGGTGGTGTTTCAGTGCCTTGGCAATAAAGCAGACGCGTTGATAGGTAACCCCGTTGCTGGGTGCGGTGTACAGGTAGATGCCGACGATGCCGGTGGCTTCCACGTCCCAGCCGGTTTCCTCGAGGGTTTCGCGCACGGCGGCCTCGGTCAGGGTCTCGTCTGGGTCGAGGTGGCCGGCAGGCTGGTTGAGCACGGCGCGGCCGCCCTTGAGTTCTTCGACCATCAGGAACTTGCCGTTGTCTTCGACGATGGTGGCGACGGTGATGTGGGGTTGCCAGGTCATGGGATGCCTCTCGATTCTGAATGCAGCGCAGTCTTGGAGCAGGATTACAGCAGTGTGGGAGGGGGCAATCCCCCTCCCACAAGGATGATGCATAAGCAATCTGCATGATGCGCCTGACATTTTATGATTTTACCGATTTCAGCGCCTGGCGCAGCTTATCTCTCCAGAACCCTCAGTTTGGAGAGTGTCATGAACCCTATTGCCGATAAAAGCTACGAAGTACGCCTTACATCGCCACTGCCCATTGTCTTCATCCTGCTGTGGAGTTCCGGCTACATCGGCGGTGCGTACGGTGTGCGTTATGGCGAGCCCTTCACCATGACGTTCTATCGGTTTGCCCTGGCTGCCCTGGTGTTCCTGGGCGTTGCACTCGCCATCAAGGCGCAATGGCCTAAACGACTTGCCCCCTACCTCCATGCTGCGACAGTAGGACTGCTGTTGCAGGCCCTGCAGTTCGGCGGCCTTTACACCGGCATCAGCCACGGCGTTCCCGCAGGGCAGGCGGCATTGATCGTCGGGCTGATGCCGGTGTTCGTGGTGATCGGTGCCTATTTCTGCCTGGGTGAACAATTGAGCTGGCGCGACCTGCCGGGTTCGATCCTGGGTGTTGGCGGCGTGGCCATCGTCGTGGCCAGCAGCTTTTTTGGCTCCGAGGCGTCAGTGGGTGGTTACGGCGCGGTGGGCTTGGCGCTATTGGGTATCACGCTTGGCACGCTCTACCAGAAGCGCTTTCTTGGCGGGGTGAATCTATGGGTGGGGTGTTTCATTCAGATGGTCACCGCGTCGTTGGTCATGTTGCTGCTGGCATACACCACTGAAACCATGCAGGTCACCGAGTGGGTTCCATTCGCAGCGTCGGTGGCCTGGATCACGCTGATGAACTCCGTGGGTGCGCTGACGCTGCTGTATTTGATGATTCGACGCGGGGAGGCGAGTAAGGCGACGAACTTGTTTCATGTGATTCCGGCGGTCACGCAGATCATGGCGTCGTTGGTGTTGGGTGAGGTGCCGAGTGGGGTGGCGATTGTAGGGTTTGTTGTTTCAGGGGCAGGGGTTTATTGGATGAATCATGTGCGCGCCAAGTAGGTAGTCTTGACAGGTATAGCGGGCGCCTTGCACTAATGGCAGGGAATAATTACTCACTCCCATGGGTGTGGCATGAGAGTCAATCTTGATATTCAGTCGCTGCGCAGTTTCCTCAAGGTCGCAGAACTGGGCAGTTTCACCCGGGCCGCGCAAGCGTTGAGCCTGACCCAGCCGGCAATCAGCCAGCAAATTCGACGACTTGAGGATTTGCTGGGTGTCGAGCTTTTTGCCCGCGACAATCGGCAGGTGTTGCTCACCCTCGAAGGAGAGCGCTTGACCGGCTATGCCCAGCAAATGGTCAGCGTCAACGACAAAGTGGGGAGCCTGTTTGATGCCAGTCGCACTCAAGAGTCCGTGACGCTGGGTATTCCCGAATATTTCAGCGAGGAAATCCTGCAGCGCGTTATTCCTGCTCTGGCGCTTGAATTACCTTCAGTGCGAATTGTGGTCAAGGTCGCGCGTTCCCAGTTGCTCGCGGAGGCGTTCAGTGAGGGACGAATCGATATTGGCCTGATGATTGATGAGTTGCCAAAAGTCGCTGGCGTGCCTTTGCATGCACTTTCGTTGATGTGGCTGGGTGGCGAGTGTGCGGCAGCCCCCATGGAAGGGCAGGAAGTTTCGCTGGCGCTGTTCAAGGCGCCCTGCGTGTTCAGGAGCCTGGCGATTCGGCGTTTGGAGGAGAGTGGCATCAGGTGGCGCTGCGTGTATGAGTCTGAAGACTTGATGTCGCTGCGTTCAGCGGTCCAGGCGGGAGTCGGTGTGACGCTTTTACCCTGGTTTGCCCAGGTGCCGGGCTTGAAAAACGTCGAAGCGCTCGCGCATTTGCCTGCGCTGCCGGGGTTTGGGGTTGAACTCAAGCAGAGGCCGGGCTGGGAGCCTTGGTACAAACCGCAGTTCCTGGCGATTATCGAGGCCGCATGGCGCGAGGAATACGGTGTTGCATAAACCCTGAAAACACAAACCCCGGCACGTGGCCGGGGTTTGTGATGCATCCCTACAACCTTACTTCAACTTGGCAATCGCCGCATTGAGGGTGTTGCTTGGGCGCATGGCCTTGCTGGTCAGCTCCGGGTTCGGCGCGTAGTAGCCGCCGATGTCCACTGGCTTGCCCTGTACGGCATTGAGCTCGGCAACGATGGTTGCTTCGTTCGCGGCCAGGGTCTTGGCCAGTTCGCTGAATTGACCTTGCAGTGCAGTGTCTTCGGTCTGGGCGGCCAGGGCCTGGGCCCAGTACAGCGCCAGGTAGAAGTGGCTGCCGCGGTTGTCGATGTTGCCGACTTTGCGCGATGGCGACTTGTTGTTGTCGAGGAACTGGCCGGTGGCCTGGTCCAGGGTCTTGGACAGCACCAGGGCTTTCGGGTTGTTGTACGTCACACCCAAATGCTCGAGGGAAGCGGCCAGGGCCAGGAACTCACCCAGGGAATCCCAGCGCAGGAAGTTCTCTTCCAGCAGCTGTTGCACGTGCTTCGGCGCCGAACCGCCGGCGCCGGTTTCGAACAGGCCGCCGCCATTCATCAGCGGCACGATCGACAGCATCTTGGCGCTGGTGCCCAGTTCCATGATCGGGAACAGGTCGGTCAGATAGTCGCGCAGTACGTTGCCGGTCACCGAGATGGTGTCCAGGCCTTTGCGGGTACGTTCCAGGGTGAACTTCATCGCGTCGACCGGCGACATGATGCGGATGTCCAGGCCTTCGGTGTTGTGGTCTTTCAGGTAGGCCTGGACTTTCTCGACCACGACGCCGTCGTGTGCACGCTTGGGGTCCAGCCAGAAGATGGCCGGGGTGTTGCTGGCGCGGGCACGGTTGACGGCCAGCTTGACCCAGTCCTGGATCGGCGCGTCTTGGGTCTGGCACATGCGGAAGATGTCGCCGGCTTCGACTTTCTGTTCCATCAGCAGGTTGCCCTTGCTGTCGGTCACGCGGACGACGCCGTCAGCCTTGACCTGGAACGTCTTGTCGTGGGAGCCGTACTCTTCGGCTTTTTTCGCCATCAGGCCAACGTTTGGCACGCTGCCCATGGTGGTAGGGTCGAAGGCGCCGTTGGCCTTGCACTCTTCGATCACCGCCTGGTAGATGGTGGCGTAGCAGCGATCCGGGATCACGGCCTTGGTGTCGTGCAGCTGGCCGTCGGTGCCCCACATCTTGCCGGAGTCACGGATCATGGCCGGCATCGAGGCGTCGACGATCACGTCGCTCGGCACGTGCAGGTTGGTGATGCCTTTGTCGGAGTTGACCATCGCCAGGGAAGGGCGAGCGGCGTAGACCGCCTGGATGTCAGCTTCGATCTGCGCCTGCTGCTCGGCCGGCAGGGCCTTGATGCGGGCGTACAGGTCGCCGATGCCGTTGTTCAGGTTGAAGCCGATTTGTGCCAGCACGTCTGCGTGCTTGGCCAGGGCGTCTTTATAGAATTCGGCAACGATCTGGCCGAACATGATCGGGTCGGAGACCTTCATCATGGTGGCTTTCAGGTGGACCGACAGCAGCACGCCTTGTTTCTTGGCGTCTTCAATTTCAGCGGCGATGAAGCTGCGCAGGGCGTTCTTGCTCAGTACCGCGCTGTCGATGATTTCGCCGGCCTTGACGCTGGTCTTTTCTTTCAGGACGGTGGTGGTGCCGTCCTGGGCGACCAGCTCGATCTTGACAGCGTCAGCGGCTTCGATCTGCACGGCTTTTTCGCTGCCGTAGAAGTCGCCGTTGCTCATGTGGGCAACGTGGGACTTGGAGTCTGCAGCCCAGGCGCCCATCTTGTGCGGGTGCTTGCGAGCGTAGTTCTTGACCGACAGCGGCGCGCGGCGGTCGGAGTTGCCTTCGCGCAGTACCGGGTTCACGGCGCTGCCCTTGACCTTGTCGTAACGTGCACGGGTTTCTTTTTCCGCGTCGGTGGTTACGGTTTCCGGGTAGTCCGGCAGGGCGTAGCCCTGGGCCTGCAGTTCCTTGATCGCCGCTTGCAGCTGCGGGGTCGAGGCGCTGATGTTAGGCAGCTTGATGATGTTGGCTTCAGGGGTAACGGCCAGGTCGCCCAGTTCGGCGAGGTGGTCCGGTACGGCCTTGGTGCCCAGTTGCTCGGGGAAGCTTGCGAGGATGCGCCCTGCGAGGGAGATGTCGCGGGTTTCCACGGCAATATCAGCGGAAGCGGTGAAGGCCTCTACGATAGGCAGCAGTGAATAGGTGGCGAGGGCTGGGGCTTCGTCGGTGAAGGTGTAGATGATCTTCGAGCGGGTGGGCATATTCGGATTAACTCTCTTCTTTGCTGAAAGCGTGCGCAGAAACTCGAGATGCGCCGGGTGGAGCGCGTTCGTTCAAAGTCATCCATGAGCGAAAGGTCGAGGTTTCTTCGCGGTGATGTTGGGTTGCATCAGTCGAGCGTCAAGCGGGTGGACTATTGTATTAGTCCTGCTTTGTAGCGGAGGGCCCTGTTCCAGAGCGGTCTGCCATCGTGACTCTTTGGTCAGCGGCGGCATTATACATAGGTCGCTATGCTTACGCCGAGCCTTCATACAAAAGGTGTGTCGTCCATTGGTCTAAAGGTCGCAGGTACCGGGTTACGCCTAAAGTCGCACGAAGTGCTCAAGATTGGCGCTTTTCCCTTTGCTTTCAGGCTTGTAGGCGACAATTTATGCTGTTTTCGATGCAAATGAGCATGGCGCGAGGTTTCAGTCGCCATTTATCTGGAGTAGGCTCGAACGCAGCCAGATGTTCAATCCATAGATGGAGTTCAGCATGGGATACAAGAAGATTCAGGTTCCGGCAGTCGGCGACAAAATCACCGTCAATGCAGACCATTCTCTCAATGTTCCTGACCAACCGATCATCCCGTATATCGAAGGTGACGGTATTGGCGTCGACATCAGCCCGGTGATGATCAAGGTGGTCGACGCAGCTGTTGAAAAGGCCTACGGCGGCAAGCGCAAGATCTCGTGGATGGAGGTGTACGCCGGCGAGAAGGCGACCCAGGTCTACGACCAGGACACCTGGCTGCCCCAGGAAACCCTGGATGCGGTCAAGGATTACGTGGTGTCCATCAAGGGCCCGCTGACCACTCCGGTAGGGGGCGGCATTCGTTCGCTGAACGTGGCCCTGCGTCAGCAACTCGACCTCTACGTGTGCCTGCGCCCGGTGCGCTGGTTCGAAGGTGTGCCCAGCCCGGTCAAGAAACCAGGCGATGTGGACATGACCATCTTCCGCGAAAACTCCGAAGATATTTACGCCGGGATCGAGTGGAAGGCCGGCTCGCCGGAAGCGACAAAGGTCATCAAGTTCCTCAAGGAGGAAATGGGCGTCACCAAGATTCGTTTCGATCAGGATTGCGGCATTGGTATCAAGCCGGTATCGCTGGAAGGCACCAAGCGCCTGGCGCGCAAGGCCCTGCAATATGTAGTGGATAATGATCGCGACTCGCTGACTATCGTGCACAAAGGCAACATCATGAAGTTCACCGAAGGGGCCTTCAAGGAATGGGCCTACGAAGTGGCGGCTGAAGAATTCGGTGCGACCCTGCTGGATGGCGGCCCGTGGATGCAGTTCAAGAACCCGAAGACCGGCAAGAATGTAGTGGTCAAGGATGCCATCGCCGATGCCATGCTCCAGCAGATCCTGTTGCGTCCGGCCGAGTATGACGTGATCGCGACCCTCAACCTGAACGGCGACTACCTGTCCGACGCCCTGGCGGCAGAGGTGGGCGGTATCGGGATTGCGCCGGGTGCCAATCTGTCCGACACCGTTGCCATGTTCGAGGCGACCCACGGTACTGCGCCCAAGTATGCGGGCAAGGACCAGGTCAACCCGGGTTCATTGATCCTGTCGGCGGAAATGATGCTGCGTCATATGGGCTGGACCGAAGCGGCCGACTTGATCATCAAGGGCACCAACGGTGCTATCTCGGCCAAGACCGTGACTTATGACTTCGAACGCCTGATGGATGGCGCGAAGCTGGTGTCTTCGTCGGGCTTTGGGGATGCGTTGATTTCGCACATGTAAAAGCCTGGTACAAAAAAACCGGCAACCCAAGTCGATCGGGTGGCCGGTTTTTTATCGCATGTCACTCGCTTCGCGGGGTGTCAGGCCGTTTGTTTCTTTTCGTTATGAGCGGTTGATGGCGTGTTTTTTTCATGTGTTTCGGCTTTCACTGCACCGATATTCACGGCGTGCAGCCCTTTCGGTCCTTGAATGATTTCAAAGCTCACAGCTTGGCCCGCCTTCAGCGTTTTGTACCCATCCATGTTAATCGCTGAATAGTGCGCAAAAAGGTCCTCGGTTTTACCGTCTTCATTAACAAAGCCATATCCCTTGGCATTGTTGAACCACTTGACCTTGCCACTGATCTTGACGCCAGACATACCCATATCCCTCTGCACCAGACTCCATCACTGGAGTATCATCCAGTTTATCCGTCCTAACCCGAATAAATAAGGTTGACTGCGCGGACCTTTTTTACCCACTGTGGGTTCTATTGGTTGTAACACCGATTTGCCGATAGTCAAGGCGACTGAGCGGTCAGAGTTGAAATTCTGACAGGTCGCCCCCACCACTGTATTTGAACCACTGACGAACCTTTCTTTCCATGCATGCAATCAGCCAGATTCGACTAACATTCAATCAGGATCGACCGGATCACGAACACGATGACGACGGTTCTGCAGGCATTGCTGTTCAGGAGGCCAGGCCTGCTTTACAGGCGCCGCCGATGTACAAGGTGGTTTTGTTCAACGATGACTACACACCGATGGATTTCGTGGTCGAAGTGCTCGAGGTGTTTTTTAACCTGAACCGCGAGTTGGCGACCAAGGTAATGCTGGCCGTTCACACAGAAGGACGGGCAGTATGTGGAGTGTTTACCCGTGACATCGCCGAGACAAAGGCCATGCAGGTCAACCAGTACGCCAGGGAAAGCCAGCATCCGCTACTCTGTGAAATCGAGAAGGACGGTTAACGCCGACCACTTGGGTATGAGGTGAAGCTATGTTAAACCGCGAGCTCGAAGTCACCCTCAATCTTGCCTTCAAGGAGGCTCGTTCGAAGCGTCATGAATTCATGACCGTCGAACACCTGCTGCTGGCACTTTTGGATAACGAAGCTGCCGCCACGGTTCTGCGTGCGTGCGGCGCCAATCTCGACAAGCTCAAGCATGACCTGCAGGAGTTTATCGACTCCACCACGCCACTGATCCCCGTGCATGACGAGGACCGTGAGACCCAGCCAACCCTGGGCTTCCAGCGGGTATTGCAGCGTGCTGTTTTCCACGTACAGAGCTCCGGTAAGCGTGAAGTCACAGGCGCCAATGTGCTTGTGGCGATCTTCAGCGAACAGGAAAGCCAGGCAGTGTTCCTGCTCAAGCAGCAAAGCGTTGCCCGTATCGATGTCGTCAACTACATCGCCCACGGTATCTCCAAGGTGCCTGGGCACGGCGATCATTCCGAGGGTGAGCAGGATATGCAGGACGACGAGGGCGGTGAGTCTTCTTCTTCAAGCAACCCGCTGGATGCCTATGCCAGCAACCTCAATGAGCTGGCGCGCCAGGGGCGGATCGATCCGTTGGTGGGGCGTGAGCTTGAGGTGGAGCGCGTAGCGCAGATCCTGGCGCGCCGTCGCAAGAACAACCCGTTGCTGGTGGGTGAGGCGGGCGTGGGCAAGACCGCGATTGCCGAAGGCCTGGCCAAGCGCATCGTCGACAACCAGGTGCCGGACCTGCTGGCCAATAGTGTCGTCTACTCCCTTGACCTGGGCGCGTTGCTCGCCGGGACCAAGTACCGTGGCGATTTCGAGAAGCGCTTCAAGGCCCTGCTCGGCGAGCTGAAAAAACGCCCGCAGGCGATCCTGTTCATCGACGAGATCCACACCATCATTGGTGCCGGTGCGGCATCCGGAGGTGTGATGGACGCCTCCAACCTGCTCAAGCCGTTGTTGTCGTCGGGTGATATCCGCTGCATCGGCTCGACCACCTTCCAGGAATTCCGCGGCATCTTCGAGAAAGATCGTGCCTTGGCGCGTCGCTTCCAGAAAGTCGACGTGTCCGAGCCGTCGGTCGAAGACACCATCGGCATCCTGCGCGGGCTCAAGGGGCGGTTTGAAGCGCACCACGGCATCGAGTACACCGATGAGGCGCTGCGTGCGGCCGCCGAGTTGGCGTCGCGCTACATCAATGACCGGCACATGCCGGACAAGGCCATCGATGTGATCGACGAGGCAGGGGCCTACCAGCGCCTGCAGCCGGTCGAGAAGCGTGTGAAGCGCATCGACGTGCCTCAGGTCGAGGACATTGTCGCGAAGATCGCGCGGATTCCGCCAAAACACGTCAACAGTTCCGACAAGGAGCTGCTGCGTAACCTGGAGCGCGACCTCAAGCTCACCGTGTTCGGCCAGGACGCAGCGATCGACGCGCTGTCCACCGCGATCAAGCTGTCGCGTGCGGGCCTCAAGTCGCCGGACAAGCCTGTCGGTTCGTTCCTGTTCGCCGGTCCTACCGGTGTCGGCAAGACCGAGGCGGCGCGGCAATTGGCCAAGGCCATGGGGATCGAGCTGGTGCGCTTCGACATGTCCGAATACATGGAGCGTCACACCGTGTCGCGCCTGATCGGTGCGCCTCCGGGCTATGTCGGTTTCGACCAGGGCGGCCTGTTGACCGAGGCGATTACCAAGCAGCCCCATTGCGTACTGCTGCTCGATGAAATCGAGAAGGCCCACCCGGAAGTCTTCAACCTGCTGCTGCAGGTAATGGACCACGGGACCCTGACCGACAATAACGGGCGCAAGGCGGACTTCCGCAATGTCATCCTGATCATGACCACCAACGCCGGTGCCGAGACGGCCGCGCGGGCTTCGATCGGCTTTACCCACCAGGATCACTCGTCCGATGCGATGGAAGTGATCAAGAAGAGCTTCACGCCGGAGTTCCGCAACCGCCTGGATACCATTATCCAGTTTGGTCGCCTCAGCCATGAGGTCATCAAGAGTGTGGTGGACAAGTTCCTTACCGAGCTTCAGGCGCAGTTGGAAGACAAGCGCGTGCAACTGGATGTCACGGAAGCGGCACGCAGCTGGATCGCCGAAGGTGGCTACGACGCGGCAATGGGCGCTCGCCCGATGGCGCGCCTGATCCAGGACAAGATCAAGCGGCCGCTGGCCGAAGAGATCCTGTTTGGCGAGCTTTCCGACCATGGTGGCGTGGTGCATATCGACCTGAAGGATGGCGAGCTGACCTTCGAGTTCGAAACCACGGCTGAAATGGCCTGATCGTTCTGCAATAACGCAAAAGGCGCCGAAAGGCGCCTTTTTGCTGTCTTGAAATGCAATTCTCAGAATGGGGCTTGCCCCCTCCCACAGGATCCCTTGGTGTTGGAGAAATCCCATGCACACAAAAACGCCCGGCATAACCGGGCGTTTTGTATTGACTTGCTTAGCGAGCGCGGTAAGTGATGCGCCCTTTGCTCAAGTCATAGGGCGTCAGCTCGACGCGCACTTTGTCACCGGTAAGAATACGAATGTAGTTCTTGCGCATCTTGCCGGAGATATGCGCGGTTACGACGTGCCCATTTTCCAACTCCACACGAAACATGGTGTTGGGCAGGGTGTCGACGACAGTGCCTTCCATTTCGAAGCTGTCTTCTTTCGACATGCAGTAAAGCCCTCGGTATCCAGTGAATGGCCCGGTGCAACTGCGCCAGGCAAAAGCGGCGTGCATTGTGCCCGAAAAAGGGTGTTTAAGCCAAGGGGTTCTAGTTAAGCGTGACCCATCTTTGATTAATCAGCAGTTCTATGGGGCGATATTGGGTCTTGTAGTTCATTTTTTTGCAGTTCTTGATCCAGTATCCGAGGTACACCGCCTCCAGTTCCAGGCGCAGTGCTTCACCGATTTGCCAGAGGATTGCAAAGCGCCCAAGGCTGCGACGCTCTTCGGCTGGCTCGTAGAAGGTGTAGACCGCTGATAGGCCGTTAGGCAGCAAATCGGTCACGGCGACGGCCACCAGACGGCCGTCCGCGCGAAATTCGTAAAAGCGCGAGAACGGCAGGTCACGCACCAGGAAGGTGGAAAACTGGTCGCGGCTGGGTGGGAACATATCGCCGTCGGCGTGGCGCTGCTCGATATAGCGCTGGTACAGGTCGAAATACTCTTCGGTGAATCGTGGCTTGGCAGCTGCCACCGTCAGGTCGGCATTGCGCTTGAGGATGCGCTTCTGATTGCGGTCCGGCAGAAACTGCGCCACGGGGATGCGTGCCGGCACGCAGGCATTGCAGTTCTGGCAGTGGGGCCGGTACAGATGATCGCCGCTGCGTCGAAAACCCATTTCCGAGAGATCGGCATACACGTGCACATCCATTGGCTGGCTGGGGTCGAGGAACAGCGTGGTGGCCTGCTCGTCGGGCAGATAGCTGCAAGAGTGGGGTTGAGTGGCATAAAACTTCAAGCGCGCCAACTCGGTCATGATCAACCCTCGGATAAGCTTTGAAATAAGTGTAAGCCAGGTGTGCGGATGTCGCCTAAGAAACCCATGGCCCGGAATTGCGTTGGTCCAGGTGGTCTTGTAGGAAATCGGCAAATTCACTGCGAGGAATGGCGCGAGCACCCAGGCTATGCAGGTGATCATTGGGCATCTGGCAGTCGATCAGTACAAAGCCCCAGGCCTGCAATTGCCGGGTCAATGTAGCAAAGCCGAATTTCGAGGCATTGTCGGCACGGCTGAACATGGATTCGCCAAAAAACAGCTGGCCCATCGCCAGGCCATACAGTCCGCCCACCAGCACGCCTTCGTCCCATACCTCAACCGAATGTGCATAGCCGCGCTGATGCAGTTCCAGATAGGCGCGCTGGATACCTTCGGTGATCCAGGTGCCATCGGCATACGCACGCGGCGCGGCGCACGCCTGGATGACGGCGGCAAAGTCCTGGTCGAAGGTCACGGTATAGCGCTGCTGGCGCAATAGTTTGCCCAGGCTGCGGGAGACATGCAGCTCGTCGGGGAATATCACGGTGCGCGGGTCCGGCGACCACCAGAGGATCGGCTGGCCCTCCGAGAACCAGGGAAAGCAACCGTGGCGGTAGGCTTGCACCAGTCGCTCGGCCGACAGGTCGCCACCGGCGGCGAGCAGGCCATTGGGTTCACGCATGGCCTTGGCCAGCGGGGGAAATGTCAGTGAGTCGCGTTGTAACCAGGTCAGCATGGCATCCAGGCTTGCGGAAGGGGAGGGGAGTGGCAGGCGGATCGCCTGCCCCAAGGGGTGTGATTATTGTCGACGCAGCGCTGTGGGGCCAGCCCGAATCGGCTGTTGGCGTGCATAAGCGTGAGCGGGTGTTTCTGCAACTCTCTGCGTGAGGCGTGGTCGTAATCGGGTCTGGCCCATGCAGGCCATTTGCCAAGCTTGCCTGGATTGGTAAAAACAGCTCATAAGCCTTTGTCAGCAAAGACAATGCATGCTCAAATTGAACATGTTGTGACACACAATTGGCTATGCTGCCTGAAGAAAGCCAAGTGGCGTGGCAACCGCAACACAAACCCGTACAATGCGGCCATTGTGGCGTTATCGCCATTTCATCCAGCAATCGCCCAGTGTTAAAAGTAGATTCCACGACGTTCGTTCATTTTTCAGCTGCTCGGATTGGGCAGTATTTGCAGTTATTCAACAGATGGACGCGCTAACAGGCGCAGGAAAAGACCCGTTTTGAAGAAATCCGCCGCAACACCTAAAGCAGCCGTCGTGCCGGCCTGGCGCCAGCACCTGCACTATCGACTCAAGGAAGGCGCGCTGATCGCTATCGGCGCGCTGTGCCTGTTCCTGATGATGGCCTTGCTCACCTATGGCAAGGACGATCCGGGCTGGAGCCACAACAGCAAGATCGAAGACGTGCAGAACTTCGGTGGGCCTGCCGGTTCCTACAGCGCCGATATCCTGTTCATGGTGCTGGGTTACTTCGCCTATATCTTCCCGCTGTTACTGGCGATCAAGACCTGGCAGATCTTCCGCCAGCGTCATGAGCCGTGGCAGTGGAGCGGCTGGCTGTTTTCGTGGCGCCTGATCGGCCTGGTATTCCTGGTACTGTCCGGTGCCGCCCTGGCGCATATTCATTTCCACGCACCCACCGGCCTGCCGGCGGGCGCGGGTGGGGCGCTGGGCGAGAGCCTCGGCGACCTGGCGCGCAAGACCCTGAATATCCAGGGCAGCACCCTGATGTTTATCGCGCTGTTCCTGTTTGGCCTCACCGTGTTCACCGACCTGTCGTGGTTCAAGGTGATGGACGTGACGGGCAAGATCACCCTCGACCTGCTGGAGCTGTTCCAGGGCGCTGCCAACCGCTGGTGGGCCGCCCGGGTCGAACGCAAGCGCATGGTGGCCCAGTTGCGCGAGGTGGATACCCGCGTCAACGAAGTGGTGGCCCCAAGCACACCGGACCGCCGTGAGCAGGCCAAGGTCAAGGAACGCCTGATCGAACGCGAGCAGGCCCTGAGCAAGCACATGTCGGACCGCGAGAAGCAGGTGCCGCCGGTGATCGCCCCGGCGCCGCCCAAGCCGGCCGAGCCAAGCCACCGCGTGCAGAAAGAGAAACAGGCTCCGTTGTTTGTCGACAGCGCCGTGGAAGGCACCTTGCCGCCGATCTCGATCCTCGACCCGGCCGAAAAGAAACAGCTCAACTATTCCCCTGAGTCCCTGGCGGCCGTCGGCCATCTGCTGGAAATCAAACTCAAGGAATTCGGCGTCGAGGTGTCGGTGGACTCGATCCATCCCGGCCCGGTGATTACCCGTTACGAAATCCAGCCGGCTGCCGGCGTCAAGGTCAGCCGCATTTCCAACCTGGCCAAGGACCTGGCGCGCTCCCTGGCCGTGACCAGCGTGCGCGTGGTGGAAGTGATCCCGGGCAAGACGACCGTGGGTATCGAGATTCCCAACGAAGATCGCCAGATCGTGCGCTTCTCCGAAGTGCTGTCGACGCCCGAATACGACAACTTCAAGTCGCCGGTCACCCTGGCCCTGGGCCACGACATCGGCGGCAAGCCGGTGATCACCGACCTCGCCAAAATGCCTCACCTGCTGGTGGCCGGTACCACCGGTTCGGGTAAATCGGTGGGCGTGAACGCGATGATCCTGTCGATCCTGTTCAAGTCCGGCCCGGAAGACGCCAAGCTGATCATGATCGACCCGAAGATGCTCGAACTGTCGATCTATGAAGGCATTCCGCACCTGCTCTGCCCGGTGGTCACTGACATGAAGGACGCCGCCAACGCCCTGCGCTGGAGCGTTGCCGAGATGGAGCGCCGCTACAAGCTGATGGCGAAGATGGGCGTGCGTAACCTGTCGGGCTTCAACGCCAAGGTCAAGGAAGCCCAGGACGCCGGCACGCCGCTGACCGACCCGCTGTACAAGCGCGAAAGTATCCACGACGAAGCACCGCTGTTGAGCAAGCTGCCGACCATCGTGGTGGTGGTCGACGAGTTTGCCGACATGATGATGATCGTCGGCAAGAAGGTCGAAGAGCTGATCGCGCGTATCGCCCAGAAGGCGCGGGCGGCCGGTATTCACTTGATCCTCGCCACCCAGCGTCCGTCGGTGGACGTGATCACCGGCCTGATCAAGGCCAACATCCCGACCCGCATGGCGTTCCAGGTGTCGAGCAAGATCGACTCACGGACCATCATCGACCAGGGCGGTGCCGAGCAACTGCTGGGCCACGGTGACATGCTCTACATGCCGCCGGGTACCAGCCTGCCGATCCGGGTCCACGGCGCCTTCGTCTCCGACGATGAAGTGCACCGCGTGGTGGAGGCCTGGAAGCTGCGTGGCGCGCCCGAATACAACGACGACATCCTCGCCGGTGTCGAAGAGGCCGGCAGCGGCTTCGACGGTGGTAGCAGCGGTGGCGACGATGATGCCGAAACCGACGCGCTGTATGACGAAGCCGTGGCGTTCGTGCTGGAAAGCCGCCGCGCCTCGATTTCTGCGGTGCAGCGCAAGCTGAAGATCGGCTATAACCGCGCTGCGCGCATGATCGAAGCCATGGAAAACGCTGGCGTCGTCACTGCAATGAACACCAACGGCTCGCGCGAAGTCATCGCCCCCGGGCAGATGCGCGACTGATTCCGTGCCGCGTGGCAGCACGCGGCGCGCCCTTACGACTCAATGAGGACTCCCATGCGTCTTATCCGCATGCTGTTGTTGCCGGCACTGGCCCTGACCGCTGTTTCGGCCCACGCTGACCCGGCCTCCGTCGCCAGCCTGAAAAACCTGTTGGACAAATCCCAGACCCTGACTGCGCGCTTCTCCCAGCTCACCCTGGATGCCGGTGGCACCCAGTTGCAGGAAACCGCCGGCGAGATGGCCGTGCAGCGCCCAGGGTTGTTCTACTGGCACACCGAAGGCAAGGCCGAGCAGACCATCGTCTCGGACGGCCAGAAAGTCACCCTGTGGGACCCGGACCTGGAGCAGGCGACCATCAAGAAGCTCGACCCGCGCCTGAACCAGACGCCGGCGCTGCTGCTGTCGGGCGATGTGTCGAAAATCAACGACAGCTTTGACATCACCTCCAAGCAAACCAGCAACGTGATCGAGTTCACCCTCAAGCCGAAATCCAAGGACACGTTGTTTGACACGCTGTCCCTGTCGTTCGGCAACGGCGTGATCAATAACATGCGCCTGGTCGACAGCGTCGGCCAGCGCACCGATATCCTGTTCTCCGGGGTCAAGGCCAACCAGCCGGTACCGGCGTCCAAGTTCAAGTTCGACATCCCCAAGGGTGCCGACGTGATCCAGGAATAAACTGCCCAGAGGTTTCAAACGCTGCCCATGGATCTGTTTCGAAGTGACCCGATTGCCCAGCCTTTGGCCGCGCGCCTGCGCTCGACCAACCTGGATGAGTACGTCGGTCAGGAACACCTGCTCGCTCGCGGCAAGCCTTTGCGCGAAGCCCTGGAGCAGGGTGCGCTGCACTCGATGATTTTCTGGGGGCCGCCGGGCGTGGGTAAGACCACCCTGGCGCGGCTGCTGGCAAAAGTCTCGGATGCACACTTCGAAACGGTCTCGGCCGTGCTGGCCGGGGTCAAGGAGATCCGCCAGGCCGTCGAGGTGGCCAAGCAGCAGGCCGGACAGTACGGCAAGCGCACCATCCTGTTTGTCGACGAAGTGCATCGCTTCAACAAGTCGCAGCAGGATGCGTTTTTGCCCTATGTCGAGGATGGCACGCTGATTTTTATCGGTGCCACCACCGAAAACCCTTCGTTTGAATTGAACAATGCGTTGCTCTCGCGGGCGCGGGTCTATGTGCTCAAGAGCCTCGATGAAGCCG
This sequence comes from Pseudomonas sp. Yb2C2, assembly GCF_052112325.1. NCBI lineage: Bacteria > Pseudomonadati > Pseudomonadota > Gammaproteobacteria > Pseudomonadales > Pseudomonadaceae > Pseudomonas > Pseudomonas sp. Yb2C2. The sequence goes on along the minus strand of NZ_JAVAJK010000003.1, from coordinate 129,556 downwards.
CGATGCAAAAGCTGTTGCACCGCGCCCTGAGCGAAGACAAGGGCTTGGGCAAGCGCCAACTGAGCCTCAGCGATGAAGGCTTCAAGATTCTGCTAAGCGCCGCCGATGGTGATGGCCGGCGCTTTCTCAACCTGCTGGAGAACGCCTCCGACCTGGCCGAAGACGGCAGCGAGATTGGCGTCGACCTGCTGCAAAGCCTGCTCGGCGATACGCGTCGGCGTTTCGACAAGGGCGGCGAAGCCTTCTACGACCAGATTTCGGCGCTGCACAAATCCGTGCGCGGCTCCAACCCGGACGGCGCGCTGTATTGGTTTGCGCGCATGATCGACGGCGGCTGCGACCCGCTGTACCTGGCGCGCCGCGTGGTGCGCATGGCCAGTGAAGACATCGGCAACGCCGACCCGCGCGCCCTGAGCCTGTGCCTGGCGGCCTGGGAAGTGCAGGAGCGCCTCGGCAGCCCGGAAGGTGAGCTGGCGGTGGCCCAGGCCATCACGTACCTGGCCTGCGCGCCGAAAAGCAACGCGGTGTACATGGGCTTCAAGTCCGCCCTGCGTGCGGCCGCCGAACACGGCTCCCTCGAAGTGCCGCTGCATCTGCGCAATGCGCCGACCAAGTTGATGAAACAACTGGGCTACGGTGATGAATACCGCTATGCCCATGATGAGCCGGACGCCTATGCCGCCGGCGAAGACTATTTCCCCGACGAGCTTGAGCCGCAGCCGTTCTACCAGCCGGTGCCCCGCGGCCTGGAGCTGAAGATCGGTGAAAAGCTCAATCACCTCGCCCAACTCGACCGCCTCAGCCCCAAACAGCGGAGAAAGTAGTGTTCAAGACGATTCTTGCCGTGTCCGCAGCCGGCATCGCTGGTACATTATTGCGTTTCGCCACTGGTACTTGGGTGAGCGCCAATTGGCCGAAGCATTTTTATGCAGCGACCCTGGCGGTCAACCTGGTGGGTTGCCTGATCATCGGGTTGTTGTACGGCTGGTTCCTGTTGCGCCCGGAAGTACCGATTGAAATTCGCGCCGGCTTGATTGTCGGCTTTGTAGGCGGTCTGACGACCTTTTCATCCTTTTCACTGGATACGCTGCGCCTGCTGGAAAGCGGGCAGGCCCTGGTCGCCTTCGGGTACCTCGGCATCAGCGTGTTCGGCGGGCTGCTCGCCACCTGGGCCGGCCTGTCCTTGACCAAACTTTGATAAACGAGAGACCGACATGCTCGATTCCAAACTGTTACGTAGCAACCTTCAGGACGTAGCGGACCGCCTGGCTTCCCGTGGCTTTGCCTTGGATGTTGCGCGCATCGAAGCGCTGGAAGAACAGCGCAAGACCGTCCAGACCCGCACCGAAGCACTGCAGGCTGAGCGGAATGCGCGTTCCAAATCCATCGGTCAGGCCAAGCAACGTGGCGAAGACATCGCGCCGTTGATGGCGGACGTCGAGCGCATGGGCACCGAGCTGTCCGACGGCAAGGTCGAGCTGGAAGGCATTCAGTCCGAGCTGGATTCGATCCTGCTGGGCATCCCCAACCTGCCGCACGAGTCCGTGCCGATTGGCGAAGACGAAGACGGCAACGTCGAAGTGCGTCGCTGGGGCACGCCAACGGCCTTTGATTTCGAGATCAAGGACCACGTCGCCCTGGGCGAATTGACTGGTGGCCTGGATTTTGAAACCGCCGCCAAAATGTCCGGTGCGCGCTTTGCCTTGCTGCGCGGCCCGATTGCACGCATGCACCGTGCCCTGGCGCAGTTCATGATCAACCTGCACACCGGCGAGCACGGTTACGAAGAGGCTTACACCCCGTACCTGGTGCAGGCGCCGGCGCTGATGGGCACCAGCCAGTTGCCGAAGTTCGAGGAGGACCTGTTCAAGATCAGCCGCGATGGCGAAGCCGATCTGTACCTGATCCCGACCGCCGAAGTGTCGCTGACCAATATCGTTGCGGGCGAGATCCTCGATGCCAGGCAACTGCCGCTCAAGTTCGTCGCTCACAGCCCGTGCTTCCGCAGTGAAGCCGGTGCGTCGGGTCGTGACACCCGCGGCATGATCCGCCAGCACCAGTTCGACAAGGTCGAGATGGTGCAAGTGGTTGAGCCGTCGACCTCCATGGAAGCCCTGGAAGGCCTGACCGCCAACGCCGAACGCGTCCTGCAGCTGCTGGAGCTGCCGTACCGCGTCCTGGCGCTGTGCACCGGCGACATGGGTTTCAGCGCCGTGAAGACCTACGACCTCGAAGTGTGGGTACCCAGCCAGGACAAATACCGCGAGATTTCCTCGTGCTCCAACTGCGGTGATTTCCAGGCCCGGCGCATGCAGGCGCGTTTCCGTAACCCGGAAACCGGCAAGCCGGAGCTGGTGCACACCCTCAACGGTTCGGGCCTGGCTGTAGGTCGTACCCTGGTGGCGGTGCTGGAAAACTACCAGCAGGCTGACGGTTCGATCCGCGTACCTGAAGTGCTCAAGCCTTACATGGCGGGCGTCGAGGTCATCCGCTAAATGGAATTCCTGCCGCTGTTTCATAACCTGCGCGGCAGTCGTGTGCTGGTCGTCGGTGGGGGGGAGATTGCCTTGCGCAAATCCCGCCTGCTGGCTGACGCCGGCGCAGTGCTGCGGGTGGTTGCTCCCCAGATCGAAGACCAGTTGCGTGAGTTGGTGCATGGCAGTGGCGGGGAATTGATTCTGCGCGGTTATCAGGAGGCCGACCTGGAAGGCTGCACCCTGATCATCGCGGCGACCGACGACGAGCCACTGAACGCGCAAGTGTCCAGTGACGCCAAGCGTCGTTGCGTTCCGGTCAATGTGGTGGACGCGCCGGCCTTGTGCAGCGTGATTTTCCCGGCGATTGTCGACCGTTCGCCCTTGGTGATCGCGGTGTCCAGCGGCGGCGATGCGCCGGTGCTGGCGCGCTTGATCCGCGCCAAGCTGGAAACCTGGATTCCGTCCACCTACGGCCAGTTGGCCGGGCTGGCGGCGCGCTTTCGTGCCCAGGTCAAAGGTTTGTACCCGGATGTGCAGCAGCGTCGGGCGTTCTGGGAAGAAGTGTTCCAAGGGCCGATTGCCGACCGTCAGTTGGCCGGGCAGGGCGATGAGGCTGAGCGTCTGTTGATCGAAAAGGTCAACGGCGCACCGCCTTATGCGCCGGGTGAGGTGTACCTGGTCGGTGCCGGCCCAGGCGACCCGGACCTGCTGACCTTCCGTGCCCTGCGCCTGATGCAGCAAGCCGACGTGGTGCTGTACGACCGTTTGGTGGCACCGGCGATTCTGGAGCTGTGCCGTCGTGATGCCGAGCGCATCTACGTCGGCAAGCGCCGCGCCGACCACGCCGTGCCGCAAGACCAGATCAACCAGCAACTGGTGGACCTGGCCAGGCAAGGCAAGCGCGTGCTGCGCCTCAAGGGTGGCGATCCGTTCATCTTTGGCCGTGGCGGTGAAGAAATCGAGGAACTGGCGGCCCATGGCATCCCGTTCCAGGTGGTGCCGGGGATCACCGCAGCCAGTGGTTGCGCGGCGTACGCCGGGATTCCGCTGACCCATCGCGACTACGCACAGTCGGTACGCTTTATCACCGGGCACTTGAAGAATGGGACGTCGGACCTGCCTTGGAGTGACCTGGTAGGGCCGTCGCAGACCCTGGTGTTCTACATGGGCTTGATTGGCTTGCCGATCATCTGTGAGCAACTGATCAAGCATGGGCGTGCCGCGGATACCCCGGCGGCGTTGATCCAGCAGGGCACCACGTCCAACCAGCGCGTGTTTACCGGCACCCTGGCGGACTTGCCGCGCATGGTGGCGGAGCATGAAGTGCATGCGCCGACGCTGGTGATCGTCGGTGAGGTGGTGGTGCTGCGCGAGAAGCTGAAGTGGTTTGAAGGCGCCCAGTCACAAGTCTGAGCACCTGCGCACACATCGACTGTAGGAGCGAGCTTGCTCGCGAAAATCGTCAACGATAACGCGCCCATCCTGAATGCACGCGGTGTTTTTGAGTTATTCGCGAGCACGCTCGCTCCTACGGGTTTTGTATCAGCTCCAAATGCCTTTGCTGGTTAGCCGCGCTCGATCATGCCCGGCATCAAACGCCTGCAACGGCCCCTTCGGCACGATCGCCGTCGGGTTGATGGTGCGGTGGCTCCCATAGTAATGCCCCTTGATGTGTGTGAAATCCACCGTCTCGGCCACGCCCGGCCACTGATACATCTCCCTCAGCCAATTCGACAGGTTCGAATAATCGGCAATCCGCCGCAGATTGCATTTGAAGTGGCTGTAATACACCGCATCAAAACGAATCAGCGTGGTGAACAAGCGCACATCCGCCTCGGTCAGGTACTCGCCGGCCAGGTAGCGATGGTCGCCCAGGTGCTGCTCCAGGTGATCCAGTTCGGCAAACACATCATCAAACGCGCTTTCATACGCTTTTTGTGAGGTGGCAAAGCCTGCGCGGTACACGCCATTGTTCGCGGCCGGGTAGATCCGCTCGTTGAGCCCATCGATGGTCGCGCGCAGCGGCTCAGGGTAGAAGTCCAGGGTGTTGCCGGTCAGGCCGTTGAACGCGCTGTTGAACATGCGGATGATCTCTGCCGATTCATTGCTGACGATGCGGTTGAGCTGCTTGTCCCACAGCACCGGCACGGTGACGCGGCCGGTGTAGTCGGCGGTGTCGGCGGTATAGCGCTGGTGCATGAATTCGAAACCATCGAGCTTATCGCCGGTGGAGCCGTGGGCCTTGTCGAAGGTCCAGCCGTTTTCCAGCATCAGCCAGCTGACCACGGACACGTCGATCACGCTTTCCAGGCCCTTGAGCTTGCGCAGGATCAGGGTGCGGTGGGCCCAGGGGCAGGCCAGGGACACATAAAGGTGATAACGACCGGCCTCGGCCTTGAAGCCGCCTTCGCCGCTGGGCCCCGGCTGGCCATCGGCGGTCACCCAGTGGCGGCGCTGGGCCTGTTCGCGCTGGAAAGCGCCATCTGCGCTACTTTCGTACCACTGGTCTTTCCAGTGTCCTTCGATCAGCAAACCCATGACTGGCTCCTTGGCTAATAAGCGTTGGAGCCCAGTCTAAAGGGATGAGTTCGAACTAAAAGCGCAAAGACCGGGCGTGAATGATCGATTAAATCGATTTGTCCCGTGCATCCCAGTATTGCCGGGCTAATTCGAACGCCTGTTCCCGTGGGTGGCCGAGGCCGCGCAAGGCCAGGGCCATGGTGGCGATCAGCGCCAGTTGCGGGTAGCTGTCTTCTACGTCGCCGCGCCACACGGCCTTCAAGTGATCAGGCTCCAGGGTTGCCGGCTTGACGTGGCGCTGGTCGGAGAGGGCAGGCCATTCTTCATCCCAGCTTTCGCCACCGGTGGTGCCATAGAGGTGGCTGATCGTGTCGGGGTTGATCTCGACTTCGCCGCCGTCGCCCTTGACCACGATCACATGATCGCCAAGCAGGCCGCTGGCATCGCGGTGCACGCCCTGGTAACCGGGGTGGAAAATGCTTTGCAGGCCGCAGCGCGCATTCAGCGGGTTGAGCAGGCGCGCCAGGGAGTGGATCGGCGAGCGCAGGCCGAGGGTGTTGCGCAGGTCGATCATGCGTTGCAGTTGCGGCGCCCAATCGCCCAGCGGGATAAACGCCAGGTTGCCTTGTTCAAACGCGGTCCCGACCTGCTGCCAATTACGGCACAGCGGGATGTGCAGGGTTTGCAGCAATTGTTCGGTGTACAGCCGGCCCGCCGTGTGTGCGCCGCCGCCGTGCATGAGGATGCGCACGCCATGTTGCGCCAGGCACTTGGCCGCCAGCAGGAACCACGGCAGGTGGCGCTTCTTGCCGGCGTAGGTCGGCCAGTCGACATCCACATTCAGTGCCGGGGCGTTCAAGCGTTCACGCACGGCTTCGGTAAAGCCGGCGAGTTCTTCCGGGCTTTCTTCCTTGTGGCGCAGCAGCATCAGGAAGGCGCCGAGCTGGGTGTCTTCGACTTTTTCGTCGAGCAGCATGCCCATGGCTTCGCGGGCCTCTTCGCGGGTGAGGTTGCGCGCGCCGCGCTTGCCTTTGCCCAGGATGCGCACGAACTGCGCAAACGGATGCTCGGCAGGGGTTTCAAGGGTCAGCGGGGCGAAGTCGGTCATAAGCAATTCGTCGGTCTGGGCAGGCCCGCCAGCTTGGCGGCGAGTTTGGCGGGAGTGCCGTTGAACAGTGTGTTGAGGTGCAAGCTGTTGCCCTTTTCCGGGCCCAGCTTCAAGGCCGTGTACTTGATCAGCGGCCGCGTGGCAGGGGACAGCTGGAATTCGGCGTAGAACTGGCGCAGCAGTTCGAGGATCTGCCAATGATCGGCGGTCAATTCCAGGCCTTCGACGGCGGCCAGGGCATTGGCCACCTCATCGGACCATTCATTCAGGTCGACGAGGTAACCGTCCTTGTCCAGGTCCAGGGTGCGCGCGCCTACGGTCAGGGTGTTCATAGCCAGGTGTTGACCTTGCTGTAGTCGAGCGACAGCTGCACGAAACCCGGGTAGTCCACGCTGTCGGCCCAATCCGGCAGCGGCAGATTGCGCGCCTGCATGTCTTCGGCCAGCACAAAAACCTTTATGCCCTTGGTGTGCAGGGCCGCGTTATGCAGCCCATAGGCGCCATCGCCGCAGAGCAGGATCGCGTCTTCGGCGCCACAGATACGCAGGCAACTGTCGAGGCGGCTGTCGGTAAACGGGGAGTGGGAAACCACATGTAGAGTCGACATCAGAGGGTCATCACCTGGTCGTAACGGTCAATCAGCTTGGCGATCGCTTCGCTGTCCAGCGACTGGGCATTGGCCGGCTGCGTCAGCCCGCGCTCACCCAGGCTATGGCTGCAGGCGAACACGTCATCGATGCCGAACAGGCCCAACGCCTGCAAGTTAGCGCTGAGGTCCTTTTGCTGCACGGCCTTGGCATCCTGGTGCGGCGCCAGTTGGAACACGCCGTCATCCATGAACAGCACGCCGATCGGCAGATCGAATGCGCCCCCGGCCAGCACGATATCCAGCGCTTCGCGCGCGCTCGGCCCGGACCAGGGCGCCTGGCGGCTGATCACTAACAAGGATTTGGACATGTCACGGCCCTCCAAAACAGATCAGGCGGTCGGCGGCCTGGGTGGCGTCGTGCAATTGCCCCAGGCCCGACAATGCCCAGGGCGCATCCAGGTTGGCCGCGCTGCGTTGATAGCGCGTGGCTTCCTCGACATTAAGCACGCCACGACGCAAGGCGGCAGCGATGCACACCACGCCGTCGAGTTGATGCACATTGACCAACTCGCGCCATTGGCGGGCGATGTCCTGCTCATCCTGGGGTGCAACGATGTTATTGGAGGCGCCGTAGACGCCGTCCTGATAGAAAAACAGCCGCACAATCTCATGCCCGCCGGCCAACGCCGCCTGTGCAAACAGCAGGGCGCGGCGCGAGGAGGGCGCATGGGCGGCGGAAAACACTGCAATCGCAAACTTCATGGAACACTCTGCAAGCAAACGTGGGCCAATGATAAAGCCGCCGCCACGAAAAAGCCCGCCATGATCAAAACGGTCACCCTCGATGATCGTTCTGACGATTGCCGGTAGGCGCCAGGCTGCCTAGTCTGTGGGAATCCGAAACCCAAATGGAGTCTCCATGTCAGGTCCCTTGGCGTCCCTCAAAGTGCTGGATTTTTCCACCTTGCTGCCCGGCCCGTTTGCTTCCTTGATGCTGGCGGACATGGGCGCGGAGGTACTGCGTATCGAGTCCCCCACGCGCATCGACCTGCTGCGGGTGCTGCCGCCCCATGACCAGGGGACTTCCGCCAGCCATGCCTATCTCAACCGCAACAAACGCAGCCTGGCGCTGGATTTGAAGCAGGCCCAGGCGCTGGAGATCGTGCGCGAACTGGTCAAGGACTACGACATTGTCCTCGAACAATTCCGCCCCGGCGTGATGGAACGCCTGGGTCTGGGGTACGAGGCGCTGAAGGCGATCAACCCGCGGCTGATTTATGTGTCGATCACCGGGTATGGGCAGACCGGGCCCTATAAGGACCGCGCCGGGCATGACATCAACTACCTGGCGCTGGCCGGGGTCGCCAGTTACACCGGGCGCCGGGACAGCGGGCCACTGCCCTTGGGCGTGCAGTTGGCGGACGTCGGCGGCGGTTCGCTGCATGCAGTGGTGGGGCTGCTGGCGGCCGTTATCGCCCGGCAGCAGAGCGGGGTCGGCCAATACCTGGATGTCAGCATGACCGATTGCTCGTTCAGCCTGAACGCCATGGCCGGCGCGGGTTACCTGGCGTGTGGTGTGGAGCCTGAGCGGGAGGGCCATGTGCTCAATGGCGGGAGTTTCTACGATTACTACCGCTCCCGAGATGGGCGCTGGATGTCGGTCGGCAGCCTGGAACCGGCTTTCATGCAGCAGTTGTGTGAAACGTTGGGCCGCCCGGAGTTGGCCGCGCAGGGCTTGAAGCCTGAGCAGCAGCCGGCGCTTAAGCAGGCCTTGCAGGTGGAGTTCGAGAAGCGCAGTTTCGAGCAATTGTGCGAGCTGTTTGCCGGGGTGGATGCCTGCGTGGAGCCGGTGCTGACGCTCAGCGAAGCCGTGGCCCATCCGCAGTTGAAGGCGCGGGCGCTGGTCAGCCAGGTGCCCAGGGGTGATGGCTCTAGCCAGGCGCAGATAGCCTGCCCGTTGAAGTTTTCGGAAGGGTTGCCAGCGCCCCGGCACATTGGCGTCGCCGTGGGTGCGCACAGTGATGAAGTGTTGGCGGAGCTGGGCTTGAGCCCCCAGCGCATCAGCGAGCTGCGCAGCTCCAAGGTGATTATGTAGTGGCTGGGCGGACGCTATCGGGAGCAAGCCCCCTCCCACATTAGGCCTGTGAATACGATCAAAATGTGGGAGGGGGCTTGCTCCCGATGAGGCCTTTATTCCACTCTGGTTTCGCCGGTAAACACCAATGTCTGCCGACAGCGCCGACACAGGTACCGCCGCCCCTGAGCCACCATGCCATGGCGTTGCGACGAAAACGGAAAGTCACTGTCGGCACACGGGCAACGATAAATATAGCGGGTTACCTGGCGACGCTTCACGGCATAGGTGTGGCAGCGGTCCGGCGGCAGTTCATAGACCCCACGCATGATCAGTTGCCATTCCTCGCCATGGGGCTGGATGCGTTCGCCGAACAATTGGTGGGCAATCAGGTGCGCCACCTCATGGGCCACGGTCTGTTTCAGGAAGTGTTGGCTGTTTTCTCGGTACAACTGTGGGTTGAAGCGCAGCAGGTTCTCGTGCAAATGCGCGACACCGGCCTTCTGGCCCCGCAGCTTGAGGCTGACCTGGGGGCGTTTGAAGCTTCGTTTGAAAAAGGATTCGGCTTGCAGGAAACAATCTTCGACGCGGGTATTGAGTTGCTCGGGCATGCTGTACATATCTCCAGAGGCGTCCAGTATGCCGCAAAGCGGGGTGTTTCCGAATCTGTCAGGCGCCGAATGGTCATGCATAACGCACAAGGCCACCTTGCGGTGGCCTTTCCTTCACGATTGAGCGGGTCAGTTAGTGTAAATCGGTCCTACGCCCAGCCCCCAGACAATCACGGTAAACGCCATGATCGCCACCAGCACCACCAGCCCTACGGCCAGTATCGAGCTGGAAAACAGGAAACCTTCATCCGGATCGATGCTCATGAAGGTCGGTACGCCGACATACAGCAGGTACACCGTGTAGCAGATCGCCGCAGTGCCCACCACCATGCCCAGCCACATATGCGGGTAGAGCGCCGCCAGCCCGCCGATAAACAGAGGTGTCGCGGTATAGGTGGCAAACGCCACGCACCGCGCCATGCTGGGGTTGGCGTCGTAGGTGCGGGCCATCCAGTGGATGAACGCGCCCATCACTGCCACGCCGCCGAGCATGGCCGCGTAGGACATGAGAGTCATCCACAGCGCACTTTCCTGGGTCAGCATGACCGGGGAGCGGTTGCCGATGACCCAGCCGACCTGGGTGGTGCCGATAAAAGCCGATACGGCGGGGATCGCCGCGAGAATCAGGGTGTGAGTGAGGTACATGTGGCCGATGCTTTCTTCTTTATCGCCACGAATTTCCCGCCATTCCTGGTCGGGATGGGTAAACAGCCCCACGACGTGATGGATCATGCCAGTCACTCCTGTCGTTATTACCATCGCCCCCCATCGGAGCGCCCACGGGCCAGATGGCCACAAAGGTCTGGATATATGTGTGCGACCTCAAGTCGCAGTATAGGAAGGGATGACCGGAATAACCGTAGGGCCTTTAGAGCAAATTGCGCTGTAAACAGGGGGCCTAATCGCGGCGGGGTCTTTTACTGTTAGCCCTTTAGCTGTTTTTTTTGCGTAAAATACCCGGCTTTTCGTCACACACCTCCAGCGGATCCAAGCGCCATGGGCACTCTTACGGTCAACCAGAACAAACTGCAAAAACGCCTGCGCCGCCTGGCCGGTGAGGCAGTCGCCGATTTCAACATGATCGAGGACGGCGACAAGGTCATGGTCTGCCTCTCCGGCGGCAAAGACAGCTACACCATGCTCGACGTGCTGCTGCACCTGCAAAAGGTCGCGCCGATCAAGTTCGACATCGTTGCGGTCAATATGGACCAGAAACAACCGGGCTTCCCCGAGCACGTGCTGCCGGCCTACCTCAAGGCGCTGGGCGTCGAGTACCACATCGTCGAAAAAGACACCTATTCGGTGGTCAAGGAACTGATCCCTGAAGGCAAGACCACCTGCTCGCTATGCTCGCGCCTGCGCCGTGGAACGCTCTACACCTTTGCCGATGAGATCGGGGCGACCAAGATGGCCCTGGGTCACCACCGCGACGATATTGTCGAGACCTTCTTCCTCAATATGTTCTTCAACGGTTCGCTCAAGGCCATGCCGCCCAAGCTGCGTGCCGATGACGGGCGCAACGTGGTGATCCGCCCGCTGGCGTATTGCAACGAGAAGGACATCCAGGCCTACTCCGACTTCAAGCAATTCCCGATCATCCCGTGCAACCTGTGCGGCTCCCAGGAAAACCTGCAGCGCCAGGTGGTCAAGGACATGCTGGTGGATTGGGAGCGCAAGACCCCCGGGCGTACCGAAAGTATCTTCCGCAGCCTGCAGAACGTGCAGCCGTCGCAATTGGCCGACCGCAACCTGTTCGACTTCACCAGCCTTAAAATCGATGAGAGCGCCGCGCCGCGTTTCGTCAATGTTGTGAACCTCTGAGCTCATTCAACGCTCTGACACACGGCGCTCGCGGGCGCCGTTTTCAATTCCATTGCCAGCATTCAACAGCAGGAGAGGGCATGCGCGATTACAAGTGGCTGCACGAATATTGTCTGAATCGCTTCGGTTCAGCGGCCGAGCTGGACGCCCACCTGCCGGTGCCCAAGACCCCGGCGCAGTTACGCAAGATCAGTGATGATCGCTACCTGTCGACCTTGGCGTTGCGCGTGTTTCGCGCCGGCTTGAAACACAGCGTGGTGGATGCCAAGTGGCCGGCCTTCGAGCAGGTGTTCTTCGGCTTCGACCCGGAAAAAGTCGTGTTGATGGGGGCCGAGCACCTGGAGCGGCTGATGCAGGACGCGCGCATCATCCGTCACCTGGGCAAGCTCAAGAGCGTGCCGCGCAATGCGCAGATGATCCTGGACATCGAGCAGGAAAAAGGCAGCTTCGGCGCATTTATCGCCGACTGGCCGGTGACCGATATCGTCGGGTTATGGAAATACCTGAGCAAGCACGGTCATCAGCTGGGCGGGCTGTCGGCCCCGCGCTTTTTGCGGATGGTGGGCAAGGATACCTTTGTGCCGAGCGATGACGTGGTCGCGGCATTGAATGCGCAGAAGATTGTCGACAAGGCACCCACCAGCCTGCGCGACCTGGCCACGGTGCAGGCTGCGTTCAACCAGTGGCATGCCGAGAGTGGGCGGCCGATGTGCCAGCTGTCGATGATGCTGGCCTATACGGTGAATCACTGACCGGGTTCTAGGGTGTGGCCAACCGGCGGTTCAACTGGTGCCGCCAGCGCACATACAGCAGCGCCGTGCAAAACACCGCCAGGCTGGCCAGCATCTCCAGCACCCCGAACCACTGCCGGTTCGGGTCATACGCCGCCAGCGCGCCCTTGATGAAATACAGGTTCACCGCAAAGCACATCCACGAATGCCCGCGCGCGCTGCCGATGATCATCCCCGGCGCCAGCACCAGCAGCGGCACCAGTTCGATCAGCAGGATCACCCACGGGCGTGCGCCGTGCAGGTCGGCGACGAACAGGTAGTACCCGCACAACAAACCCACCAGGGCGAAAAACGCCAGCAGGCTTAACGCGCGTGCCGCCTTGACCCGTGGCTCCAGCCACGCTTGCGGCGGTAGAACCTTAGGCTTCCTGGCCACGGCCGTTCTCCAGCAGCGTGGCGGTCTTGGCCAGGCGCAGGCCCAGGGCCCGGCACAGGGTGATTTCATGCGGGTCGAGCAGGCGCTTGCCATCCGGCCCGGCATGGTGGCTGGCGCCATACGGCGTGCCGCCGCCCTGGGTGTCGAGCAGCGCCTGTTCGCTGTAGGGCAGGCCAGTGATCAGCATGCCGTGGTGCAGCAGCGGCAGCAGCATCGACATCAGCGTGGTTTCCTGGCCGCCATGCAGGCTGGCGGTGGAGGTGAACACCCCGGCCGGCTTGCCGACCAACGCACCGGTGAGCCACAGGTTGCTGGTGCCGTCGAGGAAGTACTTGAGCGGCGCGGCCATGTTGCCGAAGCGCGTCGGGCTGCCCAGGGCCAGGCCCGAGCAGTTTTTCAAGTCATCGAGGCTGGCGTACAGCGCGCCTTCGTCCGGGATGCTCGGCGCCACGGCTTCGCATTCGGTGGAGATCGCCGGTACGGTGCGCAGCCGCGCTTCCATCCCGCCTTGCTCGATGCCACGGGCAATCTGCCGAGCCATTTCGCTCACCGAGCCATTGCGGCTGTAATACAACACCAGCACATACGGCGCAGTCACGGCAGGATCTCCAGCACGTTCTCTGGCGGACGGCCAATGATGGCTTTATTGGCGGTTTCCAGGATCGGGCGTTCCATCAGCTTGGGGTGTTCGGCGATCGCGGCGATCAACTGCGCTTCGCTGAGGCTGGCGTCGGCCAGGTTGAGGGCCTTGTATTCGTCTTCGCCGGTGCGCAGCAGTTGGCGGGCGCTGATGCCCAGCTTGGCCAGCAGTGCCTTCAATTGCGCGGCATTCAGCGGGTTTTCCAGGTAACGCACCACGGTGGGGGCGAGGCCTCGGGCTTCCAGCAGTTCGAGCGCACCGCGGGATTTCGAGCAGCGCGGGTTGTGATAAAGCGTCAGATCGGTCATGTGCGGGTCGCATCTTGCGTAAGGTGGCGGGTATTCTACCTGCGCGGCGTCCTGTCCTTAAACCGTAAGAGGCGATAGGTCGCAGCCAACGTTCATTTTTGCGAAGGAATACCCCATGACAAGGCGACTGATCGGTGCATTGGCGATCATTACAACCCTGCTGCTCAGCGGCTGCGGCAATGACTACGGCGTTGACCAGTACGGCCAGAAGGTCGAGGCCGAGCGCCTGGACAAACAGTGGCTGGTGGTCAACTACTGGGCGGAATGGTGTGGCCCATGCCGTACGGAAATCCCCGAACTCAACGCCCTGGCGGAACAGTTGAAGGGGCAGGGCGTGGGGGTGTTCGGGGTTAACTTCGACAATGTGCAGGGTGCAGAGCTGAAAGAGGCCAGCGACAAACTGGGGATCAAGTTCACCGTGCTGGCACAGAACCCGGACGGGATCTTCGAGATTCCGCGCAGCGAAGCGTTGCCGGTGACCTATATCATTGATGACAAGGGCAAGGTGCGCGAGCAGTTGATGGGTGAGCAGACGGCGGAAGGGGTGTTGGCCAAGCTCAAGGCCTTGCGCGGCTAGAGTATTGCCCCCGATCAAATGTGGGAGGGGCGGTGCGACGATTCGACTTGCCCCGATAGCGGTGTGTCAGCCGACACACCTGCCAACCATGCCGCCGCCATCGAAGCCTCGCTAAAGCTCGACATCTCCCACAGGGGCCCAGCGGTGCCCACGAGATCTACAGCCGAGCAACTTCCCACCTGCCAACCCATCTCATTATTTAAATCTCACCAACCTGTAGGTCGGTGGAATCAGCCCTCTTCGAGCCACAGGCGAATCGGCTTGCCTTCGGTCGGCCAGAAGCGGGTCTGCTCGATCGGCGAGATGTCCCAGCGCTGTACGCCTTGCAGGGCCTGGAAGAAGCGCTGTTCCTGCTCCATCAGGGCCTCGGCGCAGAGCTTGCGGGTACTGCCGAGCTTGCCGAAGCTGAGTTTGTCGCCCTCAAGGATGTACGGCGCGAACCAGTGGTTGCAACCGCCGTTGCCGTAGGCACGCCCATCGGCGCCGAGGGTGACGGTCAGGTGTGCGTAATCCATCAACGGCCGCTCACCAATCCACTCCACCACGTAGCTGTGATCCTGCTTGAGCTTGGCCGCGTCACCGGCGCAGCCACTCAGGGCCGCACCGACGGCGGCGAGCAGAAGCAGGCCTTTCATTGCCCGGCCTTCTGGCATTTCGGGCAACGATGTTTGTCGCCTTCGCTGGCCCAACCCAACTCGGCAATGCGTGCATTGGCGGCCGGTTGCAGCGGCTCCTTGGTCAGCTTGGTTTCCACCGCGAATTCAAACTCCAGCACGGTGTCGCAGCTGTCGCAGTTGACCTTCCAGGTGTGAATCTCCAGCTCGCCGAACTTCGGCCCGCGGGCCATGGCGACCCACTGGCCGGCAGGGCGGATGGAGTAGCGCGCGTCACCTTCGACGGTAAGGCGCATGGACAAGGTTTTACTGCCGCGCAGAGTGACGATCAGCACGTCGTCATGCTTGATCGAGCCACCGTTGCCGGTGACCTGGTAACGGCCCGGCACCAGGGCACGGCATTCGATCAGGGTGTGTTGCGGGCTCAGCAAGCTGAAGCGGAAATCGTGTTCGGCCATGGATCCTCCAAATAGGCGCGGCATCCTATCACGGGTGCCTGCTGATCATGAGCCTGGTATGTGACCGCTGATCATCCTTCGACGAGGTTCTGCGCCCGGCCATCGGCCCATGCCGCAATATTGGCCAATGTGGTGCCGGCAATCGCCGCCAGGGCTTCGCGGGTAAGGAACGCCTGGTGTGCGGTGACGATCACGTTGGGGAAGGTCAGCAGGCGCGCGAGCACATCGTCCTGCAAGGGCAGATCGGAGCGGTCCTCGAAAAACAGCTGGGCTTCCTCCTCGTACACATCCAGCCCCAGGTAGCCGAGTTGGCCGTCCTTGAGTGCTTCGATCAGCGCCGGCGTGTCGACCAGGCCACCGCGACCGGTGTTGATCAACATGGCGCCGGGTTGCATCCGCGCCAGGGAGCGTGCATTGATCAGGTGCTTGCTGTCGGCGGTCAGCGGGCAGTGCAGGCTGATGATCTGGGCCTGGGCCAAGAGCTCCGGCAGGCTCACATAGTCAGCGCCGAGGGCATGGACCTGGGGGTTGGGGAACGGGTCGTAGGCGAGCAGCCGGCAACCGAAGCCCGCCATGATCCTGGCGAACGTGGCGCCGATCTGGCCGGTGCCGACCACGCCGACGGTCTTGCCCACCAGGTCGAAGCCGGTGAGGCCATGCAGGCTGAAATCGCCGTCGCGGGTGCGGTTGTAGGCGCGATGCAGGCGGCGGTTGAGGGCGAGGATCAGGGCCACCGCGTGTTCGGCGATCGCATGGGGCGAATAGGCCGGGACGCGCACGATGGTCAGGCCCAGACGTTTGGCGGCAGGCAGGTCCACATGGTTGTAGCCGGCCGAACGCAACGCGATCAACCGCGTGCCGCCCTTGGCCAGGTGTTCCAGCACCGGGGCGCTGAGGTCATCGTTGATAAAGGCGCAGACTACCTCGTGGTGTTCGGCCAGGGCGACGGTGTCGAGGTTGAGCCGGGCGGGTTGGAATTGCAGTTCCAGGCCGCGCGGCAAGGGTTCGCCGAGGAAACTGTCGCGGTCGTAGGTCTGGCTGCTGAAAAGAATCACGCGCATCAAAGGCGTCCTTTTTGATGAGTTCAGGCGCTGACCCGCGCTTCACTAGCCAGCCGTGCAATGGCCATGTCCAGCTCGTCCAGCGCGGTCATGGCCTTGGCGTCGTCCTGCTTGAGCAGGGTTTCGGCGCGCTGGCAGGCGGCGCGCAGTTGCGGCACGCCACAGTAGCGGGTGGCGCCGTGCAGACGGTGGACGCGTTCGATCAGGGCCAGGTTGTCCTTGGCCTCGCGGGCGACGTGAATGGCCTGGCGATCGGCTTCCAGGGAGGCCAGCAGCATGGCCAGCATGTCGGCCGCCAGGTCCATCTTGCCGGCGGCCAGGCGCAGGCCTTCCTCGTGGTCCAGCACCGGCAATTGCACCCCGGGGCCCAGGCCTTCGACGGCGCGCTCCGGCACCTGGTTGCGCAGGGCCAGGCCGGTCCATTTCAGCACCACCTGGGCCAGTTGCCGTTCGCTGATGGGTTTGGTCAGGTAGTCGTCCATACCACTTTGCAGCAGGGCGCGCTTTTCGTTGGCCATGGCGTGGGCGGTGAGGGCGACCACCGGCAAGGGCGTGCCATGGCGCTCGCTTTCCCACTGGCGGATCGCCTCGGTGCTCTGGCGTCCGTCCATGCCCGGCATCTGCACGTCCATCAGCACCAGGTCGAAGGTGTCCTGTTTCACCGCGTCGACCGCCGCGTAGCCGCTTTCCACTGCCCGGACCTGCGCGCCCATGTCTTCCAGCAGGGTTTGCACCAACAGCAGGTTTGCCGGGTTGTCGTCGACACACAGCACACGCGGCGCACGGCTGGACAACGGCTCGCCCGGTTCACTGCGGGAGGGCCGCGGGCTGATCAGGTCGGACAGGGCACGGCGCAGCTTGCGGGTACACGCCGGCTTGGCCTGCAACTGGCTGTTGGGGTTGGGTACCGACTCGTTGAACAGCATCTGTTCGGTGGTGGGGCACAGCACCAGCACTTTGCAACCCAGGTGTTCGAGGTCCCACAGGTGCTGGTTGAGGCGCTCGGGCGGAATATCGTTGGCGGTCACGCCGAGTACCGCGAGGTCGATAGCCTGCTCGGTCTGGTGAGCGCTGGTGATGCCGTTGGTCAGGCTTTCCAGGGTATTGAACGGCGTTACTTCCAGGCCACAGTCTTCCAATTGGTGCTGCAGGGCCTGGCGAGCCAGGTCGTGGTTTTCCAGCACCGCTACACGATGGCCCAACAACGGCGCGCAGGGCAGGTCTTCGACGTCGTCGCGGGTCTTGGGCAGGTTCAGGCTGATCCAGAATTCAGAGCCTTCGCCCGGCGTGCTGTCGACGCCGATTTCACCGCCCATTTGTTCGATCAGGCGCTTGGATATCACCAGGCCAAGCCCCGTGCCGCCGGGCTGGCGCGACAGTGAATTGTCGGCCTGGCTGAACGCCTGGAACAACGCCCGCACGTCCTGGCTGGACAGGCCGATGCCGGTGTCCTGCACGCTGATGCGCAGTTGCACGCTGTCTTCCTGCTCGTCCTCGATCATCGCCCGGGCCACGATGGTGCCTTCGCGGGTGAACTTGATCGCATTGCTGATCAGGTTGGTCAGGATCTGCTTGAGCCGCAGCGGGTCGCCCACCAGCGCCAGCGGCGTGTCGCGGTACACCAGGCTGACCAGTTCCAGCTGCTTGGCATGGGCGGCGGGGGCGAGGATGGTGAGGGTGTCTTGCAGCAGATCCCGCAGGTTGAACGGGATGCTGTCGAGCACCAGCTTGCCGGCCTCGATCTTCGAGAAATCGAGGATCTCGTTGATGATGCCCAGCAGGTTGTCGGCGGATTTTTCGATGGTGCCCAGGTAGTCCAGCTGGCGCGGGGTCAGCTCGCTTTTTTGCAGCAGGTGGGTAAAGCCGAGTATGCCGTTGAGCGGCGTACGGATTTCATGGCTCATGTTCGCCAGGAACTCGGACTTGATGCGGCTGGCCTCCAGGGCCTCCTTGCGCGCCAGGTCCAGCTCGATGTTCTGGATCTCGATGGTTTCCAGGTTCTGGCGCACGTCTTCGGTGGCCTGGTCGATGCTGTGCTGCAATTCTTCCCGGGCGTTTTGCAGGGTTTCGGCCATGCGGTTGATGCCCGATGCGAGTTGATCCAGCTCCTGGCTGCCCAAGGGTGGCAGGCGGGTTTCCAGGTTGCCGTCCTTGAGTTGGGCCACCGCTTGCTTGATCAGGCCAATCGGCGCGTTGATCGTACGGCTGATGCGCAAGGCCAGGGCTGCGGTGCAGATCAGGCCGATGGCAATCAGCAGCAGGCTGGCGAACAGGCTGCGATAGCCGCGCAGCAACATACCGTTGTGGGACAACTCCACCTCGACCCAGCCGAGCAGGCGATCGGCTTCATCGGGGATCAAATCGCCCGCCAGGTTGCGATGGCGACCAAACACCGGCAGCAGGTAGCGCGTGGCGTCGTTGCCGGTGCGCTGCAGCAGGTGGGAACTGTTACCCACCGGCGGCTGGTTGAGCATGGTCGGGCCGGCGTGGGCCAGGGGCGTGCGGTCCGGCGCGAGGAACGCCACGGTGCGTACGTCCGTCTGTTCCAGGGATTGGGTGGCGATACGCTCCAGCAGGTCGGTATTCCTGCTGCCCATGGCCGGAGCCACCAGGGGCGCCAGCTGCTCGGCGATCATTTCGCCGCGTTGCAGCAGTTGGGCCTGCAACTCCGAGAGCTGCATCCAGGTGAAGTATCCTCCCAACAACAAGGCCATCAGGCTGGTCGGTAATAAGGTCAGCAACAGTACGCGGCCTTTTATCCCCATTCTTTTAAGCACGCCACTCTCCTGCTACCACACTGATATCAATCTTCCGCGCCGGCATCCGGCCCGCGCCACCTGCGCAGTGTAGCCATTTGCGCGGCCTGGAATCTTGCAAATTAATGACAGAGGGCAATCTTCGGGCCGTTGGACGCCGTGTGGCGATTGCCTGCGGCGGGGTTATCTTGAATAATCAGTGATTGAGAATGACTTGCAGACGCTAATGAATCCCGCAGCAGTTGGCCTACCCCGTATCCTCACAATTGAAGATGACCCCGTGCTGGGTGCCTATGTGCATGAGCATTTGGGGCGCTGTGGCTTCCAGGTCACCTGGTGCCAGAACGGTCAGCAGGGCTTGGAGATGGCGCGCGACCAGGCATTCGACGTGGTGTTGATGGATATTCTGCTGCCGGGCCTGGATGGCTTGTCGATCCTCACCCATCTGCGCCGGAGCCATTCGATTCCGGTGATCCTGATGTCGGCCCTGGGCGCTGAAACCGATCGCGTCAGCGGTTTTCGCCTGGGTGCCGATGATTACCTGCCAAAGCCCTTCAGCATGGTAGAGCTGCGCGTGCGTATCGAAGCCATCCTGCGGCGGGTGGCCCTGGATCGGCGCCCGTTGCCGACGCTTGAGCCCGTGCGCGAGGATACCCGCACCCTGCGTTTCGACGATGAACTGTGCGATGTTTTTCATCAAGGCCACTGGGCGGGCCTGACCCGCAGCGAATATCGCCTGCTGGAAACCCTGCATCGCAACGCTGAAGAAGTCCTCAGCAAAGCCTTCCTCTACCAGCACGTGTTGCAACGGGGTTATGCGCCCCATGATCGCAGCCTCGACATGCATATCAGCCAGATCCGCCGCAAGCTCAAGGCCATCGGCTACAGCGAGCGTGAGGTGCGCACGGTGTGGGGCAAGGGCTATGTGCTGAGCGGTCACGACGATGGGCTTTGAGGCATCACTGAAACGGCTGCCGGGCAGGCACTCGTTATTCTGGAAGCTCGCCTGCCTGCTGATCGCCTTCTGTTTGCTGATGATCTGGCTCAGTTGGTCCTGGGGCCGGTACATGGAGCAAAAGAACGCCTACCTGTCCGATGAGGCCAGGAGCACCTTGAGTGGTTATGCGGTCGGCGCCGAGCAGGCCTGGAACCAGAGCGGCAATGCCGGCGTTGATGCGTGGCTGCAGGCAATGGGCAAGCGCGAAAGCACGTGGATCGGGGTGATCGGCAATGACTTGCAGTCGTTGAGCAGCTACCCGCTGACCGACACGGAAAGCCAGCGCCTGACCTTTCTGCGGGGCCTGGATTGGCCGGTCAGCCGCCACGTCAAGGGGTTGCCGTGGTTGAAGATCCCGTTTGCGGTGGATCCGGGCGCCGGTTCGCTGGTGATTGAACTGCCGCAGCGTTTTATGCCGGGGCGCTACCAACTGTTCTGGCGGGTGCTGACCAACGGCGTGATTCCCGGCCTCTTTACCTTGTTGCTGTGCATCGGCCTCTATCGGTTGCTGATCATGCCCCTCAATCAACTGCGCGAGCAGGCCAACGCATGGCGTGCCGATCAATTGAATACGCGGATGTCCCACGACGCCACCAGCCGCCAGGACGAATTGGGCGAGCTGGGGCGCGCGTTTGATCATATGTCCGAGCGCTTGCAGGGTACGGTGATGCTGCAACAGCAGCTGTTAAGGGACATGTCCCATGAACTGCGCACGCCCTTGAGCCGTTTGCGGGTGGCCTGTGACAGTGAGCAGGATCTTGCGCGCCTGCGTGAGCGGCTGGGGCGGGAGATCGATGCCATGCAGCGCCTGGTGGAAGACAGCCTGCAACTGGCCTGGCTGGATACCGAGCGGGCGCCGCTGCCCAAAGAAGATATTCAGGTGCAGGCGCTGTGGGACATGCTGCGCGAGAACGCGTGCTTTGAAAGCGGTTGGCCGGCGTCGCGGCTGCCCTGCCTTCTGGGCGCCGACAGTTGGGTACGGGGCAACCTGAATGCCCTGGCCCAGGCCCTGGAGAATATCCTGCGCAACGCCATACGCCATTCCCCGGCGGAGGGGGTCGTGTGCCTGGATGGATGCCGCGAGGGGGAGTATTGGCACCTTTGGTTGGAAGACCAGGGCGGGGGAATCGATGAGCAGGATCTGGAGCGAATCTTTGCGCCGTTTACGCGGCTGGACGGTTCGAGGCCCGGCGATGGTGGCTTCGGGCTGGGCCTGAGCATCGCGCGCAATGCCGTGCAACGCCAGGACGGCAGCCTGTGGGCGGAAAATACCGGCCAGGGCCTGCGTGTGCACCTGCGGTTGCCGGCGCGATAGGTCTCAGCCTCGGCGCTGCTTGCGCTTTTTCCATTGGTGCGCGACCCACCAGCGCCAGTACCCCATGGTCAGGCAGTAGGCCAGTGCGCCCAGCACCAGCCCCAACACCACCGAACCCAGCAGGAAGGGCTGCCACAGCGTGCTCAACTGGCCGCTGATCCACTCCCAGGTCAGGTCGTCGGGCAGGCTGCGCGGTGGCACATTCATCAGCCAGGCGCCGGTCATGTAGGTGCAGATGAACACCACCGGCATGGTGATCGGGTTGGTCAGCCATACCAGGCTGATGGCGATGGGCATATTGCCGCGCACGGTGATCGCCAGCACTGCCGCCAGCAGCATCTGCAATGGGATCGGGATAAACGCCGCGAACAAACCCACGGCCATGGCGCGTGCCACGGAGTGCCGATTCAGGTGCCAGAGGTTCGGGTCGTGCAGCAACGTGCCAAGAAACTGTAATGACTTGTGTTCCCTGATACTGGTGGGGTCGGGCATGTACCGTTTGAATAAGCGCCGAGGCATAGGGGGTCCAGGTCAGTTCGAGGGGCAAGTATGCCCGCATTCTATAAACAGAAAATTCAGACTTTGTGACAAAACATCATAGGACACGCTGGGCCCTCGTCTAAGACTGAGTGGATCACTTGAAAAGGAGGGTTCATGAAGACAGGGATGTTCGCGCTCGCGCTGGGGTTGCTTGCCTTGCGCTTTCTACCGGCGTTGCCGTCGACGGGGTGGCTGATAGCCATGTTGGTGCTGGCATTGATGCTATTGCCTTTTCGTACGTCGCCACTGGCATTTTTCCTGCTGGGTTTGAGCTGGGCCTGCATCAGCGCGCAGTGGGCGCTGGATGATCGACTACGGCCGGTGCTGGATGGCCAGACGCGATGGCTGGAAGGCCGTGTAACCGGGTTGCCGCAGCAGACAGGGACGGGCGTGCGTTTTGAGCTGGCCGACAGCCAGGCGCGCAACGCCCGGTTGCCCAAGCGCATCCGGGTGTTTTGGCACGGCGGGCCGCCGGTACGCAGTGGCGAGCGCTGGCGTCTGGCCGTGACGCTGAAACGGCCTGCCGGGCTGCTCAATTTTCACGGTTTCGATCAGGAGGCCTGGCTGCTGGCCCAGCGCATTGGCGCCACTGGCTCGGTGAAGGATGGTGAGCGCCTGGCGCCGGCGCGTCATGCCTGGCGTGACACTGTCCGCCAACGTCTGATGGCGGTGGATGCCCAAGGCCGCGAGGCGGGCCTGGCGGCTTTGGTGCTGGGGGATGGCTCCGGGCTGGCGGCCGAAGACTGGCAGGTGTTGCAGGACACTGGCACGGTGCACCTGTTGGTGATTTCCGGCCAGCACATTGGCTTGCTGGCGGGGTTGATCTACGGCTTGGTCGCGCTACTTGCACGCTACGGCTGCTGGCCCCGCACCTGGCCGTGGCTGCCGTGGGCGTGCGGCCTGGCGTTTGCCGCCGCGCTGGGGTACGGCCTGCTGGCAGGGTTTGGCGTGCCGGTGCAACGGGCCTGCGTCATGGTGGGGCTGGTGTTGTTGTGGCGCCTGCGCTTTCGTCATCTGGGCTTCTGGTGGCCGTTGTTGCTGGCACTCAATGGCGTGCTGATCCTGGAGCCACTGGCCAGCCTGCAACCCGGATTCTGGCTGTCCTTCATGGCTGTCGCGGTGCTGGTCCTGGGATTTGGTGGGCGCTTGGGGCCGTGGAGTGTCTGGCAGGCATGGACACGCCCCCAGTGCTTGATTGCCGTTGGTCTGTTTCCTGTGTTGCTGGTGCTCGGCTTGCCCGTCAGCGTCAGTGCGCCGCTGGCCAACCTGGTTGCCGTGCCGTGGATCAGCCTGGTGGTGTTGCCCCTGGCGTTGCTGGGGAGCACATTGTTGCCGCTGCCGTATGCGGGTGAGGGCTTGTTGTGGCTGGCGGGTGGGGCGCTTGACGAGTTGTTCCGGGGCTTGGCATGGCTCGCTGGGCTAATGCCTGCCTGGATACCGGCCGAAGTGCCCCTGGGTTACTGGCTGATCAGCCTGGTCGGCGCGGTGCTGTTATTGCTGCCCAGCGGCGTGCCGTTTCGGCCCCTGGGCTTGCCACTGCTGTTGTTGGCCGTGTTTCCACCCCGCGAGCTCGTGCCCCATGGGCGGGTGGAGGTGGTGCAGCTGGATGTCGGGCAGGGTCAGGCCTTGATCCTGCGTACCCGCCATCACACGTTGCTCTACGATGCCGGTCCGCGTTCGGGGGCGGTTGACCTCGGTGCCCGTGTGGTAGTGCCCGCGTTGAAAAAGCTCGGCGTCGGGACGCTGGATATGATGCTGCTGAGCCACGCCGACGCCGATCATGCCGGGGGGGCGTCGGCTGTTGCCCGAGGGTTGCCGATCCGGCGTGTCGTGGGCGGTGAAACCGAGGGGTTGCCCGCGTTTCTCGCCACCCAGCCCTGCGTCAGCGGCGAACAGTGGGAGTGGGACGGTGTGGCATTCGAGCTGTGGCAGTGGCCTGATGCGATTGATGGCAACCCCAAGTCCTGTGTTCTGCAGGTCCAGGCCAATGGTGAGCGGCTGCTGCTCACGGGGGATATTGATCGGGCTGCCGAGCGAGCATTTCTCGCGTCTTCGTTGGCCGTGCACACCGACTGGCTGCAATCCCCTCACCATGGCAGCCGCAGTTCGTCGTCCTGGCCTTTTCTACAGCGGCTGGCGCCCACGTCGGTGCTGATTTCCCGTGGGCGTGGCAATGCGTTCGGCCATCCTCACCCGCAGGTGGTGGAGCGCTACCAGCGACTGGGCAGCCAGATATACGACAGTGCCGAGCTGGGCGCGGTGCGCGTGCAATTAGGGGCTTTCCAGCCACCCACTGTTGCGCGTAGTCAACGCCGTTTTTGGCGCGAAACGTTACCCTGAGCCGGCCATGCCAAAGGCCGGCGCCTGGGACAGACGGGTCCATGGCCGACGAACCCCGCCGCCGAACCTATATGGTAAAGTGGCGCACTTTTTCGAGGGGACATTCACTGTGTGGGAATTGGTCAAATCTGGCGGCTGGATGATGTTGCCCATCATCCTGAGCTCCATCGCCGCACTCGGCATCGTTGCCGAACGTTTGTGGACCCTGCGCGCCAGTCGCGTCACCCCCGAGCATCTGCTGGGGCAGGTCTGGAGCTGGATCAAGAACAAGCAGCTGGACAAGGACAAACTCAAGGAACTGCGCGCCAACTCGCCCCTGGGTGAAATCCTCGCCGCCGGCCTGGCCAACTCCAAGCATGGTCGCGAGATCATGAAGGAGTGCATCGAAGAGGCCGCCGCCCGGGTCATCCATGAACTGGAACGCTATATCAACGCCCTCGGCACCATCGCAGCCATGGCGCCGTTGCTCGGTTTGCTGGGGACGGTACTGGGCATGATCGATATTTTCAGCTCGTTCATGGGCTCGGGCATGACCACCAACGCGGCCGTGCTGGCCGGCGGTATCTCCAAGGCCCTGATTACCACGGCGGCGGGCCTGATGGTCGGTATTCCTTCGGTGTTCTTCCATCGTTTCCTGCAGCGGCGCATCGATGAACTGGTGGTCGGTATGGAGCAGGAAGCCATCAAGCTGGTGGAAGTGGTGCAGGGCGACCGTGATGTGGACCTGGTTGGGGGCAAAGCGTGAAATTTCGCCGCAAGCAACGGGAAAATGTCGACATCAACCTCGCGTCGTTGATCGACGTGGTGTTTATCCTGCTGCTGTTTTTTGTCGTCACCACCACCTTCACCCGGCAGACCGAACTGCGCGTCGACCTGCCGGAAGCCGTGAGTGGTTCGCCGGCCGAAGACCAGGAAGTCAAGCAACTGGACATCGCCATCAGCGCCGACGGCGCGTTTTCGGTGAATAACCAGGTGCTCGAGAAAAACGACCTCGCCAGCCTCATGGCGGCCCTGGAGAAAGAGTCCGGCGGCGATACCAAGATGCCGTTGTCCATCAGTGCCGATGGCAAGACCCAGCACCAGGCCGTGATCACTGCGATGGACGCTGCCGGCAAGCTCGGTTTCAGCCATCTGCGCATGAGCACTGTCGAGGCGGCGAGCCAACCCTGATGGCCATGTCCGATCGTTTGCTCAAGGCCTGGTACGAGGGCCATCCGGCACTGGCGTTGTTGCGTCCGCTGGAATCGTTGTATCGCCGGGTGGTGCAGCGCAAGCGCGCGCGGTTCCTGGCGGGAGAGGGCGAGATCTATCAATCGCCGGTGCCGGTGGTGGTGGTCGGTAATATCACCGTGGGCGGCACCGGCAAGACGCCGTTGATCCTGTGGTTGATCGAACACTGTCGGCGCAGTGGCCTGCGGGTGGGTGTGGTCAGTCGCGGGTATGGCGCCAAGCCGCCGCAGTTGCCATGGCGCGTCGAGGCGAGCCACAGCGCCACGGTGGCGGGCGACGAGCCTTTGCTGATCGTGCAGCGCTGCGGCGTGCCGCTGATGATCGATCCCGACCGCAGTCGTGCGGTGCAGGCCTTGCTTGCCAGCGAGACCCTCGACCTGATCCTCTCCGACGACGGGCTGCAACACTACCGCCTGGCCCGTGACCTGGAACTGGTGCTGATCGACGCCGCCCGGGGCCTGGGCAATCGCCGTTGCCTGCCGGCGGGGCCGTTGCGCGAACCGGTTGAGCGTTTGCACAGTGTGGATGCACTGCTCTACAACGGTGCCGGCTCGGATCGCGACGACGGCTTTGGATTTCGCCTGCAACCTACCGCATTGGTCAACCTGCACAGCGGCGAGCGCCAGTCGCTGGCGTATTTTCCTGAGGGGCAGCAGGTACATGCGGTTGCCGGTATCGGCAACCCGCAACGTTTCTTCAACACCCTCGAAACGCTACACTGGCAGCCGATTCCCCATGCTTTCGCCGACCATGCGCCCTACAGTGCCGAGGTCTTGAGTTTTACCCCGTCATTGCCACTGGTCATGACCGAGAAGGACGCGGTGAAGTGCCGCGCCTTTGCCCAGCCCGACTGGTGGTACCTTGCGGTGGATGCGGTGCCGTCGCCGGCGTTCGTCGCCTGGTTCGACACGCAGCTGATGCGCCTGCTGCCCGCCCGTCTTTTGCCTTAAACGCTTTTTTCCAGGAAACACTCATGGACACCAAACTGCTCGACATCCTCGCTTGCCCGATCTGCAAAGGCCCGCTCAAGCTCAGCGCCGATAAAACCGAGCTGATCAGCAAGGGCGCCGGCCTGGCGTACCCGATCCGTGATGGCATCCCGGTGATGCTGGAAAGCGAAGCCCGCACCCTGACCACCGACGAGCGCCTGGATAAATGACCACAGCCTTTACCGTTGTCATTCCTTCCCGCTACGCCTCGACACGCCTGCCGGGCAAGCCGCTGCAACTGATCGGCAGCAAGCCGATGATCCAGCTGGTGTGGGAGCAGGCCTGCAAAAGCAGCGCTGAGCGTGTCGTGGTGGCCACTGATGACCCGCGCATCATCGAAGCCTGCAAAGGGTTCGGCGCCGAAGCGGTGCTGACCCGTGAAGATCACAACTCCGGCACCGATCGCCTGGCCGAAGTGGCCACGCAGTTGGGCCTGGCGCCAGACGCCATCGTGGTCAATGTGCAAGGCGACGAGCCGTTGATCCCGCCGGGCGTGATCGACCAGGTGGCCGCCAACCTGGCCGCCCACGGTGAAGCGCGTATGGCGACCCTGGCTGAGCCGATTGAAGACATCGACACCCTGTTCAACCCGAACGTGGTCAAGGTGGTCAGTGATGTCAACGGCCTGGCGCTGACCTTCAGCCGTTCGACCTTGCCCTGGGCGCGCGACGCCTTCGCCAGGAACCCTGACCTGCTGCCGGAAGGCGTGCCGTATCGTCGCCATATAGGTATCTACGCCTATCGTGCGGGGTTTCTGCATGACTTCGTCAGCTGGGGGCCGTGCTGGTTGGAAAATACCGAATCCCTGGAGCAACTCCGAGCCCTTTGGCACGGCGTACGCATCCACGTGGGCGATGCTCTGGAAGCACCGCCTGCGGGTGTCGATACCCCGGAAGACCTTGAGCGCGTCCGTCGCCTGCTGGGGGCCTGATGGAGGTTCTGTTTGTCTGCCTGGGCAATATCTGCCGCTCGCCCACCGCTGAGGGCGTACTGCGCCATAAATTGCGCGAAGCCGGGTTGGCGGGGCAGGTCGACGTAGCGTCCGCCGGCACCGGCGAGTGGCATGTCGGCAACCCGCCGGACCAGCGCAGCCAACGTGCGGCGCTGGTGCGCGGCTACGATTTGTCGGCCCAGAGGGCCCGGCAGGTCTCCCGCGCCGACTTTGCGCGCTACGACCTGATCCTGGCCATGGACCACAGCAACCTGCGCAACCTCAAGGCCATGCAGCCCGGCCAGGGCAAGGCGGAGTTGGACCTGTTCCTGCGGCGCTATGAGGCTGAAGTGGACGAGGTGCCGGATCCCTACTACGAAGGCGAACAAGGCTTCGAGTGGGTCCTGGACCTGATCGAGCGGGCGTGTGATTTACTGGTGATCGAATTGAAGGGGCGGTTATGACCTTGCAAGTGCGGGCGCAGGTGTCGCTCAAGCCATTCAACAGCTTTGGCATTGATGTGCGTGCCCGACTGTTCGCCGAGGCCCGCAGTGACGCCGATGTGCGCGAGGCACTGGCCTATGCGTCGACCCAGGCGTTGCCCTTGCTGGTGATCGGCGGTGGCAGCAACTTGCTGCTGACCCAGGACATTCCTGCCCTGGTGTTGCGCATGGCCACCCAGGGTATTCGCGTGCTGCAGGATGATGGCGTGCAGGTGGTGGTCGAAGCCGAAGCAGGCGAGGCCTGGCACCCGTTTGTGCTGTGGACCCTGGAGCAGGGCTTCTGTGGTCTGGAAAACCTCAGCCTGATCCCCGGCACCGTCGGTGCCGCCCCCATGCAGAACATCGGTGCCTACGGTGTGGAGATCAAGGACGTCTTTGCCGGCTTGACCGCCCTCGATCGCCAGACGGGCGAGTTGCGCGATTTCAGCCTGGAAGAATGCAACTTTGCCTACCGCGACAGCCTGTTCAAGCACGAAACCGGGCGCTGGTTGATCCTGCGGGTACGCTTTGCCCTGAGCCGCGCCAGCCACCTCAAGCTCGACTACGGCCCAGTGCAGCAGCGCCTGGCAGGGCAGGGGATCACCGAGGCGACACCGAGCGATGTCAGTCGCGCGATTTGCAGCATCCGTAGCGAAAAATTGCCCGACCCGGCAGTGCTTGGCAATGCCGGCAGCTTCTTCAAGAACCCGTTGGTGTCCAAAGCCCTGGCTGAAGAGTTACAGGCACAGTATCCGGACCTGGTGGCTTACCCACAGGCGGATGGGCAGATGAAGCTGGCCGCTGGCTGGCTGATCGACAAGGCCGGCTGGAAGGGCTTTCGTGACGGCGATGCCGGCGTGCATGCCCTGCAGGCGCTGGTGCTGGTCAACTATGGCGGCGCCACAGGGCACGATATTGCCAACTTGGCCCAGCGTATCCAGCGCGACATCGCCCAGCGTTTCAAGGTCGAGCTGGAAATGGAACCCAACCAGTACTGATACCCCGAAAACAAAAATGCCCCGCATCTTTCGATACGGGGCATTTTTTATGCAGCGAGTAAATCAGTCGTCGCGGCTCATGATGCCGAAGATCTGCAACAGGCTGATAAACAGGTTGTAGATCGACACATACAGGCTGACGGTCGCCATGATGTAGTTGCGTTCACCGCCGTGGATGATGGCGCTGGTCTGGAACAGGATGCACACGGAGGAGAACAGCACAAAACCCGCGCTGATCGCCAGTTGCAGGCCGCTGATCTGGAAGAACATGCCCGCCACCACCGCCGCCAGCAACACGAAGAAGCCCGCGGTGATGAAGCCACCCAGGAAGCTCATGTCCTTGCGGGTGACCAGCACGTAGGCCGACAGACCACCAAACACCAAGGCGGTCATGGCAAACGCCGAGCTGACCACTTCCGCACCACCGGCCATGCCGAGGTAACGGTTGAGGATCGGGCCGAGGATAAAGCCCATGAAACCGGTCAAGGCAAACGCCGACACCAGGCCCCAGGCCGAGTCACGCAGCTTGTTGGTCAGGAAGAACAGGCCATAGAAACCGATCAGTACGACAAAGATATTCGGGTAGCCGACGTGCATCTGCTGGGCCACGAACGCCATTAAGCCGCTGAATGCGAGGGTAAGGGCGAGCAGGCCATAGGTGTTGCGCAACACGCGGCTGACTTCAAGCTGCTCAGCCTGCGCGTTACCATTCACTGCGTAATTCTGTTCGCGCATGGCGACACTCCTTCGGTTTTGAAACGTTCAGTCGCAAAGATCATAACAGACGCTCTGTAACAAGCGATGGCGAGAGTTTGACAGTGTGTTTCATTCGGGTATTATGGCGCCCGCTGAGACAGGATGGGCTACCCTAATCCTGTGATGCACAAGGGAAATTGGCAGAGTGGTTGAATGCACCGGTCTTGAAAACCGGCGAACGTTAATAGCGTTCCCAGGGTTCGAATCCCTGGTTTCCCGCCAAGATTCAAACGAAAGCCCCGCTATGCGGGGCTTTTGCGTTTCTGGGGTTTGGCGATCTTCTGATTACTGTGCCCTGTAGCAGACTCGCGCAGCCAATACTGATGATTGCCGATGCAGCCCGGGACCTGAATCAAGCAACTGAAGCCACTTCCACTGGCTCATTTAATTCGTGGTTTTTTCAGCCAGCTTTTGCTCGTCATCTTTTTATTTTTTTACTACTATCGTTCATCTGCGCACTCAAGGAAGAGAGGCTGAGCGCCTTGAGGCTGGTAGAAAAATTACACTCGATCATTGAATGAGTTATTACTTTTACCCAGAACCTAACGACTCAGCCATCCGTAATTACCTCTTGGTGGAACCGATGGATAAAATGTGTGGCATCGTTGTAGTGGTAGGGCTTGCCCTCTCTGGATGCGCTACGAAAACTCCCGAAAAACCTGATGTGACTCCACCTCCTGCCGTCGTCCGGGAAGCACCGCCTGAGGTCGCACCTTCGACCCCAGAAAAGTGGACTGTGCGATACGAGGCTGCACCTGCGAACGCCAGTGCTGACGCCCCGAAAGCAACTTCTCCGGAGGCGGCTCAATCAGAATCAGAAACAAACTTGAACCAAAATCGCGCTGAGCAATGCCGTAAAGAACTGGATGTTTTAAAGGTCTACAACAAAGCGTCTTACGATAAATACGAGGCGCAATACCAGGCCATTGCTGCCAAGACTGCCAAATACATGGAAATTAAAGACTCATTGGGTCCCGATTTAAACTACATGGTTATGCCGGCTTATCAATTTCAAATTCGTGAGTTCTGCTTCCGAGTTAAGACCCGTCTGTCGGAGCTTGTGCTTCGCCAAGCCCGATAATGATTCCACGTCCGGGGACGTCTTTTGCCAGCTGGTGAAACAAGCGCTGCATTGTCCGAAAGATGACGAGGGTCCCAGGCGTGGTTTCCCGCCAGGACTTAAACGAAAGCCCCGCCTTAGCGGGGCTTTCGTGTTTCCGGCCCCAATGTCGCGAACGTTGTGAACCCGTTGGCATTAACCCATATGCACAGGGAACGATGTTAATGGGCCATGTTCCAACCTGCCGTGCCAAGCCCGCCCAATGACGGCAGGGTTCAATCGGCCCCGCATAAACAGCGGTGCGCGCAACCCCATTACAAGGACGCAAGCGTTATGCAGTCATCCCCCTCCCAAGCGCCTTCCGCCACCGGCGAACTGATCGCCAGTTTCCGTCACGGCAAGGGTTTTCTGATTTTCAGTTTGATATTTGGCGTTGTGTTGTTAGGTCTCGCCGGGTTTGTGTTGTATCTGGGCACGATCCTGCCACCGGGCAATGAAGGGCCGGTCAGCCTCCAGACGTCCCGTGGCATGGCCTTCAGCTTCAGCAGCCCCCATACCTTGATTTACGCCACCAGCGCTTTGCTGGCGGTTCTCGGGCTGGGTGTATTTGCCGCTTACGCCTGGCACAGGAAACTGCGTGCGCCGCTTTACGACGTGTATGAGCATGGTATCGAGCGCATCATCAACGATCAGCGCGAATACACCGCCTTTGCCGAGATCGATGACTTGTATCTGTTTGGCTCCGGGCAAACCGTGCTGACCGGCATGATCACCAACGTGGCTTACCGTCGTAATGCCACGGAGCCGTTTCATCGAGTGATCGAGAGCCTCAAGGGCTTTCACGATTTCCAGCAGTTGGTCCGTGAGCTGCACGTACGTGCACGTCTGCCGGGGGTGCGGGCGACGCTGGAGTCGGGTGGGGCGGTCAGGTTCAATTGCATCAGCTCCGGGCAGGTCTGGGGCAAGCGTGTCAGCGGCAACTTCCTCAAAATCACCACGACGCCGATTGTGGTGAGCCAGGATTTTCTCGAATACCAGGGGCGCAAGGTGCCGATGTCGTCGCTGCGTACCGTCGACCTCAACGCCTGGACCGAAAAGGTGGTGATCAAGGACGAGAGCGGCAAACCCGTGTTGTCGACCATCGCCACCGGCATTCTGAGCCACGACCTGTTCCTCAACACACTCGATGCCGTGTTTGCGGCTGAAGAGCAAGCACGCGAACCGGCTTGAGCCAATCGTGTCATTCATGAGGATTAAACGATGATCTATCGCGGCGCAGGCTGGCTGACACTGTTCACGCCGGTGGCCATGGTGTTGCTGCTGATGGGGGTGTGGCCCGACCCCAGCGTCAAACCCGGCAATACCTCACTGATGCAACTGTTGATGGGGGTGGGGATTGGCTCGGCCATCAATACCGTGCTGGGCTTTGTCCTGAATCGGCAGGTGCATGAAGATGGCGTGCGCCATCACTTCTTTTTCATGCCCATGCAGTGGCCGGCGCTGGCGATCATGATTGTCTGCGCGGTGATTGCCCTGCTCAAGTAAGGCCGCCCGTAGGCGGGCGTCCAACTAACGGTTTGAGGGGAACGCAAAGGTTCCTGGCTTTTCGCCCATTATTGAACGCTGCAACCCCTGGAGCCTGTTGGATGAACCGTCAAGACCCACCTCACCTCGTCGCCACGCTTCCCGGAGCGCCAAGCACTGGAAGCCCTGTCGCGCACCCACCCACCTGGTATTACGGCCCGGATCTACCGAGCGTTGGCGGCAGTGGTCGGGGGATCCTGGGGTTCTACATTGCGCTACTGATGCTGTTGCCGGGCTATGGGCTGGTGATGTTGCTCCTGGCCGGGCTCGGAGCGCTTCAGGGCACGCCGCCCAGCGCTGAATCGAGTTTTACGACGTCGGCGCTCATCCTGTTCATGCTCGGTACCGCAGTGCTCATCGGTGCGATGTTTGCCTGGATGGCCTCTACGCCTCATGTGGAGGCCTTCACGTTCGATGAAAACCAGCAACTGCTTAGCCTCACGGTTATCCGTCGTGGCCGCAGGCCCTACGAAGTGCGGGTGCCATTCAGCAACATCATTTACGTCTGCCCCTACGTCCTCGCCCGGTTTGATCGCCATGGGCATTTCCACCTCGTGGGTCAGGTACCCAAGGACAAGGTTTTCGAATATCGGTTGGGTGAGGGTATCTCTCTGGACGAAATGGCGTTTCACGCTGAATGGTTGCGGGGAATGATAGGGGCGCGGATGCACGAGCTGGTGAATCTGGATAAATGAAACATTCGCGTTAATACCAGACGCGTAGTGTCGGGCCGTCCGCGCTTGAAACCCGCGCGAACGCTACTGCGGCAGCAATGGCATTTAAGTTGATGGGCCCAAATACAGGGCGAAAACTGCCCCAGCCACACGCGCAGCTGATCTTAAAGGCAGTGACCCATGGCTCAGCAGAAAAGCTGAGCCACCGAAAGCAGGCATATCACCTGGACAAAAATCTGAGCTCGAATGGGATGTTTCATCTGTGCGACCCTCCTGTACAGCTGCGGGGGGAAGTGCCATACGCGATGTAGATCCTCCCTGGATCGCCCACAACACTCGCAACTGTTCCATGGAGTATAGGCCCTGAAACGAATCTTTCACGATTGGGCCGATTCAGTCCCCGGCGGGCTCTGCTTACAACTATATGCCCAGCCCATTGCACTTTTTTTCATTTATCCAATCTATCTTTGTCCCAGCCCTGCCGATTTCCCGCGTGGGCAAAAGAACCAGATCGGGTGCCGATGGATCGCACGTTACTTTTATTCAAGACTCGACGAGTGCCTCGGCCCCTGTGGCTGGCCGTGGTGTTGATACTCTGCGCCAGTGGCTGCACCCAGCAGCAGGGGCGGGATATCGCCAAGCAGTTCAGCGATGGCAAACCCGATGAATTCTTCCAGACCAGTGTCGATCGCATGGCGACCCTGGGCATGCGCGACAACTTGCAAAGCCTGTATTTGCTCATGAACAAGCTCTACCTGCGTAACCCCAACCAGTGGCGCCAGTCGGGTTATCCGGATGCGGTGAGCGCTGCGCGGGAGATCCGCCTGGCCATTGAGCAGCGCCGCTCATTACCCGCCCTCGGGGAGCGTCGCGACCTGGCGGCGCTGAGCTACTCCTTGAGCCCTGAGTTTCAGGGCGATCGGGTCGGGGCGTTTATCTATGCCATCGGCAGTATGATCGTGACCGCCCACGGTGGGCGTACCGAGTTCTACATTACCGACTCGATCAACCCGCAGTTCGTCAGCAATGCCGCGCGCAATATCGAGAAGGCCACCTGGCTGCTCAGCAAGCGTCAGGATGCAAACGGTGTCCTGCTCCTGTTTTCCAATGAGATCTCGGAGGAGGGCAGCAACCTGAGTTTCGCCGTCGAGTTCGGCAAGATTGTTGCGCGTCTGGACCTGTTGACCCAGATGCTCGACGAACGCTACCGCCGTATTGGCCTTAACTATGCACAAAGCCTGTTGTTGATGAATTTCCTGCCGGTGCAGTAATTGGGTTGTTCGGTATGCTGTTTCTGCTTTGGATGTAGGAAGCGGCCTATCTTGCATTCCGATGCTTGAAACACCTCCCTGTGCGCAATAGCCTCGGATTTTTCTGAAAAAACGAGGCCCTACCTTGGGTAAGCGAAAAACGGCTTGGCCGACGGACCGCGAAATACGCCTGCGCTTTATCCTTTTCGCTGTGATCGACGCCGCGAGCGTTCACGGCGTCCCCTCTGAGCTGTTGCTGCCCGCGCATAAATTGCTGCGAGACTCGCCGACAGAGGCGCAGTTGCTCGCTGCTCTGGGGGAAATTCTGGCCACTGATGAAATGCATGGGTTCAGGCTACCACCAGGGTCGGAGGCCGATGAATTGATGCAGTCGCTGGAAAAGCCCGACGGCTAGGCTCATCCGTTAGACCGTTTATTTCCTTAAGATTGGACGAGATTCCTCAATCGAATATCCATGACGTCCATATCCGCCAGGTAACGGATATAAGTAACGCAATAGCGTCCTAATCACTGTTATCACGCCAAATACAGCTGTCTTGTTCGACTAAGCGTGCCTGGGAACACCCATTCCTGCTGCTCTGCCGGCGTCTTGCGCAGCCCTCCGGTCTCTCTAGAATCGACGCCAGAACCTAGCCATTTCCTGTCGATTACGGAGTTTCGAACATGATGAATGCAATGCAGATGCCGATGAACACCTCCATGCCAATGATGCCGATGATGGGCATGCCGATGATGATGGCAACCATGAAATGCGAAATGGCCGCTGACGCCATGATGTGCACCATGAAGCCGGCAGCCGGCATGGACATGGCCCAGTTCAAGACCAATGCCGAAATGATGGCGATGATGATGAACTGCGGCATGCCGATGATGATGCAGTGCGCCAACATGTCGATGATGTGCATGTCGGCCGACGCCATGGCCATGATGACCGGCATGAACATGATGCCGATGATGGGCATGCCGATGCTGATGATGAAGTGCGTCATGGAATGCACCATGATGGCTGACGGCATGATGTGCAAAATGATGCCGATGCCGGGCATGAGCATGGACATGATGAACAACTGCTGCATGCTCATGAACAAAATGATGAATGACTGCGCCATGCCCATGATGATGAGCTGCAACGGCATGCCGATGATGTGCTGCACCTGCTGACAGGTCCCGCGCGATGAAAAAACGCCCCGATAAGTCGGGGCGTTTTTTTTGCCGTGATTAATCCAGCCGCTCGGGGTAGGTGATCACCAGGAACGCCACGGCTTCGCTGTCCGCCGGGTTGCGGTAGCGGTGGGGCTGGTCGGCGTAGAACAGGATTGAATCGCCGGTGGACAGCAGGTAGCGCTCGTCATTGACGCTGACTTCCAGTACGCCTTGGGCCACCACCAGGTTTTCCTGGATGCCCGGGCCGTGGCCTTGGGAGACTTCCTCGCCGAGTGCCCGCAGGCGAATCTCGTAGAACTCGGACTGGCGTGCCGTATCGTAGGGAAACAATGCGCGGCTGATAAACGCGCCATCGGCACTCACCAGGCGCTTGCTCTGCTGCGCCGGCAACACTTCCACCCCTTCGAACGCGCGGTCTTCCAGGAACGCCGCCACCGACACCTTCAAGCCCTTGGCAATTTTGCACAACACCTTGATCGACGGCACGCTGCGCCCGGATTCGATCTGCGCCAGCATTGCCCGGCTCACGCTGCAGGCGCGTGCCAGGGCGTCCAGTGACAAGTGCCGTTTGCTGCGCAGGCGTTGCAGGTTATGCGCAACGCACAGGCTGATCACATCGTCATCGGTGTTGGGTTTGGGCAGCGGTTCGGGCGGTTCGGGAATCACATGCAGGAAATTCATTGGCCTACGCCCGGCGTGTATCGCTGGGCGTTGCGGCGTGGGTGGTAAACACCGCCAACCCTGCGCGCGCTGCGTACATCGCCCACATCAACTCGGCCGCAGCACGTGCCTGGCGGCGTTTGCGGTGGAGGGTAAAGTCGATGACGGTGGCGGATGCAGGCATGGGAGGCGATCTCGTAGGTGACTCGATGGCTCCACAGTAATGCGTACTGGTTATTTCTTTAAATATTGAGTTTGCATGTATTAATTCGATTTTGGACTTAAAAAATAAATCCGGTCCGACGCTGTTGTGGGAAGCGTCTGGTCCGTTATTAAGGCGTGACTTGGCGGGCATCGTTGTCTTCCCATCACTGTTCGCGTGACGGCCCAGCCTTTCACGCCCCCGAATTCCAAGGATCCGCCCATGCTGCTGCGCCCACCTCCGTTCCTGTTCGCCGCCCTGACCTTTAGCTCCCTGGTGCACGCCGAAGACTTGCAATTGGCGCCGGTCGAAGTTACCACGCCCGAGGCCGGCGCCGGCGAAGTCGCCCAGGCGCAGCTCAAGAGCGTGCCCGGTGCTACCAATTACATCGACATGAGCAGCGTGCAGCAGGGGCGGGTGAGCACCAATGAAGACGTGTTCAAGTACCAGCCTGGGGTGTATGCCAAGGCGGCAAACAATGAAGGGGTGAAGCTGTCCATTCGTGGTTCGGGCCTGAACCGCAGCCCAGGCGCCCATGCTTCAGGGCTGTACGAAATGTTCGATGGCTTGCCGCTGACCGGCCCCGGCGGCACCCCTTATGAACTCAAGGACCCGCTGTGGCAAAGCCGCGTCGAGGTGCTGCGTGGCGCCAACGGTTTTGATCAAGGCGCGTTGGCTCTGGGGGGCGCGGTCAACTACGTGACCCATACCGGCTACGATGCGCCCAAGCTGCAAGTGCGCTATGAAGCCGGCAGCCGTGGCTATGCCCAGCGCGAGATCAGTTCGGGCCAGGTGCTGGGGGATGCCGACTACTACATCAGCCTCACCGACTCGGAATCCGACGGCTACCAGCGCCAGAGCGCCGCCACCGGCAAGGGCATGGCCGCCAACTTCGGCTACCGCTTCAACCCGGACCTGGAAACCCGCTTCTATTTCCGCTACCGCGAAACCACCAACGACACCCCCGGCAAACTCACCCGCGCCCAGATCAGCCACGACCCGCGTGCCGCCAACAGTCTCAACGCTGCCCGCGATTCCAAGCGCCTGCAACCGGGTTCCACCTGGATCGCCAACAAGACCACCTTGCAGTTGGACGACAATTCGCGCCTGGAAGTCGGGCTGGCCTATCACGATTACCCGATGGACCTGCGCGAAGGCACCAACCGTCTCAAGGTGGCCTACACCGATATCAGCAGCACCTTGAATTACATCCGCCAGGACACGCTGTTCGGCCACGACAGCAAAACCACCCTCGGCCTGCGCACCACCCAGGCGATGCCCAACAACGGCACATCGGAATACGTGCGCACGCCAGCCGGCAACACCGCAACCTATGCCCCAGGCACCAAGACCCGCGACTACAGCTACCTGGGGTCAGACACCGTGCTGCATATCGGCAATGACCTGGAGCTGGTCCAGGACCTGTGGCTGACCACCGGCCTGGCGGCGACCTACACCCGCCGTGAAACCCAGGTCACCTATCCCGAAGGCCAGGCGCCGCTCAGCCAGCATGACTGGGACTACGCACCGCGCATCGGCCTGCGCTATGACTTCACCCCGCAGTTGCAGGTGTACGGCAACCTGAGCCGCTCGGTCGAGCCGCCGCATGCGTGGTCGATGATCTGGGGTTCCAACAAATACTTTCCAGCGGGCAGCGGCCCGGCCACTGGATTACAGCGCGAAGGCGTCAGCCTGAAAAACCAGACTGCCACCACTCTGGAAATCGGTGGCCGTGGCGAAGCATGGCTCGGCCAGTGGGACCTGGCGCTGTACCGCTCCGAAGTGCGCCACGAACTGCTCACCGTGGAAACCCAGGCCCAGACCTCGACCAGCAATGCCATCGTCGCCGAATCCAATGCCAGCCCCACCGTGCATCAGGGCGTGGAGCTGGGCCTGCTCAGCCCGCTGTGGGACGGCGGCCGCAGCGGTAAGCTCGACCTGCGCCAGGCCTATACCTTCAGCGACTTCCACTACCGCGACGACGACCGTTTCGGCGGCAACCGCTTGCCGGGCATCCCCCAGCACTACTATCAGGCGCAACTGCGCTACGGCCACCCGACGGGCTTCTACACCAGCCTCAATACCGAGCATTCCTCGCGGGTGGCGGTGGATTACGCCAATTCCTATTACGCCGCGTCCTACACCCTTCTGGGCGCGACCTTCGGCTACGACGCACCCAAGCAGGACTGGCAAGCCTGGGTCGACCTGCGCAACCTCACCAACCGCCGCTACGCCAACACCGTCACGCCGGGCTACGACGACAAGGGCCTGGATGTCGCACGCTCCACCCCGGCGGACGGACGCGGGATCTACACCGGTGTCTCATGGAGCTGGCGCTAAGCCGCAGCTATCCAGCCCCCTGTGGCGAGCGGGCTGCGACGGGGAGGGCCTTGCTCCTACACCGTTTTACTGGCATTGTTTGCGCAATTGGTAACTCTTCCCATTTGAGACTCTTTTGCGCATGCATGACATTCCGGCCGCGCTGGGCGATTCAGTGCGTCAGCAGACCCTTACGGCGATGTACCGCGAGCACCACGGCTGGTTGCAGGGCTGGCTGCGCCGAAAACTGGGGTGTTCCCAGCACGCCGCCGACCTGGCCCACGATGCCTTCATCCGCGTGCTGATGCTGGCCGAGCCGCAAAATATCCAGGAACCCCGGGCCTTCCTGGCCACCACGGCGGGGCGTTTGCTGATCGATGGCGCCCGGCGTCGACGCATTGAAAAAGCCTACATGGAAGCCCTGGTGATCCAGAGCGAGGACGCCGGCATGCCCGACCCGGCCGCGATCCATATCGCCCTGCAAGCCCTGGAACGCATCGCCGAAATGCTTGCCGGCTTGCCCGCCAAGGCCCGCGAAGCCTTCCTGTTGAGTCGCTTGGACGGGTTGACCTACAGCGAAATCGCCACGCGCCTGGACGTGTCTGCCAGTACCGTCAAAAACTACATCTCCAGCGCCCTGGTGCACTGCTATCACAGCCTGCACGCGGCAGACCCGCTGGCATGAACTCCGAACAGATCATCCAGCAAGCGGCAAATTGGCTGACCCGCCTGCACGACGACGAGGTCAGCGACGCCGAGCGTCAGGCCTTCAACGCCTGGTGCCAGGCAGACCCTCGTCACGCCGTCGCCATCGACCGCATGCGCGCGCTGTGGGGAAGCCTCGATGCCTTGCCTGCACAACCCGCACGCGTGGCCCTGAACCGCGCATTTGCCCCGCGTCGCGCGCGCGGTGCCCAGGCGATGGGCGTGCTCGGCGTATTACTCTGCGGCTGGCTGGGCCTTACGCACCTGCCGGTGTGGATGGCCGACCAGCGCACCGACGTGGGCGAGCGGCGCCAGATCGTCCTTGAAGACGGCAGCCAGTTGCAACTCAACAGCAACTCGGCGGTGGACGTGAAATTCGACGGCCACCAACGGGTGATCGAACTGCTGCAAGGCGAGCTCTGGGTCGACGTGGCCAAGGATGCGACGCGGCCCTTCGTGGTGCGTACCGACCAAGGCACGGCGACGGCACTGGGCACGCGTTATTTGGTCAAGCGCGCGCCAGACGGCACGACGGTGGTGACGGTGATCGAGTCCACCGTGGCAGTCAAAGGGGACAGCAGCGAAGGGGTCAAGGTCACTGCCGGCCAGCGTTCGGTCCTCGACCATGGTCGCGCCCAACCGCCCCAGGCTACCGACGACACCGACCCGGACGCCTGGACCCGTGGCCTGCTCAAGGTCAACGACCAACCCCTGAGCGAAGTGCTGCAAACCCTGGCCAGCTACCGCCACGGCCTGCTGCGCTTCGACCCTCAGGCCTTGCAGAACCTGCGGGTGACGGGGGTGTTCAAGCTGGATGACACGGCGGCGGCGCTGTCGACCCTGGCGGATAACCTGCCGATCCAGGTGGAGTACTTCACCGACCTGCTGGTGGTGGTCAAGCCGCGCTAGCGTTCGTTCTGGCGCAGGCGCTTGTACAGGGTGTTGCGGCTCACCCCCAGCTCCCGCGCCAGGTGGGAAATATTCCCGCCAGCGGCCTTCAAGCGCTGGGTCAGGTCGATGCTGGCATCCAGGTGTTCACTGGCGGGCAGTGGCGCCGTCACGTTCAAATCGACAAAAAAATCGTCCGGCAGATGCTCCGGGCGGATCGGCTGTTCCTCGGCCATCGCCAGCGCCACCTGCAGCACGCTGCTCACCTGGCGCAGGTTGCCGGGCCACGGGTGCTGTTCGAACAGTGCCAGCACCTCGGCGCTGAGCCCGGCCCACTGGCCTGGCTCCCGGTGTTGCTGCCACAGTTGCTGGAACAGCGCCCGTTTGTCGCTGCGCTCGCGTAGCGGTGGCAATTCAAGGGTCAGGCCGCCGATGCGGTAGTACAAGTCCTCGCGAAAGCGCCCGGCCTGGACCTGCTCGCGCAAGGCCCGGTTAGTGGCCGAGATGATGCGCAAATCCACCGGGAACAACTCGCTGCTGCCCACCGGCTGCACACAACGCTCCTGCAATACCCGCAACAGGCGCGCTTGCGTCGGCAGCGGCATATCGCCGATTTCATCGAGGAACAGCGTGCCCTTGTCGGCCTTGCGGATCAGGCCAATGCTGCCTTTCTGGTTGGCGCCGGTGAACGCGCCTTTTTCGTAGCCGAACAGTTCCGATTCCACCAGCTCGGCGGGAATCGCCGCACAGTTCACCGCGATAAACGCCTGCTGGCTGCGGGAACTGGCCTGGTGCAGGGCCTTGACGAAGACTTCCTTGCCCACCCCGGTTTCCCCGTGGATCAGCAGCGGGATGTCCTTCTCCAGCAAACGCTCGGCCTGGCGCACGGCTTTTTCCACGCGCACATCGCCAAAGTGCAGGGTCTTCAAACCAATCGCGGCGGGCTTTGGCGCAACGGGTTCGCTGAACACGCGGGCCTGCACCGGCATCTGCTTCGGTCGCTTCAGCAGGCACTGGAAGCGATTGCGTCCCGCCGCCTGCAACGAAAAGGGCAGGCCCTCCGGTTGATTGAGCAACTCCAGCAGCGACACCTTGAACAAACTGTCGATCATCACCCGCGACAGGCTGATGCCCAACAGGTTGTCGGCCCGGCGGTTGGCCGAGAGCACCTGGCCGCTCTCGTCAAAGATCAGCAGGCCCGCCCATTGGCTGTCGAGGTTGCTCAGGCCGGTGTTGAAGGTCAGTTGGAAATGCTCACCGCGAAACAGGTTGAGGATCAGCCGATTCTCCACGGTCTGGCTCATCATCTTGACCATGCCCAGGGTGTGGGAGGGCGGCAGGTAGCTGTCACTGGAGACATCCAGCACCGCGATGATTTCGCGCTGGGCATCGAAGATCGGTGCTGCCGAGCCGGTCATGAAGCGGTTGGCCTTGAGGAAGTGTTCGTCATGTTCGATATGCACCGCCTGGGCACAGGCCAGTGCGGTGCCGATGGCATTGGTGCCGCTGGAACGCTCCATCCAGCTGGCGCCGGCGCTGAACCCTCGGGCCAGCTTGGGCTCGATAAAGCGCTGGGTGCCCCAACTGGTCAGCACCTGGCCCTGGTTGTCGGCCAGCATGATCAGGCAGTTGGAATTGCTCAGGATGTTTTCGTAGTAGGGCAGGACTTCCTGGTGCGTGGTCTGCACCAG
This sequence comes from Pseudomonas sp. Yb2C2, assembly GCF_052112325.1. Taxonomy (NCBI): domain Bacteria; kingdom Pseudomonadati; phylum Pseudomonadota; class Gammaproteobacteria; order Pseudomonadales; family Pseudomonadaceae; genus Pseudomonas; species Pseudomonas sp. Yb2C2. Next base: position 87,979 of record NZ_JAVAJK010000003.1, on the reverse strand, counting down.
GGAATGCTGGCTTTCCAGCAATTGGCTGATGCCCTCGGCGGGCAGTTGATCGAAGCTGGGCGTGCTCTGGTGGTCCAGGCCGAAGGCGCGGCAACGGCGCCAGGATTCCTGGATAAGGGTGTCGTGAGCCAGGGGTTCGGCCATGGGGCGACCTTCTTTTTATTGTTTTGGGGTCTTGCACAATCAACGGATGCAACCACGTCAATCGGGTTCAAAGAGTGTTGTTCATAACTGTTCATTGTCAACCCCCGGATTGTTCAGTTGTTCAGCCAGACCTGTTCATTTCTGTTCGCTCCTGAACATCCCGTTTCACCCATTTCCTTGCGGATCAAGCACCTGCCGTTTTTGGCATGAAACTCGCTCTGACGACTGGCCAGATTCATTCCAATAATAAAAAGGTCGTGTCATGTCATTGACCCTGGAACATGTCTCCCGCGTCGTCGAAGGCCAAACCTGGATCGACGACGCCAACCTGCGCTTCGAAGCCGGCTCCTTCAACGTCTTGCTTGGTCGCACCCTGTCCGGCAAGACCAGCCTGATGCGCCTGATGGCGGGCCTGGACAAGCCCGACAGCGGGCGCATCCTGATGAACGGCGTGGATGTCACCCACAAACCGGTGCGCCTGCGCAACGTGTCGATGGTGTATCAGCAGTTCATCAACTACCCGACCATGACCGTGTTCGAAAACATCGCCTCGCCGTTGCGCCAGGCCGGTGTGTCCAACGAGCTGATCCAGAGCAAGGTGCTGGAAACCGCGCGGATGCTGCGCATCGAGAAGTTCCTGCAACGTCACCCGCTGGAGCTGTCCGGTGGCCAGCAGCAACGCACGGCCATGGCCCGCGCGTTGGTGAAAGACGCCGAACTGATCCTGTTCGACGAGCCACTGGTGAACCTGGACTACAAATTGCGCGAAGAGCTGCGTCAGGAAATGCGCGAGCTGTTCAAGGCGCGGCACACCATCGCCATCTACGCCACCACCGAGCCCAACGAGGCCCTGGCCCTGGGCGGCACCACCACCATTCTTCACGAGGGCCGGGTGATCCAGAGCGGCAAGGCCGCCGAGGTGTATCACCAGCCACAGACCGTGTTGGCCGCCGAGCTGTTTTCCGAGCCGCCGATCAACCTGATGCCGGGGCGTATCAGCGGTAACGAGGTGAGCTTCGCCAATTTCGTGCACTTCCCGCTGAACGTTGACCTGCGTCCCATCGGCGAAGGCGAATTCCGCTTTGGTGTGCGCCCCAGCCATATCAGCCTGGTGCCGAGCAACGACGACGACCTCGAGCTGGCGGTGACCGTGGAAGTCGCCGAGATCAGCGGTTCGGAAACCTTCCTGCATGTGCGCAGCGAGCACTTCCTGCTGGTGCTGCACCTGCCGGGGGTGCATGAGTACGACGTCGACGCGCCGATCCGCGTGTACATCCCCACCCATAAACTGTTTGTGTTCGATGGCCAGGGCCGTTTGGTCCAGGCCCCCGGGCGCCGCGTCGCGAGGGTTGCCTGATGGCCGAGATCCATTTGCAGAACCTGGCGCACAGCTACAGTCCCACGCCGAGCGGCCCTGAGGACTACGCCATCCGGGCAATGAACCACGTGTGGGAGCAGGGCGGTGCCTACGCCTTGCTCGGGCCGTCGGGCTGCGGCAAGTCGACGTTGCTCAATATCATCTCCGGCCTGCTGAGCCCGTCCGAAGGGCAGGTGCTGTTCGATAGCAAAGTGGTCAATGACCTCACCCCGGAAAAACGCAACATCGCCCAGGTGTTCCAGTTCCCGGTGGTGTACGACACCATGACCGTGTTCGATAACCTGGCCTTTCCCCTGCGAAACCAAGGCATGGCCGAGGCGAAAATTCACAGCAAGGTGCAGGAAATTGCCGAAGTCCTCGACCTGCAAAACCTGCTGAGCAAAAAAGCCCGCAACCTCACCGCCGACGAAAAACAGAAAGTCTCCATGGGCCGTGGCCTGGTGCGGGATGACGTGTCGGCCATCCTCTTTGACGAACCGCTGACGGTGATCGACCCGCACCTGAAGTGGAAGCTGCGGCGCAAGCTCAAGCAGATCCATGAGCAGTTCAATATCACCATGGTCTACGTCACCCATGACCAGCTTGAGGCCTCGACTTTCGCCGACAAGATCGCGGTGATGTACGGCGGGCAGATCGTGCAGTTCGGCACGCCCCGTGAGTTGTTCGAACGGCCCAGCCACACCTTTGTCGGCTATTTCATCGGTAGCCCTGGGATGAATCTGATCGAAGTGCAGGCCGAGGCCGGCGGTGTGCGCTTTGCCGGTACGCTTCTGCCGTTATCCGAGGCCTTGCAGCAACGCATTGCCGGCAGCGACTACAAGACGCTGCAGGTGGGGATCCGCCCGGAATTCATTCACGTGTGGGACGAGTACAACCCTGACGCCCTGCAGGCCGATGTCACTCACCTCGAAGACCTCGGCACCTACAAGATCATGACCCTCAACCTCGACGGCGCCACCCTCAAAGTGCGCCTGGCCGAAGACAAACCGGTGCCCGAGGGCAGGGCGTCCATCAGCTTTCCCGCGCAGTGGCTGATGGTGTATGCCGACGACTACCTGCTGGAGGTGCAGCCATGAACAAGGTGCAGAACAACAGGGCCTGGTGGCTGGTGTTGCCGGTGTTCCTGCTGGTGGCGTTCAGTGCGGTGATCCCGATGATGACGGTGGTCAACTATTCGGTGCAGGACATCTTCGACCAGTCCAGCCGCTACTTCGTCGGCGCCGACTGGTACAAGCAGGTGCTGCTCGACCCACGCCTGCATGACTCGCTGCTGCGCCAGTTCATCTATTCGGCTTGCGTGCTGCTGATCGAAATCCCCCTGGGTATCGCCATCGCCCTGACCATGCCGACCAAGGGCCGCTGGTCGTCGCTGGTGCTGATCATCCTGGCCATTCCGTTGCTGATTCCGTGGAACGTGGTGGGCACCATCTGGCAGATTTTCGGCCGTGCCGATATCGGTCTGCTGGGCTATAGCCTCAACGCCCTGGGCATCAGCTACAACTATGCGGCCAACACCATGGACGCCTGGGTCACCGTGCTGGTGATGGATGTGTGGCACTGGACCTCATTGGTGGCGCTGCTGTGTTATTCCGGGCTGCGAGCGATCCCGGATGTGTACTACCAGGCCGCACGTATCGATCGGGCTTCGGCGTGGGCGGTGTTCCGGCATATCCAGTTGCCGAAGATGAAAAGCGTGCTGCTGATCGCGGTGATGCTGCGCTTCATGGACAGTTTCATGATCTACACCGAGCCCTTCGTCCTCACGGGGGGCGGGCCGGGGAATGCCACGACGTTCCTCAGTCAGACGCTGACCCAGATGGCCGTAGGCCAATTCGACCTGGGCCCGGCGGCGGCGTTTTCCCTGGTGTACTTCCTGATCATCTTGTTGGTGTCCTGGCTGTTCTACACCGCCATGACCCACTCCGACGCCAACCGCTGAGGCCGCCAACATGAGCAAGCGCAAGGTTATTCCGCTGCTGATCTACATCCTGTTCCTGCTGGTGCCGATCTACTGGCTGCTGAACATGTCCTTCAAGAGCAACACCGAAATCCTCGGCGGGCTGACCCTGTTTCCGCAGGATTTCACCCTGGCCAACTACAAGGTGATCTTCACCGACCCCAGCTGGTACACCGGTTACCTCAACTCGCTGTACTACGTGAGCCTGAACACGGTGATTTCCCTGAGCGTGGCGTTGCCGGCAGCCTATGCCTTCTCGCGCTACCGCTTCCTGGGTGACAAGCACCTGTTCTTCTGGCTGCTGACCAACCGCATGGCGCCACCCGCGGTGTTCCTGCTGCCGTTTTTCCAGCTGTATTCGTCCATCGGCCTGTTCGACACGCACATCGCCGTGGCCTTGGCCCACTGCCTGTTCAACGTACCGCTGGCGGTGTGGATCCTGGAGGGCTTCATGTCGGGGGTGCCCAAGGAAATCGACGAAACCGCCTACATCGACGGCTATAGTTTTCCCAAGTTCTTCGTGAAGATTTTTATCCCGTTGATCGGCTCCGGCATCGGTGTGACCGCGTTTTTCTGCTTCATGTTTTCCTGGGTCGAGCTGCTGCTGGCGCGCACCCTGACCTCGGTCAACGCCAAGCCCATCGCCGCGGTGATGACCCGCACGGTGTCGGCGTCGGGTATCGATTGGGGGGTGCTGGCAGCGGCGGGGGTGTTGACCATCCTGCCCGGCATGCTGGTGATCTGGTTTGTTCGCAACCATGTGGCCAAGGGCTTTGCCCTGGGCCGGGTCTGAGGAGTCGATGATGGAATGGATGGCCTGGACCACCCCCACTGCACTGTTCTTTGGCGGCATTGCCCTGATTCTGGCGGGCATGACCACCTGGGAGCTGCGCTCGCCGAGCATTCCGCGGCGCGGCGTCCTGCCGATCAGCACCACCCGTGGTGATCGCTTGTTTATCGGTCTTCTCGGCAGCGCCTACCTGCATTTGCTGGTGATCGGCGTTACCGACTGGAGCATCTGGGTAGCGTCCGCGCTCTCCCTGGTATGGCTGTTGAGTGTGATGCGTTGGGGCTAGTGCCCCGACACCTTGTAGGAGCGAGCTTGCTCGCGAAAATCGCCAACGATAACGCGGGCATTCTGGATGTACGCGGTGTCCTCGGGTTTTTCGCGAGCAAGCTCGCTCCTACAGAGGGTTGTGGCGTTTGTAGTCCTTTTTGAAATTAACCAGGAGGTCTCTATGTTGAATAAAAACAATAAGCTGCGACATAGCATTTCATTGGCCGCCGTACTGGCCCTCAGCGGTTTGAGCGCTTCGGCCTGGGCTGATGCGTATGAAGATGCGGCGAAGAAATGGATCGGCAGCGAGTTCAAGCCGTCGACCCTCACGGCCGACCAGCAGTTGGAGGAGTTGAAGTGGTTTATCAAAGCCTCGGAACCGTTCCGTGGGATGAAGATCAACGTGGTGTCGGAAACCCTCACCACCCACGAGTACGAATCCAAGGTGCTGGCCAAGGCCTTCAGCGAAATCACCGGCATCAAGCTGACCCACGACCTGCTGCAGGAAGGCGACGTGGTGGAGAAACTGCAAACCCAGATGCAGTCCGACAAGAATATCTATGACGGCTGGGTCAACGATTCCGACTTGATCGGTACGCACTTTCGTTATGGCAAGACCGAATCCATCACCGACCTGATGGCCAACGAAGGCAAGGCCTTTACCTCGCCAACCCTGGATATCAAGGACTTTATCGGCATCTCCTTCACCACCGCGCCGGACGGCAAGATCTACCAGCTGCCCGACCAGCAGTTTGCCAACCTCTACTGGTTCCGCGCCGACTGGTTCGAGCGTCCGGAGCTGAAAGCCAAGTTCAAGGAAAAATACGGCTATGACCTCGGCGTGCCGGTGAACTGGTCGGCCTATGAAGACATCGCCAAATTCTTCAGTGAAGACGTCAAGGAAATCGACGGCAAGCGCATCTATGGGCACATGGACTACGGCAAGAAAGACCCGTCCCTGGGCTGGCGCTTCACCGATGCCTGGTTCTCCATGGCCGGTGGCGGCGACAAGGGCCTGCCCAACGGCTTGCCGGTGGACGAGTGGGGCATCCGCGTGGAGGACTGCCACCCGGTGGGCTCCAGCGTCACCCGTGGCGGCGACACCAACGGCCCGGCGGCGGTGTTCGCCACGCAGAAATACGTGGACTGGATGAAAGCCTACGCCCCCCCGGAAGCGGCGGGCATGACCTTCTCCGAATCCGGCCCGGTGCCGTCCCAGGGCAACATCGCCCAGCAGATATTCTGGTACACCGCGTTTACCGCCGACATGACCAAGCCGGGCCTGCCGGTGGTGAACGCCGACGGCACGCCGAAATGGCGCATGGCGCCGTCGCCGGTCGGACCGTATTGGGAAAAAGGCATGAAGAAGGGGTACCAGGACGTGGGTTCCTGGACTTTCCTCAAGTCGACGCCGGAGAAGCAGAAACTCGCGGCCTGGTTGTACGCGCAGTTCGTCACCTCGAAAACCGTGTCCCTGAAGAAAACCATCGTCGGCCTGACGCCGATTCGTGAGTCCGATATCAACTCCCAGGCCATGACCGACATGGCGCCGAAACTCGGTGGCCTGGTGGAGTTCTACCGCAGCCCGGCGCGGGTCGAGTGGACCCCGACCGGTACCAACGTGCCGGACTACCCACGTCTGGCGCAACTGTGGTGGAGCAACATCGCCGCCGCCGCCAGCGGCGAGAAAACCCCGCAACAGGCCCTCGACAACCTGGCCAAGGAGCAGGACGCGATCATGACGCGCCTGGAACGCTCCAAGGTGCAGCCGGTGTGCGGCCCGAAAATGAACCCCGAGCGTGACGCGCAATACTGGTTCGACCAGCCGGGCGCGCCGAAACCGAAACTGGCCAACGAGAAACCGAAAGGCGAGACCGTGGCCTACGGCGACCTGCTCAAGCAGTGGGAGGCCGCGCGTAAGTAAACGTGCCGGGGCGTGGAACACAAAACGGCACCCAGGTGCCGTTTTGTTTTGGTGCAAACATGAAGGCGCAGCTCTGTGACCGATGACGCGCGGTGGTCAGGCAATCCTGAGTATGGGCAGCTTACTTTCGTGGCGGCCTTCGGGCCGACCATGTCGTTGGAGTTGACCGAGTACATATCCGTTGCTGCGGTAACGGCTGCCTATGGTTCCGCTCTTACAGCGGGTCACTTTTGGAGGGACCCAAAAGTAACCAAAAGGTCCTCGCCCCAACACTCGGCACCTCGCCTAGGCTCGGTGTGCCCTCACTCCGGCTTTGGAGCGTGGGCCGCCGCGATGGGCCATCCATGGCCCAGCGCGGCTAACCCGGCGTCCTGCCGGGTTACCCACGCTCCAAAGCCTGCGTTCGGCCAGCGTGTTTGACGGGGCGATTTTAGATCAAAAGCCAAAGCGAGGCGGCCTTAAAGCCGACCTGATCTTTGAAGCGTACGCGGTGTGGCTTCTACTTCCTTAACCGCTGACGAAGTCAGCAATCTTTTGATCTGCTCTGGCTCTGGCTCTGGCTCTGGCTTTTGATCTTGATCTCAGTCGCCCCGTTAACCACGCTGGCCGAACGCAGGCTTGAATCCGTGGGTAACCCGGCAGGACGCCGGGTTAGCCGTCCTGGGCCAGGGATGGCCCATGACGGCGGCCCACGGATTCAAGCCTGCGTTCGGGCATACCGAGCCTAGGCGAGGTACCGAGTGGTGGGGCGAGAGCCTTTTGGTTACTTTTGGGCTCTTTCCAAAAGTGACCCGCTGTAAGAGCGGAACCCTAAGTGGCCGTGACCGCAGCAACGGATATGTACTCGGTCAAACCCAACGACATGGTCGGCCCAGAGGCCGCCACGGAACCAAGCCCCCTCACCACAAAGAGATTTCTCAGCCTGAAAGACAGACTCGCTAGCCAGCGCTGCGACAACCCCCTGTTCGGTAAACCACCGCTGATCCTTCAGGAACAAGGACCCAGAACTGACCGATCTGTCACCCACGGTTCATAAACCAGACGGAAGGCACCTAAGTCACCTCAAGTTGCAAGTTACAGGGCAGATAACAACTATGTCACTTACATCCGCAACAACGTTCAAGGATCGAACTCATGCCCCAGCGCCAATCCAGCCGCCTGCCTCTTCCCGTTTATCCACGTTTTCGCTGGTTCGCTTTGATCCCGGTCGTGCCCGCCGTGTTGTGGATACTCGTGCAATCAACCTCGCCGGCCAATCTGCTGGCCTGCACGGTACTGGTGCTGATCGGCCTCGGTGCCTGTGCCTGGAGCGCGAGTTCGCAGCGCAACGCGATGCTGCAAGCGCTTGCACTGGCGGAACAGTCAGATGCGCACGCGGTGCACGACGGCATGGCCTCTCGTGCCCAGCTCGATGAGGTATTGCTGGGCGCCATGCCCATCTGGGCCAAGCAGGTGGAAAGCTCGCGCCATCAGACCGAAGAAGCGATCGTGAGCCTGGCCAACCGTTTCACCGGGATCGCCGCACGATTGCAGGAGACGGTACAAGCCTCGCAGCACGCGGCCGGTGAACTGGACGGGCAGGCCGCCGACGGCGCGCTTGAGGTGCTGGCACGCAGTGACAGCGAGCTGAGCCAGGTGATCAATTCGCTCAAGGCCACCCAAACCAGCCGTGACCAGACCCTGGCCCAGGTCCGCAGCCTGACCGCCTATACCGGCGAACTGCGGACCATGGCCGCCGATGTGGCAGCGATTGCCGCGCAAACCAACCTGCTGGCCCTCAACGCCGCCATCGAGGCGGCGCGTGCCGGTGAGGCCGGGCGCGGTTTTGCGGTGGTGGCCGACGCGGTGCGCAGCCTGTCGAGCAAATCCAGTGAAACCGGCCAGCAGATGTCGGCCAAGGTCGACATCATCAACAACGCCATTACGCAATTGGTCCAGGCCGCGTCCAGCAGTGCCGACCAGGACAGCCATTCGGTGGCCGAGTCCGAAAACAGTATTCAAGTAGTGCTCGAACGCTTCCAGAACATCACCGGGCGCCTGGCCGAATCCGCCGACCTGCTCAAGCAGGAAAGCTACGGCATCCGGGATGAGATGACCGAAGTGCTGGTCAACCTGCAATTCCAGGACCGGGTCAGCCAGATCCTCAGCCACGTGCGCGACAACATGCACGCCCTGCATGAGCACCTCCTGCAGGCCAGCCAGGCCCCGGACCAGCCGGTGGCCGTCGACGCCCGCCAATGGCTGGCGCGCATGGAAGCCACCTATGCCACCGACGAGCAACGGCGCCTGCACCATGGAGAGGCGGCCGTCCAGCAGAATTCTCAAGACATCACCTTCTTTTAGGAGCACATCATGGCGAAGAGTGTATTAGTGGTCGACGACTCCAGCAGCGTGCGGCAAGTGGTCGGCATAGCCTTGAAAAGCGCCGGTTACGACGTCATCGAGGCCAGCGACGGCAAGGATGCCCTGGGCAAGCTGACCGGGCAGAAAGTGCACCTGATCATCAGCGACGTGAACATGCCCAACATGGACGGCATCACCTTCGTCAAGGAGGTCAAGAAGCTGGCCAACTACAAGTTCACCCCGATCATCATGCTCACCACCGAGTCCCAGGAGTCGAAAAAGGCCGAGGGCCAGGCCGCCGGCGCCAAGGCCTGGGTGGTCAAGCCGTTCCAGCCTGCGCAGATGTTGGCAGCTGTGTCTAAACTGATCCTGCCTTGATCCCGGCGCCAGGGAGGCTCCCATGCCGATTACCACTGAAACACTCGACGACACTGCCCAGGTGCGCATTGACGGCGAGCTTACGATCTACACCGTAGCGGAACTGGCGGCGGCGCTGCTGCCGCAGATGGGCGCGGCACCCCGCCTGGAACTGGACCTGTCGCAGGTCACAGAGATGGATGGCGCCGGCTTGCAGTTGCTCGCGGTTATCCGACGAGAGGCCAGTAATGCCGGCATAGCCTTGAGCGTGACCGGCCAGAGCCAGGCGGTCACGCAGGCGCTCCAACTGTGTCGCAGCGCGGCCTCATAGTCAGCGCTTCCCATGTTTTTGATCGACAAGGAAAGTCACGGTGAGCATTAATCTCGATCAGGCACAGCAGACATTCATCGTAGAGGCGCGCGAGCTGTTGCAGGCCATGGAGCAATCCCTGCTGCAATTGGAAAGCGAGCCCGGCGACCAGGATGCCATCGGCGCGATTTTCCGCGCCGCGCATACCATCAAGGGTTCGGCGGGCCTTTTCGGCCTGGCGTCGATCGTGGGGTTCACGCATATCGTCGAAGACGTGCTTGACCGCCTGCGCGAAGGCAGTGTGGCGGTGGACGCTGCCTTGATCGCGCTGCTGCTCAAGTGCGGCGACCACATGCTCGAACTGGTCGAAGTGGTCGCCAACCGCGGTGAGGTGCCGACGCCTGCCGCTCTGGAGCGCGGCGAGGCATTGCGCGAGGCGCTGAGTGCCTACCAGCCGATGCGAACTGCCGTTGCCAGCGTCGAAACCGCCGAGGTGACCGACGACGTGGCGGTCGAAGTGCTTTGGCATATTTCCCTGCGCTTCGGCACGGATGTGTTCCGTAATGGCATGGACCCGCTGTCATTTCTGCGCTACCTCGAGACCTTGGGGCAGTTGATACAGGTCGCCATCCTGACCGACAGCATCCCGCCCATGGACAGCTGGGACCCGGAAAGCTGCTACCTGGGTTTCGAGATCGACCTGCGCTCGACGGCCAGCCACGCCAGCCTCAACGAGGTGTTCGATTTCGTGCGTGACGACTGTGAGGTGCACATCAGTGCCGTCGATGAAGCGCCCGACAGCACCCAGGCCCCGGCGGGCGAACCGGGCACGCAGGCCGAGCCAGCCCTTGTGACGGCTGCACCGCAGCGTCTGGCGACCGGCGAAGCGAAAAGCCGCGACGGCAATTACGTGCGCGTCAACGCCGACAAACTCGACGAGTTGATCAACCTGGTGGGTGAGCTGGTGATCGCCAGCGCCGGCGCGAACCTGCTGGCCCGGTCCTGTAACAACGACCCGTTGCACGAGGCCTCCTCGACGGTATCGGGGCTGGTGGAAGAGATCCTCGATGGCGCCCTGCATTTGCGCATGATCCCCATCGGCGACACATTCAACCGCTTCCGCCGCGTGGTGCGCGATATCAGCCAGGAACTGGGCAAGGACATCGAACTGAGCATCAGCGGCGCGGAAACCGAACTGGACAAGACCGTGGTCGAGAAGATCGGCGACCCGCTGATGCACCTGTTGCGCAACGCCATGGACCACGGCATCGAAAGCGCCGATGCGCGGCGTGCGGCCGGCAAGTCGGCCAAGGGGCATCTGAGCCTCAATGCCTACCACGACTCGGGGAGCATCGTCATTGAGATCGCCGACGACGGCGCCGGCCTCAACCGCGAACGCATCCTGCAAAAGGCCCAGGAACGCGGGCTGGTGGCCAGCGGTGCGGTGCTCAACGACCAGGAGATCTACAACCTGATCTTCGAGGCGGGGTTCTCCACCGCCGAGGCGGTGACCAACCTGTCCGGGCGCGGTGTCGGCATGGACGTGGTCAAGCGCAATATCACCTTGTTGCGCGGCACCGTCGACCTCGACAGCCGTCCCGGCCAGGGCACCGTGGTGCGCATTCGCTTGCCGCTGACCCTGGCGATCATCAATGGGTTCCTGGTCGGCATCGACCAATCCACCTACGTGATTCCCCTGGACATGGTCCAGGAGTGTATCGAGCTGGATGAACAGCAGCGCCAGTCCAGTCGCGACACGGGTTATCTGGACCTGCGTGGCGAGGTGTTGCCGTTGGTGCACCTGCGCGACCACTTCAGCCACGAAGGCCCCGCGACCCGACGCCAGAATGTGGTGGTGGTGCGTTACGCCGAGCATAAGGCCGGGCTGGTGGTGGATGACCTGCTCGGCGAGTTCCAGACCGTGATCAAACCCCTGGGCAAGTTGTTCGGTGCACTGCGTGGCATCAGCGGCTCGACCATATTGGGCAGCGGCGCGGTGGCCCTGATCCTGGATGTACCGGTACTGCTCAACCAAATCGTACAACTGGAAGCCCGCACGGCCCAGGCGCCTCAGTCGCCACCGGCCGTCGCTCGCTGACGCATTTGCAATTCCATGGAGGTTCCCCGATGAAATGGTTCTACGATCTTAAGATTTCCACCAAGTTGATCTGTTCATTCCTGGTGGTCCTGGCGCTCACTGGGGCCATGGGCGGCTTCGCCATCCTCCAGCTCGGTGCCGTCAACCAGGCCGCCCAGGACATCAAGGGCAACTGGATGCCCTCCATGCGTGCCGCGGCAGGCATGCGCTTTTTTGCCGCCAACTATCGCTTGAAAGAGAACCGCCACATCGGCACCGAGATTGCCGAGGAAAAGGCCCAGGCCGAACGCGAAGCCGCCGACGCGCGCCAACAGTTCGAAACCCGCATGGGCACCTACGAGCAATTGCTGTCGAACGATGAAGATCGGCAACTCCTGGCCAGCGTGAAAAGCGCTTGGGACGCCTACCTTGCAAGCAGCAAGCAGGTGCTTGAGTTTTCTCGCCAGAACCAGGAAGCCCAGGCGCGCGGTTTGCTCAGGGGAGAATCCAAGGGGCATTTCGATGAGGTGACGGCCCGTCTGCAGAAAATGGTCGAGCTCAATGATGCCGGCGCAACGGCCGCAGGTGACAAGGGTTCCGTGCTGTATGAAAGCGCACGGGTGTCGATCATCGCGGTACTGGTCGCCGCCCTGTTGATCGGCCTGGGCCTGGCGATGTTCATCGCGCGGATCATTTCCCGCCCGTTGCGCCAGGCCGCGAGCGCCGCCGAGCAATTGGCCGAAGGCAACCTCAACGCGCACATCGAGCCGGGCGGGAAGGATGAAACCGGCATGGTGCTCAACGCCATGCGCAACATGGTCGGCAAGCTGGCGCATATCATCGGCGAAGTGCGTAACGCCGCCGACAACCTGGCCAGCGCCTCCGAGGAGGTCAGCGCCACCGCGCAATCGATGAGCCAGGCCACCAGTGAGCAGGCCGCCAGCGTCGAGGAAACCAGTGCGTCGGTCGAGCAGATGAGTGCCAGCATCAACCAGAACACCGAAAACGCCAAGGTCACCGATGGCATGGCCAGCAAGGCCGCCAAGGAAGCCACCGAGGGCGGCGAATCGGTACAGCAGACCGTGGTGGCGATGAAGAAAATCGCCCAGCGCATCAGCATCATCGATGACATCGCCTACCAGACCAATCTGCTCGCGCTCAACGCCGCCATCGAGGCCGCTCGGGCCGGCGAGCACGGCAAGGGGTTCGCCGTGGTGGCCGCCGAAGTGCGCAAGTTGGCCGAACGCAGCCAGGTTGCCGCCCAGGAAATCGGTGAACTGTCCTCCAGCAGCGTGGACATGGCCGAGAAGGCCGGCAAGTTGCTCGACGAAATGGTGCCCTCCATCAACAAGACGTCCGACCTTGTGCAGGAAATCAGCGCCGCGTCCGAGGAACAGGCCGCCGGTGTCGCGCAGATCAACACTGCGATGACCCAGCTCAACCAGGTAACCCAGCAAAATGCCTCGAGCAGCGAGGAACTGGCGGCCACGGCGGAAGAAATGAGCAGCCAGGCCGAGCAACTGCAACAGGCCATGAGCTTTTTCGTGCTGGATTCAGCGCCCAAGGCCGCAGTTCAAAGCAACAGCGTGGACAGCCCGGGCAGCAAGCCCAACCGTCAGGCGCCACAGCCGAAACCACCGGCGCAGCGCAAGGCGTTCGCCTACACCATGGCCAGTGCCCCGGACGAAGCGGATTTCACCCGCTTCTGATCCCATGATCAATACGGGCCTACTAGGGAGAGTGACATGGGTGCAGCAATGACGACTCGGCAGACCGCAGCAGCGGTCGATGAGGATGCGCAGTATCTGACCTTCATGCTCGGCGGTGAAATGTTCGCCATCGGCATTCTGGGGATCAAGGAAATTATCGAATACGGCAGCCTGACCGTGGTGCCGATGATGCCCGCGTTCGTACGCGGAGTGATCAACCTGCGCGGCGCGGTGGTGCCGGTGGTCGACCTGTCGGCGCGCTTTGGCCGGGCCAACTCGGCGATCAGCCGGCGCTCCTGCGTGATCATCATCGAGGCGAGTACCGAAGATGGCCAGGCCCAGGACATCGGGCTGCTGGTCGATACGGTGTCTGCGGTGCGGGAGATCCCGGCGACGCAGATCGAACCGCCACCCAACTTCGGCGCACGAATTCGCGCCGATTTCATCAGCGGCATGGCCAAGGTCGACGGCAAGTTCGTGATCGTGCTGGAGGTGGACAAGGTGCTGTCCATCGATGAGATGTCCAGCCTCGCCGAGGCCGGCCAGGCGCCGGCCCTCGACCTCGACCCGCGTTGAGACCCGACCATGGCAGACACCGTGTCCATCGATGACCATGAATTCGGTCAGTTCCAGACCTGGCTGTACCGCGCGGCGGGCATCAACCTGTCGCCGACCAAGAAAGCCCTGGTGGCCGGGCGCCTGTTCAAGCGCCTCAAGCACTATGAGCTGCACAGCTATGGTGAGTATTTCAAGCTGATCATGAATGACCAGCGCAAGGGCGAACTGCAGGTTGCGCTGGATTTGCTGACCACCAACGAAACCTATTTTTTTCGCGAGCCCAAGCACTTCGACTTCCTGCGTCAGCACGTGCTGCCCCGGGCCGCGCCGGGCAAGGTGTTTCGCGTGTGGAGTGCGGCCAGCTCCTCCGGTGAAGAACCCTACAGCCTGGCGATGACCCTGGCCGAAAGCCTCGGCAGCACGCCCTGGGAAGTGGTCGGCTCGGACATCAGCTCCCAAGTGCTGGCCAAGGCGCGCACCGGCCATTACTCCATGGAACGCACCGAGACATTGCCCCAACCGCTGCTGGCCAAGTACTGCCTCAAGGGCATTGGTCGCCAGGAGGGCACCTTGCTGATCGACAAGGCCTTGCGTAGCCGCGTCAATTTTGTCCAGGTCAACCTTAACGAAGCGCTGCCGGCCCTGGGTGAGTTCGAGGTGATTTTCCTGCGCAACGTGATGATTTATTTCGACCAGCAGACCAAGAGCCAGGTGGTCGCGCGCCTGTTGCCGCTGCTCAAGCCGGGCGGTTACCTGATCATCAGTCACTCGGAAAGCCTCCACGGTGTCAATGACACCTTGAAACTGGTGGCTCCGTCGATTTACCGCAAGCCATGAAAAAGCCCGTCGGTACGGCCGAAGTGGTATTGGCGCCTGGCCAGGTCAGCTTTGCGACGCGGCCGACGCGCCTGCGCACCTTGCTTGGTTCCTGCGTGGCGATCACCTTTTGGCACCCGCAACGGCTGATTGGCGGCATGTGTCACTTCATGCTGCCGGGCCGCGTGCGCGACCGTCAGCCCCTGGACGGCCGATATGCCGACGAAGCCCTGGAGCTGCTGCTGCGCCACGCCGAGATCAATGGCACGCATGCACAGGATTACCAGGTCAAATTGTTCGGCGGCGGCAAGATGTTTCCCCAGCTGTGCCGCCTGCCGACGCAGGACGTGGCCAGCCTGAATATTCGCGCGGCACTGGCCCTGGCCGAGCGCTATCACCTGCACCTGACGGCCCAGGACATGGGCAGTACCGGTTACCGCACGATCATGTTCGACCTGTGGAACGGCAACGTCTGGGTCCGGCACCAACCAATGGGAACAATTCAACAAGATGCCTACCAAAAAAATCAGTGTGCTGCTCGTCGATGATTCGGCCGTGGTGCGCCAGGTACTGCTGGCGATTCTCAGCGATACGCCGGATATCCATGTCATGGGCGCCGCCTCCGACCCGATTTTCGCCATGGACAAACTCGCCCGGGAATGGCCGGATGTGATCGTGCTGGACGTGGAAATGCCGCGCATGGACGGCATCACCTTTCTCAAGAAAATCATGAGCGAGCGGCCGACGCCGGTGGTGATCTGCTCCTCGCTGACCCAGAAAGGCGCGGAAACCTCCCTGCAGGCGCTGTCGGCGGGCGCTGTGGAAATCATCACCAAGCCCACTACCGGGTTGAAGAATTTCCTGATCGAGTCGGCGGCCGAACTGGTGGCAGCGATCCGCGCCGCAGCAAACTCCAACGTCAGGAACCTGGGCAAGCGCAGCGCCAGCCCGGCGCCGGTACTGGCCCCGGCCAGCAAGCTCACTGCGGATGCGATCCTGCCTGCCGCCAATGGCCATGCCATGGCACAGACCACCGAGCGTATCGTCGCCATCGGCACGTCTACCGGCGGTACCCAAGCGTTGGAGGCGGTTCTGACGGCACTGCCGAGGGTGTGCCCAGGCATGGTGATCGTGCAGCACATGCCGGAAAAGTTCACCGCCTCGTTTGCCGAACGCCTCAACAGTGTATGCGAGATCGAGGTGCGCGAAGCGCGCAACAACGACCGCATTCTGCCGGGCCTGGCCCTGATCGCGCCGGGTGGCAAGCACCTGATGGTGACTCGCAGCGGCGCCTATTATCACGCCCAGGTCATTGATGGGCCCTTGGTCAACCGGCACCGGCCATCCGTGGATGTGCTGTTTCGCTCGGTGGCCAAGTTCGCCGGCAGGAACGCCACCGGCATCATCATGACCGGCATGGGCGACGACGGCGCGCGCGGGCTCAAGGAGATGCTCGAGGCCGGCGCCGCCACGGTGGCCCAGGACGAGGCCAGTTGCGTGGTGTTCGGCATGCCCAAGGAGGCCATCAAGCTGAATGCCGCCCAGCGCATCATGGCGCTGGAGGATATCCATCAGGCGATCTTGTATAAGTGACGTCGCGCGCCGGCTTTTGCGCTGCGCCAGAATCCGCGGCGTGGGCTACTGACGACCACTGATCCGCAGCCGCACAACCCCGATTGAATTTTCCCCATGCCCGCAGGCTCTGCATTTTAGACGCGTGTGCTGTTGAGCGCGCTTGCGGGGCCTCCTTGTCGGGAGGCCTGGTTGGATCGGACTTTGCGGAAACTGCCATCATGACGCTTCTCACAGCGCTGTCGGGCCAGCCGGCCTCCATCACCCAACCGGGTCAGTATCAGTGGTTGTACCAACACCTGTATGGCGAAACCCCTGGCGCTGAAGAGGTTGCGCGGGAGTTTCTACGCACGCACTTGGCGCAGGTGCGCGACGCGCCCAGTGAGTTGCCGCAGATGCCCGAACAACTGCCGGCCTGGATCGAACAGCGCTGCGCCGACGTGGCCCAGGCCTATGCCGATTACCTGGAGCAACGCCAGCAAGGCCGGCCACGTCGTTATTTCCAGAACAAGGCCCATGCGCTGTATTTCCTGCAGCGCGTGGCACCGACCAAACAGGTCGACGGTGCCTGGCTCAATGGCCTGCTGCGCTATTGGCACGACCCGCGCTTCGACGGCCTGCTCACCACCTATCTCGAAGAGCTGGGTGACGGCGAAGCGGCGCAGAACCATGTGGTGATCTACCGCAAATTACTCAGCGAGCATGATGCCGACAGCGACGCCGGCCTTGAGGACGACCATTACCTGCAAGGCGCCCTGCAACTGGCGCTGGGCCTGTGCGCCGACGACTTCCTGCCGGAGATCATCGGTTTCAACCTCGGTTATGAGCAGTTGCCGTTGCACCTGCTGATCACCGCGTATGAGCTGAGCGAACTGGGCATCGACCCGTATTACTTCACCCTCCACGTCACCATCGACAACGCCAGCAGCGGCCACGCCTGCAAGGCCGCGCAGTCGGTGTTGAACCTGCTGCCGCTGGGGGAGGGCAGGGAGGACTTCTATCGCCGCGTGGCCGAGGGGTACCGCCTGAATGACCTCGGCCCGGGGACCAGCGCCGTTATCCACGACTTCAACCTGAATGACGAAGTGGTCGCCATGCTTGAACGCAAGCGCACGTTCGGCCAGCACATGCATTCGGATTACTGCCGCTTCGAAGGCAAGACCGTCAACCAATGGCTGGCGCGGCCGGGGCAGATCGGCGCCTTTCTCCAGGCCCTGGAAGACAAGGGCTGGATCAAGCGCAACCAGGATCCGGCCGAGAGCCGCTTCTGGCAGTTGATCGAAGGTGCGGGCGCGGCGATGTTTGGCGTGTTCAGCGGCTATGAGAAACAGCTGCTGCGCGATTGGATCGCGGGTGATTGGATCAGCGCTCAACGTGTGGCGCCCGTGCGGCCCGGACGCGGCAGCCGCTTCTCCCGCGAGCAGCATCGCCCGTCCGACCCGGACACCCAGGCGCTGGTGGATTCGCTGTGGAACCTGCCCGATGAGCAGCAGCTCAATGCGCTGATCCCGTGGCTGTCGGCGCGGCGTCACTGCACGCCCGCCGGGTTGTATGCCACTCGCCGCTTTATCCAACTGCGTGCGCGCCTGCGCTAAGGAAATCATCCATGTCTGCACAACAACTCGCCGACCGCGCCCTGCTGAACCTGGGCCGGGGGTTGAAGGAAAATGGCTACCGCTTCATCACGCCAACGCCCTTGACCCATGAACGGTTTTTCCAGCGCCAGGGGGCGCCGCTGGCGAAGGACCTGCGGGATGTCTTCGGCTGGTCGCTGCCGTTTGACCGCGAGCTGTTGCCGGAGGCGTTTCGAGAGGAGCTGCAGCAGGCCGATGTGGTCGAAAAACACGAGGCGCTGTGGCGCAGTGCGGTGCGTTGGTCGAGCCTGGACGACCTGCTGTTTGCCCACTCGGCATACCCCACCACGCAAGCGGACGCGGTGTTTTTCGGGCCTGACAGCTATCGGTTTGCCCAACTGATCGAAGCCCATCTGCAACAGCGCGTCGAGCCGATCAAACGCGCCGTGGACATCGGCTGCGGCGCCGGTGTGGGCGCGCTGGTGGTCGCCCGTGCGCGGCCTGACGCCGAGGTGCTGGCGGTGGACATCAACCCGCGCGCCTTGCGCCTGACGGCAGTGAATGCCGAGCTGGCCGGGCTGGCGAACGTCACCGCGTACCACAGCGATGTACTGGGCAGCGTCGAAGGCACGTTCGACCTGATCGTCGCCAACCCGCCCTATATGAACGACGACCGCCAGCGTGCCTACCGGCATGGCGGCGGGGCACTGGGCGAGCAACTGTCGGTGCGCATCACCGGCGAGGCCGTTGGGCGCCTGGCCCTGGGCGGCAGCCTGGTGCTCTACACCGGCGTGGCGATTGTCGCCGGGGAAGACCCGTTCCTGGCCGCCGTCACGCCGTTGCTGGACAGCGATGCCTTTGGGTGGACCTACCGCGAACTTGACCCCGATGTGTTCGGCGAAGAGCTGGAAAAGCCCGGCTATGAGCGTGTGGAGCGGATCGCCGTGGTGGCGCTCACCGTCACCCGTTTGCGCTGACGCTCATCTATCCCCCGTAGCAGCTGCCGAGCGCAAGCGAGGCTGCGTCAGGCGCGCTGCCGATTCAGGTTCTAGTCGCGGCCGACGCAGCCTCGCTTGGGCTCGACAGCTGCTACGCGACGATTTGATTCAGGGAGAAGGCGTCAGGCCGTGGCTTGTGGCTGCAGGTGCAACTCGCCGTCGACATCCTTGGCCAAACCACTGGCCAGAAACAGCGGCACCAGGCGCTTGTGCAACTGCGGCTCGACAAATTCCTTCACCGTCTCCAGCGCCAGCGGGCCACTCGAAGGCAGCTCAGCCTTGGTGAAGGACAACCAGGCCTTTTTCAGCGCCATCAACACATCACTGCCCGCCGTGGAGGCAAAGCGGCGCTGGGTCGGTTTGCCGTCGAAGCTGAAGGTGTGCTGGAACGCGTAGCCGGTTTCGTCACCGCCGCTGGCGGTGCAGCGTATGCAGGTGCACGGGCCGTCGCCGAAAGCGCTGCGCAGGTAGCTGTTGAAGTCCACCACGGGTTTGAGTGACAGGCGCTTATCCACCTCGAACAGGTCCCCGGTCATTTTTTCGTCAGTGTTCAACGTGCAGTTCCTCACAGTGTGCGGCAGTTTTTTCAAAGCGCGGCACGATACCAGCCGCGCGCCGTTTTAGGGGTATTTGCATAACAATAGACCCAGATATTCTTTTGCTGTCTAAAAAACCGCGGCTACGCTCCATCACCTTCTCGAAAACGCGGCAGATTCCCCATGACGTTCAAGCGTTCCTCCCTGACTCTCCTGGCCGCGTCCCTCGCCGCCGCCAGCGTCTTGCTCAGCCCTGGTGCCCAGGCCGAAGGCAAGATCAGCATCGCCCAGCAATTCGGCATCGGCTACCTGATCCTCGATGTGGTGCGCGACCAGCACCTGATCGAAAAACACGGCAAGGCCCAGGGCCTGGACATCCAGGTGGAATGGAACAGCATTTCCGGCGCCACCGCCATGAACGAATCGCTGCTGGCCGGCGCTCTGGATGTGGTGTCCGCCGGTGTGCCGCCGATGCTCACCCTGTGGGACCGCACCAAGGGCAAGCAGAACGTCAAGGCCATCGCCTCCTTGGGCTCGATGCCCAACTACCTGTTGACCAACAACCCCAAGGTAAAGACTCTCAAGGACTTCACCGAGAAAGACCGCATCGCCGTGCCCGCTGCTGGGGTGGGTTTCCAGTCGCGGACCTTACAGATTGAAACCGCCAGGCAGTTCGGCGATGCCAACTACAAGAAGTTCGATGACATCTCCATCAGCCTGGCCCACCCCGATGCCACCGCCGCGTTGATTGCCGGTGGTTCGGAGATCAACGCGCACTTCTCCAGCCCGCCGTTCCAGTACCAGGAACTGTTGAACCCCAATGTGCACAAGGTGCTCAGTTCCTACGACATCCTTGGCGGTCCGGCGACGTTCAACGTGCTGTACACCACGCAGAAATTCCACGACGAAAACCCCAAGACCTACCAGGCGTTCTACGCCGCGCTGGCCGAAGCCGAGCAGATCATCAAGGCCGACAAACCCGCAGCGGCCAAGGCGTACATCCGCGTAGAACAGTCGAAGCTGCCATTGGACCTGGTGGAAAAAATCGTCCAGGACCCGGAAATCGACTTCACCATCGTGCCGCAGCGTACCTATATCTATGCCGAGAAATTGCAGGAATTGGGCGTACTGAAAAACAAGGCGGCGAGCTGGAAGGACTACTTTTTCGAAGAGGCTCATGGCGGTAACGGCAGCTGAACGTCGATCCCCATTGGAAATACGCTCAACTTTGTGGGAGGGGGCTTGCCCTAATACCGGTCAGTTAAGGAGGAACACTGTAACTGTGGCACGTTCAGCGTTTGAAGTGTCAGCGGAAGAACTCACCCGGCGTGGCATCGAACTGCTGCCGAAACGCGTTGATAAACGCCGAGGTGGACTCATAGCCACAGTTCAACGCCACATCCGTCACCCGCTCGCCTTGCTCCAGGGCGGGCAGGGCGCTCAGTAACCTTAAACGCTGGCGCCAGGCCCGAAACGTCAGGCCGGTGTCACGCAAGAACAACCGGCTCAGCGTCTTCTCACTCACCCCTAGCTTCTGGCTCCAGTGCCCCAGGGTGGTCTGCTGTTCCGGGTGCAGGTTCAGGCTGCGATAGATTTGCCGCAGGCGCGGGTCCAGCGGCAAGGGCAGCATCAGGTCTACCTGGGGCGCTGCCGCTAACTGGTCCAGCACCACCTGGGCCAAGCGCCCATCCGGGCCATCCTCGGCATATTCCACCGGCAGCTCGCTGAAACTGCGGATCAACTCGCGCAGCAGGCTGCTTACCTCCAGCACCTGGCAGCGCTCTGCGGCCCAGGCGGTGACGCTGCAATCAAGGTACAGGCTGCGCATCTCGGTATGGGGCGAGCTGTACACCCGATGCGGCATGCCCGCCGGGATCCACACCGCCCGCTGGGGCGGTGCGACGAAGCGGCCGGCGCTGGTCTGGATCTCCAGCACCCCGGAAATGGCGTAGGACAATTGCACCCACGGGTGGCTGTGCCGGCGGGTCAGCGCACGGTTGGGCAGCGATTCGGTGCGCCCATACACCGGCCGTGGCAGGCTGGAAAGCCCAGGCACACTGCGACGTACGGTATTGGCATGTCCTTTAGGCGGCATTTACTGGCTCATTGGCGTTAGTCGGTAACAAGGCGTTACGTTAGAGTCGCCATGACGCTCTTGGCAACCCCCGGAAGATTCGCTTATGACTCGCCCCCGTTTTCTGCCCGACAACTTCACCCTGACCTTGATCGCCACGGTGATCCTCGCCTCCCTGCTGCCCGCCAGCGGCCAGACCGCCGTGGCCTTCGGCTGGGTCACCAACCTGGCCATCGCGCTATTGTTCTTTTTGCACGGCGCCAAGCTGTCGCGCCAGGCCATCGTCGCCGGCGCGGGCCACTGGCGCCTGCACCTGCTGGTGTTCAGCCTGACTTTTGTACTGTTCCCGCTGCTGGGCCTGGCGCTCAAACCGGTGTTGTCGCCGCTGATCGGCAAAGACCTGTACATGGGCATGCTTTATCTCTGCGCCTTGCCGGCCACGGTGCAATCGGCGATTGCCTTTACTTCGCTGGCGCGGGGCAATATCCCGGCGGCGATCTGCAGCGCGGCGGCCTCCAGCCTGTTCGGCATCTTCCTCACGCCGTTGCTGGTGACGCTGTTGCTCAATGTGCACGGCGAGGGCAGCTCCACCGTCGATGCGATCCTGAAAATCAGCGTGCAACTGCTGCTGCCGTTTATCGCCGGGCAGATCGCCCGCCGCTGGATTGGCGCGTGGGTGGGGCGCAATAAAGCCTGGCTGAAGTTCGTCGACCAGGGTTCGATCCTGCTGGTGGTGTACGGCGCGTTCAGCGAAGCGGTCAACGAAGGCATCTGGCACCAGATCCCGCTGTGGGAACTGGGCGGCCTGGTGGTGGCCTGCTGCGTGTTGCTGGCCTTGGTGCTGGTGGCGTCCACCCTGTTGGGCAAGGCTTTTGGCTTTAACCAGGAAGATCGCATCACCATCCTGTTCTGCGGCTCGAAGAAAAGCCTGGCCACTGGCGTGCCGATGGCCCAGGTGCTGTTCGCCGGGGCGAGCATGGGCGTGCTGATTTTGCCGTTGATGCTGTTTCACCAGATCCAGTTGATGGTCTGTGCGGCGTTGGCGCAGCGTTATGCCAAGCGGCCGGAGTCAATCCCGGAACTGATGGCACAGGTGGATCCTTGAAGGTCCGTGTTACTATTTTTCCGCGCTGCTCAAGGGCTGGCATTGGGCCGCCTTGACCCGCGCGGAAACCGAGTACGACGACCTGTAAATGAGCATTTCAGCCGCAACCCCCCAAGCCAACTGGCAACCGGTCATCGCCCTCGCGTTGGCCGCGTTTGTGTTCAATACCACTGAATTCGTCCCCGTCGGGCTGCTCAGCGCGATTGGCGCCAGCTTCGACATGCCCGTGTCCAGCGTCGGCCTGATGCTCACCATCTACGCCTGGATCGTGTCCCTGACCTCGCTGCCGGTGATGCTGCTGACCCGCAACATCGAGCGGCGCAAGCTGCTGATCGTGCTGTTCTGCCTGTTTATCGCCAGCCACATCTTGTCCAGCGTCGCCACCAGCTTCGGCCTGTTGATGGTCAGTCGCGTCGGCATTGCCTTGTCCCATGCACTGTTCTGGTCGATCACCGCCTCCCTGGCGGTGCGCCTGGCGCCGGAAGGCAAGCAGGTGCAAGCCCTCGGACTGCTCGCCACCGGCACGTCCCTGGCGATGGTGCTGGGCATTCCCCTGGGCCGCCTGCTCGGCGAAGCCATGGGCTGGCGCACCACGTTCCTGGTGATCGGTGCTTTCGCCGCCGCCCTGGTGTTCTGGCTGGCGCGCACCTTGCCGTTGCTGCCGAGCCAGAACTCCGGTTCCCTGCGCAGCCTGCCACTGCTGTTCAAGCGTCCGGCGCTGGTGGCGTTGTATGTGCTCACCGCCATGACCGTGACCGCGCAATTCACCGCCTACAGCTACATCGAACCCTTCGTCGAAGGCGTGGCCGGCATGAGCGGCAGCGCGGTGACCCTGATCCTGCTGGTGTTCGGCGGCGCGGGTATCATCGGTTCGCTGTTGTTCAGCCTGGTGCACCGCTTCAACCCCCACCTGTTTGTGGTCGGCGCGGTGTTTATCCTGGCCGCGTGCCTGGCGCTGATGCTGCCCTTGAGCGGCGCCGAGTCGTACCTGGTGATCCTCAGTGTGTTCTGGGGCATGGCGATCATGGGCTTCGGCCTGGCCATGCAGTCCAAGGTGCTGGTGCTGGCCCCGGACGCCACCGACGTGGCCATGGCGATGTTCTCCGGCATCTACAACATCGGCATCGGCGGCGGCGCCCTGATGGGCAGCTGGGTCGGCAGCCACTTCGGCTTCGCCTGGGTCGGCCTGGCGGGCGGGTTGCTGGCGGCGCTGGCATTGATCGGGTATTGCCTGGCGATTCGCAAGTTTGGGACGGGTGTCGCGCAAAGCTGAGGCAGGAGCGAGCCTGATCGCTCCTGGCATTTATGCTCGCCAGCAAACAGTGGGCTGGCGGGCACCGGGTGTGGGGCGTCAGGCCACCGGAATCAGCGGGTCAGCCGCCGCCAGGGCGGTGGCCCGTTCTGCGGCTGGCGGGTAGATCCACACCGTGTTGATCTGCTGCTTGAGCTCCTTGGCTTCCTGGCCCACCAGCTTGAGTTGACGATCCCAGCCCTCGGTGTACACCGCGCCCCAGGCCCCGAGGTCGAGGCAGGTGACGTATTTGGGCTGGCTGTAGGTCATCGGGGCCACGCCGATCAGGTCGGCGGCGACGTTGTTGCCGGCGTAGCGGCCCAGGGCGATGGCGTGCTGGCAGGACATGCCGGCGAAGTGACCGAGGTCGTCGGTGGCGGCGTAGGCCACATCACCGGCGGCAAAGACATCGGCCTGGCCCTTCACCTTGAGGTTGCCGTCCACATGCAGGCGGCCCTGGGGGTCAAGGGTGCCGCTGACCTGTTCGGTCAGCGGGTTGGCGCGAAAGCCGATGGTCCAGATCACGGTGCTGGACTCGATGCGCTGCCCATCGGCCAGGGTCACGCCGCCGGCATCCACCGCGGCCACGGAGGTGTTCAATCGCCATTCGAGGCCCAGGTGTTGGCTGGCTTCGACGATGGACGGGCGAATGCCATCGCCCATGGATGCCCCGATCTGCGGGCCACGGTCCACCACGATCACACGGATAGTGGCGTCGTCACCCAGTGCTGCGCGCAGGCGTGCCGGCATTTCGGTGGCGGTCTCGATCCCGGTAAACCCGCCGCCGGCCACCACCACGGTGTTGCGTGCCGGGCTGTCGGGCAGGTTTTTCAAACCCTTGATATGGGCTTCGAGGCGCGTGGCGTCTTCGATCTGGTCCACATCGAACACGTGCTGGAGGCCTTCCATCTGCGGGCGATTGAGACGACTGCCGGCGGCCAGCACCAGGCGGTCGTACTTGAGGGTGGTGGGGATGCCTGCTGCGTTGCGGTAGGTCACCTGCTTGCCGTGTTCATCGATGCGGTCGGCGGCGCCCTCGATGAAGTCCACGCCGACTGCCGCAAACAATGGGCCCAGCGGTGCCTGCATGGCATGCACTTCGGCCTCGTAGAAACGTGGGCGAATACGTAGCGCCGGCTGTGGGGCCAGGACGCTGATCTGCACGTCATGGCGATCATGTTTATCCAGCAGGCGCGCGGCGCTCAAGGCGCTCCAGACACCGCCGAACCCGGCGCCGATGATAAGGATGTGCTGCTTCATGGGGATGCTCCAGGGACCAGGTCGATACGATTGCTCAAGGCGCAATGCGTTACCGGCCTACTCTAAGAGCGCCGCGGTTTGGCGGGTAGGACAGAAAACCCTGAATAACTGCCAAGCGGCCTGCCGTCAGCGGGAAAAGCGCGCGCGGTAGTCGCGAGGGGAAATCGCAAGGTGGCGATGGAAGGTGTAGCGCATGCGCTCTTCATCGCCAAAGCCACACAGGTGCGCCACCTGGTCGATGTTGCGCTGGGAGTCTTCCAGCAGGCGCCGCGCCGCCTCCACGCGAAACAACTCGATGGCCTTGGCCGGGGTGCGCCCGGTTTTTTGCTTGTAGACCCGGGCGAAGTTGCGCGGGCTCATGCGGCTTTGTTCCGCCAGGCGCTCCACCGTAAGCTCGCGGTCGCTGAGGTTGTCGGCGATCCACAGGTGCAACGCATCGAAACCGGCAGTGTCGTCGGTCTGGGCTTGCAGCAGTTGGCTGAACTGGGCCTGGCCGCCAGGCCTTTTGAGAAACACCACCAGTTCCCGTGCCACTTGCAGGGCGACGTGACGCCCGCAATCGGCCTCTACCAACGCCAGCGCAAGGTCGATGCCGGCACTCACGCCTGCCGACGTCCACACATTGCCTTGCTGGACAAAGATCGCGTCCATGTCCACATCGATGCTGGGGAACCCGCGCTTGAGCATGTCGCACATCGCCCAGTGCGTGGCAGCACGCCGGCCCTGGAGCAAGCCGGCCTGGGCCAGCAGGAAGGTGCCGCTGCACACCGAGGCCGTGCGCCGGGCCCGAGTGGAGGCGTGACGCAGCCAGTCCACCAGGTCGGTGTTGGCGGCCAGCGCCTGTTGAATGGCGGGGGCGCCGGGTACGATCAAGGTGTCCAGGGCGGCGGGGTCAAATTGCGCCAATGGCAGGGTGTCGACGCTCAATCCTTCGGCCGTTGGCATCAAGCCGCCCGCCAGGCTGGCGGTGTGCACCACATAGCCCGGCAGGCCACGCTCGACCATGGCCTTGGTGGCAGCCCAGAACACGGTCTGGGCACCGGTCAGGTCGAGCAGGCCCATTTGCGGGTAGGCCAGGAACACCAAGGTGCGCGACTGGCCGAGCGGCTGGACGGGGGTCATAGCGCCGACAACACCGCCTCGAGTTTTTCCTGATCCCGCGCAAACTGTCGAATCCCTTCCGCCAGCTTCTCCGTGGCCATCGCATCTTCATTCGACGCCCAGCGGAACTGCGCTTCGTTCATTGGCTGACGCGCTTCGCCTTCGGTCACCGGCACCAATTTGCGCGCCAGCGTGCCCTGGTCTTCGTCGAGCTTCTGCAGCAGCTCCGGGCTGATGGTCAGGCGATCGCACCCCGCCAGCTGTTCGATCTGGCTGAGGGTGCGGAAGCTTGCGCCCATCACCACGGTGTTGATCTGGTTGGCCTTGTAGTAGTTGTAGATGCGCGTCACCGATTGCACGCCTGGGTCATCAGCGCCGGTGTAGTCCAGGCCGGTGTTCTTGCGGTACCAGTCGTAGATGCGGCCCACGAACGGTGAGATCAGGAACACCCCGGCATCGGCGCAGGCCTGGGCCTGGGCGAAGGAGAACAGCAGGGTGAGGTTGGTCTGGATGCCGGCTTTTTCCAGGCGTTCGGCCGTGCGGATGCCTTCCCAGGTGGAGGCGAGTTTGATCAGCACGCGGTCGCGGCTGATACCGGCCTGGTCGTACAGGGCGATCAACTGGTTGGCCTTGGCCCACAGCGCGTCTTCATCGAAGGACAGGCGCGCGTCGACTTCGGTGGAAATACGCCCGGGGATAACCTTCAAAATGCCGGCACCGACGGACACCGCGAAGTGGTCGCAGGCCAGGCCGACGTCGCCCTTGGCCAGGTTGACGGCATTGCGCAGCAGCTCGGCGTATTCCGGGATCGCGGCGGCCTTGAGCAGCAGCGACGGGTTGGTGGTGGCGTCCACCGGGCGCAGGCGGCTGATGGCTTCGAGGTCGCCGGTGTCGCAGACCACGGTGGTGAATTGCTTGAGTTGTTCGAGCTTGGACGTCATGAGCGGCAGTCTCCAGAAATAGGGTTAGTGGTTCAGGGCCTGTGCGGTGTCCAGGTCGGTGATCAGGATATCCAGGTAGCCGCCCTTGAGCGCGCCACGAATGGCCTGGACCTTGTTCAGCCCGCCGGCCAGGCCGAGCACGCGGTGGATACTGCGCAACTTGGGCAGCGCCACCGAGACCACGAATTCTTCATCTTCCTCCAGCACCGGCTTGCCCTGGGCATCGAAGTAGCGCAGGCAGATATCGCCGACGGCACCGCGCTCGGCCAGCAGGCGCAGCATGTCCTCGGTGTAGTAGTTGCCACTGTTGCGCAGCAACTGTGAGGGTTCCAGGTCGCCGATGCCGACGATCGCCAGGGTGATGCTGTCAAAGCGTTGCAGCACTTCCTTGACCTCTTCCATCTGCACGATGCGCTGTTTGCTTTCCACCGATTGCTCGATGCTTTGCGACGGCAGCAGGAACGCCGGGCAGTTGAGCAGGGTGGCCAGGCGCTGGGTGAGCAGGGTGGCTTCAAACGCGCCTTTGTGGCCGACGCCGCCCAACAGTTGTACCACTTCCTGGGCGCCTTGTTTGCCCGGCTGGGCATGCAGGTGGCCGACCATGGCGCGAATGGTGCTGCTCCACGACGAAATGCCGATATGGTCCTGGGGCGACAGGCTGGTCTCCAGGTAGTGGGCAGCCGCCGAGCCGATGGCTTGCTTGATGCTTTCATCGTTGCCGGGCTCGGTGGCTTCCACCACGATCACCTGGCGCACGTCGTAGCGGCGTTGCAATTGGTTTTCCAGCTCCAGGTGCAGGCCTTGCAGGCGCATCACGCTGATCTTCACCACGCCTTCCTGCAGCGCCCGGCGCAGGGCACGGCTGATAAAGGATTGGGACAGGTCCAGCTGGGCGGAAATCTCGGACTGCTTGAGCCCGTCTTCGTAATAGAGGCTCGCGATCTTGGTGATCAGGCGCTGTTCTTCGATCTGGCTCATGAAGGCCTCAGTGATGACATCAATGCGGGTGAGGATACCAAACCCTTACGACATGATCAGGCCGCCGTCGATATTGATCGCCTGGCCGGTCAGGTAGGCCGCGTCATCCGAGGCCAGGAACGCCACCAGGCCGGCGACATCCGAGGGCTTGCCGGCCCGGCGCAGGGGGATGTTCCTGACCCATTCGGCCATCAACTCGCCCTTGGCGTAGCGTTTTTCGTCGGTGCTGAGGATCTCGCCCCACACGCGGTCGTTGTAGTCCCACATCTCGCTTTCGATGATGCCGGGGCAGAACGCGTTGACCGTGATGTTATGCCGCGCCAGTTCCAGTGCCAGGCTCTGGGTAATGCCGATCACGCCCATTTTGCTGGCGGCGTAGTGCGGGGTGTAGATAAACCCCTGGCGGCCCTGGCCGGACGAGGTGTTGATCAAGCGCCCGCTGCCTTGCTTGACCATGTATTTGGCCGCCTCCCGGCAGCCCAGCCACACGCCGGTGGTGTTGACCTGCAGCACCTTGTCGAAGTCGGCGCGGGGCATCTTGTCGTAGTGGTCGATGGTGATGATGCCGGCGTTCTGCACTGACACGTCGATGCTGCCGAAGCGTGCGTGACCCTCGCGGTAGAGGGTTTCGATGTCTTCTTCGCGGGTCACGTCGATGCCCAGGGCCAGGGTGTCGACCTTGTATTCCCGGGCCAGTTGGTCGGCGGTGAATGTCACGCGCTCCAGGTCGTTGGAGGCCAGCACCAGGTTGGCACCTTCCTGGGCGAAGCGCTCGGCAATGCCGGCACCGATGCCACGGCAGGCGCCGGTGATCACGATGGTTTTACCGCTGAAACGTTGCGACATGACAAAACTCCTTACCAGCAGACAAAACCACCATCGACCAGCAGGTCGACACCGGTGCAGAAAGACGAGGCCTGGCTGACCAGGAAAATCGCCGGGCCGACCATTTCGTCCACGCTGGCCATGCGGCCCATGGGCGTGGTCTGTTCAAAGATCTTCACCTGGTCGGCGACTTCCGGGCGTGAGTTCATCGGCGTGGCGGTGTAGCCGGGGCTGATGCAGTTGACGCGCAGGCCTTTGTCGGCCCATTCCATCGCCAGGCTTTTGCTCAGGTGGATCACCCCGGCCTTGGAGGTGTTGTAGTGCGCCTGCAACAGGCCGCGGTTGACGATGCTGCCGGACATGGAGGCGATATTGACGATAGCGCCCTTGCCACGCGGCAACATCACCGCAGCCTGGGCCTGGCAGCTGAGGAAGATGCCGGTGAGGTTGATGTCCAGGGTGGTTTGCCAGCGTTGCAGCTCCAGGTCTTCGGCGGCCTGGGCATTGGCGATGCCGGCGCAGTTGACGGCCACGCTGAGCGGGCCGAGCTCATGCTCGGTGTGCGCGACCGCTGCATCCAGGGCAGCTCGCTCGGTGACGGTACCGCTCAACGCCAAGGCGCGCCGGCCCAGGGCCTGGATGCGTTCTACCGTGCTGGCAATGCCGGGGCTGCCCGGAAGATCAAAGCAGGCTACATCGGCGCCGGCTTCGGCGAGCCCGACGGCGATAGCCTGGCCAATGCCGCTGCCGGCGCCGGTAACAAAGGCCACTTGGCCTTGAAGACTAAAAAGCTGCATGAATAACTCCAATTTTTGAAATCACAGTAGATCCCCCGTGGGAAGGGCGGTGCGACGACTCGACTTGCTCCCGATAGCAGTGGTTCAGTTACAGATGCATCTACTGACACTCCCTCATCGGGGCATAGGTATTTACATAATTTTCAGAGACTGGCGAGTTCTCGTGTGGTGAGCGGGCTTGTCCCGCGCTGGGCTGCGAAGCAGCCCCATTACAGGCGATGTGTTTTTAACTGACACACCGAGGTGCCTGGTTTTGGGGCCGCTTCGCGCCCCAGCGCGGGGCAAGCCCGCTCACCACAGCAGCCCTATCTGCCGAGCGTTCAGCGCCGAGCCAACGTTGTGTAGATACCCACCGCAATCGGGGGCAAGCCCCCTCCCACATTTGATCGCCATTGTTTGTGAGGACCGGGTTCCTAGGCGGTGGCCATTTCCATGACCGCAACCGGAGTGGCCTCGCCACGCTCCAGAATCCCCATCTGCCGCCCTCGGCTCATCACCATCACCCGATGGGACAAGCCCAACACTTCATCCAGATCGGAACTGACCACAATCACCGCCATGCCCTTGGCCGCCAGGTCCGCGATCACTTCATAAATCGCCGCCCGCGCGCCCACGTCGATGCCGCGTGTGGGTTCATCGAGGATGAACACCTTGGGGTTGCGCGCCAGCCACTTTGCAATGATCACCTTCTGCTGGTTACCGCCGGACAAGCTGGAAATCCGCGACTGCGGCGCACCTTTGACCCCCAGTCGCGCCACCGCCGTGCGCGCGAATTCGCGCAGTGGGGCAGGGAACACCCAGCCGCGTTTATCCAGCAGGTCGGTGTTGCCATAAATCAGGTTGTCTTCGATGCGATGCTCCACCACCACGCCTTGCTGCTTGCGGTCTTCGGGCACCAGCACCACGCCGGCCTGGATCGCCTCGAAGGGCGAGCGCAACTGGCGGACCTCGCCATCCAGCACCATATGGCCGCGAATATCCTGGGCCGCGCCGGCAATGGTACGCACCAGCTCGGTTCGCCCGGCGCCGACCACCCCGGCAATGCCGAATACCTCGCCGGCACGCACGCTGAAGTCGATGCCGTGCAAGGCAAACTCACGGCAGCTCAACTCCTTGACCTGCAACATCACCTGCTCCTGGGGCGCCTGCAACGCAGGAAAGATCCGCTCCAGGCTGCGCCCGACCATCTGCTCCACCAACTCCCGCACCGGCACCTGGGCCGTGGCATGCAGGGCGATCTGGCGACCGTCGCGCAGCACCAGCACGCGGTCGGCGATGCGTGCGATCTCTTCCAGGCGGTGGCTGATATAGATAAACGACACACCCTCGGCCTTCAGCCGTTCCACCTGCTTGAACAGCAGCTCGGTTTCCTCGCCACCCAATGCGGCGGTGGGTTCATCGAGGATCAACAGGCTGGCCTTCAGCGTCAGCGCCTTGGCGATTTCCACCAGTTGCTGGGCCGCCACGCTCAGGCCTTCGACCTTGCGCGAGGCCGGCACCTTGAGCCCCAGGCGCTCTAACTGGATCTGCGCCTGGGCCTCCATGTACTCGCGGTCCACCCGCCCACGGCGCATGGGCAGGCGGCCGACGAAGATGTTCTCGGCAATCGACAGTTGCGGCAGCAGGCGGATTTCCTGGTGGATCAGGCCGATCCCGGCCCCCAGCGCGGCCCCCGGTGAAGCGGGGGCGTAGGGCGCGCCGAGCCAGGTCATGCTGCCCCCGGCTTCCGGTTGCACCAGCCCGGCGATGATCGACGACAAGGTCGACTTGCCCGCGCCGTTTTCACCGAGCAGGGCCAGTACTTCACCGGGGCGAATGTCCACGTTGACCTGCGACAACACCTGCACCGGCCCGTAGGCCTTGCTGATATTGCGCAGGCACAGCACCGCGTCTGATCGAGCGGTGTCAACGGCTGCTGCTTGCATGACGACCTCCAAGGCTTACGGGTGCTGTTGCAGGAACGGCGCGACGTTTTCTTTAGTGGTCAGCACGGTGGGCAACAACTGCTCCTTGGGCAGGGTCTTGCCGGCTTTGAGGTCGATGGCCGAGGCCACGGCCAGGCGCCCCATTTTCTGCGTCTGCTGGGTCATGGTCGCGTTCAGCACACCGCTTTGCACGGCCTTGAGCCCGGCCACGTCGCCGTCGAAACCGACCACGACCACCTTGTGATCGAGGTTGCCGACTTTCACCGCCTGGGCAGCGCCCAAGGCCATGGCATCGGCTCGGCCGAAGAACACGGTGATGTTCGGGTCACGCTGGAGCAGGTCCTGGGCCACGGCGAAGCCTTTGTCCTGGGCCCATTCAGCTGGTTGCTGGGCGACGACCTTGAGGTCCGGGAAGGCTTTCAGGCCCTCTTCAAAGCCTTTGGCGCGATCATTCTCGGGGGTGGTACCGATCTGGCCTTGCAGGATCGCGATGCGGCCCTTGCCGTCGGTGATCTTGCCCACGTACTCGGCCAGGGTCTTGGCGCCGGCCACGCTGTCGCTGGCGATAAAGGTGTCGCCCGGTGCGTCGGGGGCGTTGCGGTCCACGGCGATCACCGGGATGCCCGCAGCCTTGGCGGCTTTCACCGGCACACCGGCGGCGGTGGCACCGGCCGGGATGTAGATCAGCACGTCGATCTGGCGGGTGATCAGGTCTTCAATCTGGCTGACCTGGGTGGAGGAGTTGCCCTGGGCGTCCACGGTGATCACCTTGACCCCCTTGGCTTTGCCTTCGGCTTCCACCGATTGCTTGATCTGGTTGAAGAAGTCGGCCTGCAGGTTGGCCACGGCCAGGCCGATGGTCAAATCCTTGGCCCAGGTGGTGCCGGCAACGGTGAGGGTGGCGGCGGCGAGAGCGGTGGCCAACAGCAATTTCTTGGGGCTGAACATGTCGGTGACTCCTGGTTTTATTGTTGGAGGGTGTCAACTGTCGAACAGGTTTAACGGGCAGTGCTGGAGCGGCGTCGCAGGGTGTCGATGGTGACGGCGAGGGCGATGACCACGCCGATCACCACTTGTTGAATAAAGGGCGAAACCCCCAGCAGGTTGAGGCCATTGCGCAATACGCCAATGATCAGTACGCCCACCAGGGTGCCGCCGATGCTGCCGACGCCGCCACTGAGGCTTGCGCCGCCAATCACCACGGCGGCGATGGCGTCCAGCTCCAGGCTCAGCCCGGCGCTCGGTTGCGAGGAGTCCAGGCGCGCGGCCAGGGTCACGGCGGCGATGCCGGCCAGCGCACCGCTGATGGCGTACACCCAGAGGGTAATCGCCCGCACCTTGATGCCCGACAGCCGTGCCACTTCCGGGCTGCCGCCCATGGCGTAGAGGTTGCGGCCGCCGGCACGAAAGCGCAGGAACACCCAGGCCACCACCAGCATCACCAGGAACAGGCCCACGGTGGCCGAGAGGAAACCGAAGTGACGCACCGTCGCCAGGCTGGTGAACCAGTCCGGATAGCCGACGATCTGCCGGCCTTCGGTGAGGATATTCGCCAGGCCACGGGCCACCGACATCATGGTCAGCGTGGCAATAAAGGGTGGCAGCTTGGCGTAGGTGATCAACGCGCCGGAGACCAGCCCGGCGAGCATGCCGCTGGCAATCGAGATCGGAATCGCAAAGCCCAGGGGCACCGCCTGATCCTGATACAGCCAGCCGAGCATCATCATCGAGAAGGCCAGCACCGAGCCGACCGACAGGTCGATGCCGCCGATCACGATCACCGCCGTCATGCCGATCGCCAGGATGCCCAGCACCGTGACCTGATCGAGGATGTTCAGGCCATTGCGCAACGAGAAGAAGAATTCGGAACTGAAGGAGAAGACCAGCACCAGCAGCACCAGCCCGATCAACGGGCCGCCGATATTACTGGGCAGCAGTTTGACAATACGTGGGCGAGGTGGCGGCTTGAGTTCGGCCGGGTGCTGGACAATAGCTTTGGCGTCCACAGTGTTCTCCTGAGTTATTTTTTTTGGAGTGCTTCAGGCTTCTTGAATATTTATGCGTGCCTGACTGTTAATTCAGATTCCAGTGACACCGTGTCAAAGTCAAGCGCTTAATTTTTCTTGCCTGCCGCTGAAACGGTGTTTTTGCCCGGCGCAAAGCCACGGTCTAGAGGAGCCGGCGTGGGATTTTGGCCGTTTGTCCGAGGGGGATTTCCGAGTTTTATTTGATTTTTCGGCGGTTCGCTCACTTGACCTGCCGGAGGATCGGCGTCTAAATAGAAATATATTGTCACTGCTGAATAAATATTCAAAGACAGCCTTGGACACTTTCACCCCGCGTGGTCAGCCTCAAAGGAGCCGCTGCATGAATGCCTTCCAGTACGACGCCCACCAGATCAAGGAACAGGCCCGCCTGATTCGTCGCCATGTGATCCGCCTGAACGCCGACTCACCGGCCGGCGGGCACACCGGGGCGGATCTTTCCGAAACCGACATCCTCGCCACCCTGTATTTCCGCGTCCTCAACACCGGCCCGGAACGCACCGAAGACCCCGAGCGCGATATTTATATCCAGAGCAAGGGCCACGGCGTGGGCGGTTTGTACTGCTGCCTGGCGCAGGCGGGCTACATCCCCACCGAGTGGCTGCCCACCTACCAGCACTTCAACTCGCACCTGCCCGGCCACCCGGTACGCCAGAAAACCCCCGGCATCGAACTGAACACCGGCGCCCTCGGCCACGGTTTGCCGGTGGCGGTCGGGCTGGCCCTCGCGGCGAAGATGTCCGGCAGCAACAAGCGCATCTACGTGCTCACCGGTGACGGCGAACTGGCCGAAGGCTCCAACTGGGAAGCGGCGATGGCGGCGGCCAAGTACGGCCTGGATAACCTGTTTGTGATCGTCGACAAGAACAAGCTGCAGCTTGCCGGTTTGACCGCCGAGATCATGCCGCTGGACCCACTGGACGTGAAATGGGCGGCCTTTGGCTTCCGCGTCAGCGAGTGCGACGGTAACGATGTCGGCCAATTGATCGAAGCCCTGGAAAGCATGCAGACCAAGACCGGCGCGCCCCAGGTGCTGATCGCCCACACCATTAAAGGCAAGGGCGTGTCGTTTATCGAAGCCCGCCCCGAATGGCACCACCGCGTGCCCAAGGGTGATGAAATCAACGCAGCACTGGAGGAGTTGAACCATGGCGAGTGAACATTTGGCGAGCGTCATGGTGCAAGCGTTTATCGCTGCCGTGGATGCCGGGCTGGACGTAGTGCCGGTGGTCAGCGACTCCACCTCCACGGCCAAGATCGGCCCGTTTGCCCAGCGGTTTCCCGAGCGGCTGATCAATGTGGGCATTGCCGAGCAATCCCTGGTCAGCGTCGCGGCGGGCCTGGCCCTGGGCGGCAAGATCGCCGCCACCTGCAATGCGGCGCCGTTCCTGATCTCGCGGGCCAATGAGCAGATCAAGGTGGACGTCTGCTACAACCAGGCCAACGTGAAGATGTTCGGCCTGAATGCCGGCACCAGTTATGGCCCGCTTGCCAGCACCCACCACAGCCTCGACGATATTTCGGTGATGCGCGGGTTTGGCAATGTGCAGATCTTCGCCCCCGCCGATGCCGTCGAGTGCCGGCAGATCGTCGATTACGCGCTGCGCTACCACGGCCCGGTGTATATCCGCCTCGACGGCAAAGCCTTGCCCGACGTGCACGGCGCCGATTATCAGTTTGTGCCCGGTCAGGTAGACATCCTGCGCCAGGGCGCCGATGTGAGCATAGTGGCCCTGGGCTCGGTGGTGCATGAAGCGGTGGATGCAGCGGCATTGCTGGCGGAGCAGGGCATCCAGGCGCAGGTGATCAACCTGTCGTCGATCCGGCCCTTGCAGCGTGATGTGTTGCTCAGCGCTTTGAGCGGCACCCGCGCGGTCATCAGTGTGGAGGAACACAACATCAATGGCGGCGTCGGCAGCCTGGTCGCCGAAGTGCTGGCCGAAGCCGGGTTGGGCATTGCCCTGATCCGCCTGGGTATCGGCGATGGCGAGTACGCCGCCGCCGGTGCCCGCGAACCGACCCGCGCCTTGCATAACATCGACGCGGCTGGGATCGTGGCGGCTGCCACTCGGTTGCGGTGAATTCAATGAATAACAATACCCCGCTGATCCTGGCGATAGATGAAGGCACCAGCAACGCCAAGGCGGTGCTGGTCAACGAACTTGGCCAGGTGATTGCGCGCGGTTCGCGACCCTTGAGCATCAGCCATCCCCAGGTCGGGTTTTCCGAGCAGGACCCGCTGCTGATCTGGCAAAACACGTTGGCTGCGATTGAAGAATGCCTGGCCCAGGTGGACCGTCCGATCACTGCGTTGGCCATCAGCAACCAGCGTGAATCGGTGGTGGCTTGGGATAGGCATACCGGTGAGCCATTGTCGCCGTGCATCAGTTGGCAGTGCCGACGCTCTACGGCGTTGTGCACGCAACTGCATGAGCAGGGTCATGAAGCGCTGATCCTGGAAAAGACCGGGCTGGCGTTGGACCCGATGTTCTCGGCGGGCAAGTTCCGCTGGATTCTCGATCACCTTGAGGATGGTCACGCCCGCGCTGCTGCAGGCGATATCTGCCTGGGCACCGTCGACAGCTGGCTGTTGTGGCAACTCAGCGGCGGCCAGGTGTTCGCCACCGACTATTCCAACGCCGCACGCACCCAACTGTTCAACCTGCACACCTGCGCCTGGGATCCTGAGCTGTTGGCGCTGTTCGGCATTCCGGCTGCGGCGTTGGCGCCGATCCGGCCGAGCGCCGGTTTCTTCGCCGAAACCGTCGCGTTGGGCGGCTTGCCCGCCGGCATCCCGGTGATGTCGATGATCGGCGACTCCCATGCGGCGCTGTACGGGCAGGGCGGTTTCGCGCCGGGGCTGGTCAAGGCCACCCTCGGCACTGGTTCGTCCTTGATGACGCCCATGGGCGGGCCGATTGCCTCCACCCATGGCCTGTCGACCACCCTGGCCTGGCACGATGGCAGCCAACCTACTTTCGGCATGGAAGGCAATATCGTCCATACCGGCGCTGCCGTGCAGTGGGCGTCGAAGCTGGTGGCGGGAGAATCCCTGGATGCGCTGACCGAACAGGCCGCGCAATTGCCGGATAACGGCGGCGTGTATTTTGTCCCGGCGCTGTCCGGCCTCGGCGCACCGCACTGGAAGGCCGACGCCCGTGGGCTGATCTGCGGGCTGACCGAAGCCACGTCCGGCGCGCACATCCTGCGCGCGGCGCTGGAATCCATCGGCTATCAGATTCGCGATGTGTTCGAAGCCATGCAGCAAGACATCGGCAGCCCGCTCAAGGAACTGTGGGTGGATGGCGGCGCCACGCGCAACCGCTGGCTGATGCAGTTCCTCGCCAACCTGCTGCAACGCCCGGTGGTGCGCAGCCTGTCGCCGGAGGTTTCGGCATTGGGCGCCGCGCACCTGGCGGGACGGGCGTTGGGGGTGTGGGCGAGTGATGCGGCGCTGGGGCAGTTGGAGCGCCAGCGCGAGCGCTTTGAGCCGCAGGAGGATCCGGCGATGGCGGAGCGTTACTCAGAGTGGAAAAAGGCTCTAGCCCGAACACTCCTCTAACCGCATATGCAAACCAACTGTGGGAGGGGCTTGCCGCCGATGAGCATAGGGATCTACATAACGTTGACTCAACACTGAACGTCCGGCAGATAGGGCTGTTGTGGTGAGCGGGCTTGTCGAATCGTCGCACCGCCCCTCCCACATTGAGATCACACCCGCCTTCAAGGCCGCCAGGTCTGCACATCCTTGGCATCCACCGCCTTGGGCAATAACCCCGCCTTGAAGAACGCATCGGCAATTTTCTGCTGCTCACCCAACTGATCCACCGTCACTTGCTGCACCTGATAACTGCGGTGCGCGTTCGCCGCTTCCACCGTGGCCACATCCAGGTTGCCCCACAGCGGGCCGAGCACTTTCGCTGCTTCTTGCGGATGGGCTTTCACCCACTTGCCGGTCTTTTCCAATTCCCCATACACCACCTTCAACACTTCCGGGTGCGCCTTGGCGTACGGCGTGCCGGTCAGGTAATAGCGCTTGTAGCTCGCCAGCCCAGCACCATCCGCCAGGGTGCGCGTCGGCAGTTGCCGCTGCACGCTGGTGAGGAAGGGTTCCCAGGTGACCCAGGCGTCCACCTTGTTGTTCTCGAACGCCGCGCGGCCATCGGCCGGCGACAGGTAAGCCGGCTCGATATCCGAGAATGCAAGGCCGGCCTTGGCCAGCGCGGCAATCAACAGATAGTGAGTGCCGGCGGCCTTGGTCACCGCGATCTTCTTGCCCTTCAAATCCGCTAACTGTTGGATCGGCGAGTCCTTGCGTACCACGATGGCCTGGGCCGAAGGCGAGGGCGATTCCTGGGCGAAGTAGGTGAGTTTGGCCTGGGCTGCCTGGGCGAAGATCGGCACGGTGTCGGCCACGTCGGCGCTGATGTCCACGTTGCCGACGTTCAGCGCTTCCAGCAGCGGCAGGCCGCTGGGGAACTCATGCCAGCTCACCTCGATGTTGTCGGCCTTGAGGGCTTTCTCCAGGGTGCCCTGGGTCTTGAGCAGGGTGATCAGCGTGGAGGATTTCTGGTAACCGATGCGCACGGTTTCCTGGGCTTGCGCACTGACAGCGACGGAAAAAGCCAGCAATCCTAATACAGCGGCGAGGGGACGACGAAGGGGCATGGTAGGCTCGATTTTCAACGAAATATGCCCAAGCTTAATGATCTAAAAACCATTCGATAAATACTCTTTCGATCTGAGCTTAGGGCGCTTTCATCCGCTTCCTGCCCATCAGGCATAACCATAGAATTATATGGTTCTTTCATAAAAGTCAGTCATTAATATAATCAAAATGGTTTTTTTGACGCTTTCGGCCCTTCTTTGGAGTGGGCTGATCCATTAAATAGGGATAGTTCGCATGGCTGCTTTTGATCACCTGACCCGTCGCCGCCTGCTGGGTCTGGCCGGCCTCACCCTGGCCAGCCTGTCGCTGCCGCGCCTGGGTTTTTCCGCCGACGCACACGCCGGCCACACTACCGCCCAGGAGCCTGCCGGCACCGGTGAGTTCATCCGCCTCGACGCACCGCGCAAACTCAAACTGGCAGTCAACCTCAACGCGGTGTGCCTGGCGCCGGTGGTGATCGCCCATGGGCAGGGCTTCTTCACCAAGCACAACCTGGACGTGGAACTGGTCAACTTCGGCAACTCCACCGAGGTCTTGCTGGAAGCCATCGCCACCGGCAAGGCCGACGCAGGCGTGGGCATGGCGCTGCGCTGGCTCAAGGCCCTGGAGCAGGGCTTTGACGTGAAGCTCACCGCCGGCACCCATGGCGGTTGCCTGCGGTTGCTCAGTGCCGCCAACGGCGGCGTGAGCAAGCTGGAAGACCTCAAGGGCAAGGCCATAGGCGTCACCGACATGGCCAGCCCGGACCGCAATTTCTTTTCGATCCTGCTGAAAAAACACGGCGTCGACCCGGTGCGCGATGTGGAGTGGCGCCTGTACCCGGCCGATCTGCTCGGCACGGCGCTGGAGCGTGGTGAAGTGCAGGCGGTGAGCGGCAGTGATCCGTTCATGTACCGTCTGATCAAGTCCGGCGTGGCGCGGGAGCTGTCCACCAACCTGGTGGAGGAATACGCCAATCTCAGTTGCTGCGTGGTCGGCGTCACCGGCAAATTGGTCCGCGAAGACAAGCGCGTGGTCGCGGCGCTGACCCAGGCGATCCTGGAGGCCCATGACTATTCCGTGCAGCACCCGGAGGACGTCGCCAAAGGCTTCCAGGCCTACGCACTGAACACCTCCACCGAAGAAGTCCAGGCGATCCTCCACGACCACACCCACGGCCACCACGCGGTCGGCGCGGCGCTGACCCAGGAGATCACCACCTACGTCACCGACCTGAAAACCGTGGAAGTGATCAGCAAAGGCACCGACCCGATAGCGTTTGCCAAGGAGATCACTGCCGATGTCTTCAACTGACGCAACCGTCCTCAACCCGCCTGTGGCGCTCAAGCTCGGGTGGCAAGGCGCGGCGGTGGTGACGGCCTGGGTGGCCGTCGCGCTGCTGATCAGTTACTGGCCCAACGCGGTGCGCAACTGGCCGATGACCCAGGGCCTGGCCAACCTCTGCTTGGGCGTGGCGGCGTTGTTTATTGTGCTGAGCCTGCTGGGGCGCAGGCTGTCGACACTCGCGCTGCGCTTGCGCAGGGCCGCGCCCTGGCTGATCGCCTTGCCGGTGCTGCTGGGCCTCTGGGAATTGCTCACCGCCAAGCTTGCGCTGTTGCCGGTGCCGTTCTTCGC
This sequence comes from Pseudomonas sp. Yb2C2, assembly GCF_052112325.1. NCBI lineage: Bacteria > Pseudomonadati > Pseudomonadota > Gammaproteobacteria > Pseudomonadales > Pseudomonadaceae > Pseudomonas > Pseudomonas sp. Yb2C2. The sequence continues at coordinate 48,044 of NZ_JAVAJK010000003.1, read as the reverse complement.
ACCACCCCAAGCCTTGCTCGCGGTGTATATCGAAGACTACGCACGCCTGGCCGACAGCCTGCTGCATTCGGCGCTGCTGCTGGGCTCGGGGGTGGCGCTGGGCGCGGCCACCGGGTTTGTCGCCGGCGTCGCCATTGGCTGGTCCACGCTTATCGGCTACTGGCTGCACCCGGTGCTGCGCATCCTCGGCCCGGTGCCATCGACGGCGTTGTTGCCGCTGTGTTTTTTCCTGTTTCCCAGCAGTTGGAGTGCGAGCGTGTTTTTGATCGCCCTGGCCACCTGGTTTCCGGTCACGGTGCTCACTTGGTCCGGCGTGGCCAGCGTCGATAAGGCCTATTACGACGTGGCGCGCACCCTCGGCGCCCGGCCGGGTTTTCTGATTTTCAAAGTAGCGATTCCCGCCGCGCTGCCCCACGTCTTCGTCGGCCTGTTCATGGGCCTGGGCGCGTCGTTTTCCACCTTGGTGGTGGCGGAAATGATGGGGGTCAAATCCGGCATCGGCTGGTACCTGCAATGGGCCCAGGGCTGGGCCGCCTACGCGAACATGTACGCCGCACTGCTGATCATGGCGCTGGCCTGTTCGGGGTTGATCACCGGGTTGTTCCTGGTGCGTGATCGGTTGCTGGCCTGGCAGAAAGGAGCGATGAAATGGTAGCCCTGGCACACGCGGTATCGGCTTCGGAAGGATTGGCGCTGCGCATAGAAAACCTCAGCCATGGTTTTGCTCTGGACGGCCAGCATTTGCCCGTGTTGGAGCGGGTGTCCCTGGACGTGGCGCCGGGAGAGTTTGTGGCTTTACTCGGGCCTTCGGGGTGCGGCAAGTCCACCTTGCTGCGCCTGGTGGCGGGGCTGGAACCGGCGGACGCCGGACGACTGTTGGCCGATGGCGAACCCATCACCGGGCCGGACCCGAGCCGTGTGGTGGTATTCCAGGACCCGACCCTGTACCCATGGCGCCGGGTGTGGGACAACGTCGCCCTCGGCCTGGAAGCCCAAGGCCTGCTCAAGACCCATTCGGCCAAAGTCGATGAGGCCCTGGACAAGGTCGGCCTCGGCCAGTTCGCCCGTGCCTATCCTCGGCAATTGTCCGGCGGCATGGCCCAGCGGGTGGCGTTGGCCCGTGCACTGGTCAATCAGCCGCGATTGCTGATCCTCGACGAACCCTTGGGCAAACTCGACTCCCTGACCCGCATCACCATGCAAAAGGAACTGATCGACCTGTGGCAGCGCCAGGGCTACACGGCGCTGCTGGTGACCCACGATGTGGAAGAAGCCTTGCTGCTGGCTAACCGGGTGATTGTGTTCAGCGACCGCCCGGCGAAGATCCAGGCACAGTTGAGCATCGATAGGCCCTATCCACGGCACCGGGATGATCCTTACCTGGTGGACCTGCGGCGGCAGATAATGGGCCTGCTGGGGTTGGGCGAAAACTGGTAGTCAGTGGGCGTCTTTCAGCGCAATGGTTTGGATGGTTGGGCTGAGCACCCCCGCACGGTCCGCCAGGTAACGCGCCGGCGGCTGGCCCACCGCCTTGCGGAACATGGTGATGAAACCGCTGGCGTTTTCATAACCCAGGTCCAGTGCCACCCGCTGCACACTTTCACCCTTGGCCAGCCGTTGCAGGGACAGGATTACATGCAACTGCCGGCGCCAGCGGCCGAAACTCAGGCCCAATTCCTCCAGCAACAGGCGCGTCATGCTGCGCTCGCTCATGCCGATGCGCACGGCCCATTGACCGAGGGTGGCTTTGTCGGTCGGGTCGGCCAGCAGGCTGTTGGCCAGGCGGCGCAAGCGGGCGTCCTGGGGCATGGGCAGGTGCAGGGCTTCGATCGGTGCGGCGGCCAGTTCATCCAGCAAGGTGTTGATCAAGCGGCCTTGGGCGCCGGCCTCGTCATAGAGTTGCGGGAAGCTGACGGCCTTGCTGATCAGCTCATGCAGCAACCCGGACACGGCCAGGGTGCAGCATTGCGGCGGCAGGGCGTGGGCGGCGTCGGGGTCGATCAGCAGGCAATACACCTCGGCCTCGCCAGACCCGCGCGCAGCATGGGGCGTACCGCCGGGAATCCATAATGCGCACTGGGGCGGCACGATCCAGATCCCCGCTTCGATTTCACAGTGGATGACCCCGCGCAGGGTGTACATCAACTGGCCCTTGCGGTGGGCGTGCTGGGCATGTTCCCAGGTGTCCGACGTGCTGGTGGCGCCCACGGCCACCACGGCGCGGGGGAACAGGTCGGCGTCCTTGGCCATCAACGGGTCGAGCAGATCAAGACGGTGGTGCTTCATGGCGCGGGTCGCAAGTTGGCCGGATTGCGAAACAGTCTGGCTATTCTGTGCAATGCCGTCCAGGGGTTCGAGCTTTATATTGAGATCCACTCTCATTAAGGAGCTTTGCCATGCGACTCGACAGTACAAAGTTCCCTGTGGTGAAAATCGTCTTCGATGCGCCCAGCGAAGGTGGGCCGCAGGATGCTTTCCTGGCCTTTGAAGGGCTATTGGCGAGGGAGCAGGCCTTTATGTTGCTGCACGAAAAATCCGTGGATGAAAACAACCATGAGCACTCCCACGAAGAGCGTAAGCAGGCGTCGATCTGGATGAAGAAAAACAAACAGGCGCTGCGCATGTTCGTCAAAGGCATGATCCAAGTTGAGCCCAGCGCCGCCAAACGCCTGGCACTCAAGCCGTTCGCGGTGATGTTCAGCAAGGCCTGGGGCTACCCGTTGCTGGTGGTGGAATCCAAGGACCAGGCCTGGGCACTGGCGCGGGATGTGCTGGATGAGCGGGTGTCGGATGTGGCGCATTTTTGAAGGGTAAAGTGGAGCAAAAAATGTGCGAGCGGGTCTGGCCGCGGGCCCGCTCCCACATGGGTTGGTGGTATGGCTCAGTCCACGCAGTTCGCTCGGCCCAGCTTGCCTTTCTCCACCGTCGCCGAGCAGCCGAAGTGGCCGTTATCCACTTGGCACGCGCCGGTCACCGGACCGTTGCCGGACTGGGTGGTGACGCTGGTCTGGCACTCGCCTTCACACTGGCTCGAATCGGTACATGCCTTGCCCGCATCCTTGTACGGGGTGATGCATTTCCAGCTCTGCAGCTTGCCGACTTGCTTCATGGTACCGCCGCCTGCCAGGCAGGTGGACGCCGCAGCGTCCTGGGCGGGTGGGGTCGTGGTACAGGCCGATACCAGCAGTACAGCGGCCAGGCCAATCATCAATTTCATGCAAAGTCCTCGTGGAGTAAGCGCAACGGTGCAGTGTACGGGCATATGGACTACTTTGATTGACAAGCGATCCCCACCCGGTAATGACTCATGCGCACGTTATGGAAGCGGTATGTGGCCCTGCTGGAAAACGACCTGAGCACGCAAATTTTCGACAACGTCAAAAACCTGCTGGTGTGCGCGCTGCTGTTTGCGGCGGGCACCAATACCCTCGTGGGGCAGCAGGACCTGTTTATCGGGGTGTTTGCTTCCAGCGTGGCAGGGTGGGGGCTGATCCTTCTGTCGACAGTGCTGATGCTGTTGAACGTCAGCGATGGCATTCGCCGGCTGGCCAAGCTGCGTTATCACCTGGCATTGCAGCTGTTGCTGATCCTGGTTTATCTGGTGGTGGCCGAGCGGGTGGTAGAGATTGTGTGGGGCTTCAGGGCGCATTGAATCGAGGTGTTCACCGCGTTCGCGCTAGAATTGCCCGCCCGCGGACCAGGATGCGCACCATGCACACGCTTTATTGTTACGTCGATGGATCTGACAACCAAGCAATCGAACCGGTATTGGCCGACGCCTTTCGCGCATTGGTCAGCGATTGGGCGCAATATTGCGCCGTGTTTGTGAATCACCAGCACGAGCGTACACCCGACCTGGCGCCTGATGATCTGAATGACTGGTTTATCGGGCTCAACCTTCCTTTACCTCACGTTAGCCAATCTCAAATTGACCAATTGGTTGTGTTTGCCAAAGCCCTGGCTGGCGCAACAGGGCGTGATTTTGTGGTGGGTATTTCGTTGCCGTCGGGGCTTTGCGAGGATCTGGTGTTTCTCGACGCGAACGCTGACGAGACTGAGGGATTACGCTTGTACACACGGTTGGAGGCTGCGCTCCATGGGGCTTGATATTCATCTTGAGGCTGATAAGCGAATGTCCCTGGTCCATCTGGCTGACGCCGTGAACGCGGTGGGCGTTGCTGAACTGGAACAGAATGAACACTCGGTGGTGGCGCACTTTCATTCAGGTCTTTTTCTGAGCGGCTGCTATGAAGTGGATGATCCTGATATTCGGGCGCAAGGCCTGAGCGATCTGGCATTTCCGGTGGCCGTTCGTGGTTATCTGCGCATCAAGGGGCCTGCGCCACAGGACGCTGATCCATTGGCTGACGTCAGGCACCTGGTTGAGCAACTGACTGCGAGGTGTGAGGCCTGTTTCTTGATGTCGTTTCAGTACGAGTCCCTTATGTATTGCCGGGACGAGGAGGGCCTTCACGTTATGTAGTACGCCACCTGGCCTGCGTGTTTCAGGTATCCTCCGCACCCCGCTTTCCACCGATTCAAAGACAGATGACAGGACAAGACATGCAGGCGCTGCTGGAGTCGATCCTCGACGAAGTGCGCCCACTGATCGGCCTCGGCAAAGTCGCCGACTACATTCCCGCGCTGGCCGATGTACCGGCCAACCAACTGGGCATCGCGGTGTACGGCAATGACGGCTCGGCCTACCGCGCCGGTGACGCCGATACGCTGTTCTCGGTGCAGAGCATTTCCAAGGTGTTCAGCCTGGTGCAGGCCATCGACCACGGCGGCGAAACCATCTGGGAACGCCTGGGCCACGAGCCTTCGGGGCAACCGTTCAACTCGTTGGTGCAACTGGAATTCGAACGCGGCCGCCCGCGTAACCCCTTCATCAATGCCGGCGCGCTGGTGATCTGCGACATCAACCAATCACGCTTTGCCGTGCCGATCCTGTCGATGCGCGACTTCGTGCGGCGCCTGTCGGGCAACCCGCAGATCCTGGTCAACAGCGTGGTCGCCGACTCCGAAGCCCAGCACGGCGCACGCAACGCGGCCATGGCCTACCTGATGAAATCCTTCGGCAACTTCCACAACGATGTGGACGCGGTGTTGCACAGCTACTTCAACTACTGCGCCCTGCAGATGAGCTGCCTGGACCTGGCCAAGGCGTTCAGCTTCCTCGCCAACGAGGGCACCAGTGCCCACAGCGGCGAACAGATCCTGAGTGCGCGGCAGACCAAGCAAGTCAACTCGATCATGGCCACCAGCGGGCTGTATGACGAGGCGGGCAATTTTGCCTACCGCGTGGGCTTGCCGGGCAAGAGCGGGGTCGGCGGCGGCATTGTCGCGGTGGTGCCGGGGCAATTTACCGTGTGCGTGTGGTCGCCGGAGTTGAACGCGGCGGGCAACTCGCTGGCGGGGATCAAGGCGTTGGAGTTGTTGAGTGAGCGGATTGGGTGGTCGGTGTTTTGAGATCGTTCCCACGCGCGTGGGAACGATCATCTGAGTGTCATGCCGCTGGATGGGCGTCATCCAATGCTTTGTCCACCAACAATTGCACACCTTCCAGCATTCGGCAGATGCCCAACGCCACATTGCGTTGGGCGCCGTCGATTTCAAAGGCCAGGTGCGTGGCGATATCGGTGATGGAGGATAGATCCTGGGAGGCGTTGACCAGCAGGGTTTCCGTGCCCAGGTCGGGGCGCACGGTGAAGAGTTTTTCTGGGGGATTGGGGCTGTCTTTGATCATGGTGAAGCTCCTTTGTAAATGGGGCTGCCACGATTCGCGGTCAATCGAAGAGGGTGGCAGCTGTACGCGGGTTGACCGACCGGCCCAAAGAACAAAACCGGCATACCCTAAGGTATCCCGCGTACAGCTGCCGCGACACGATACATCAGACGTAAAAAAACGCCTAAGCTCGGGGTTGGCGCAGTTGCTCTTTGAAGTCGGACGGTCAAATCCGGTCGCTGAATTGGCAGCGACGGCACAGAGGTTAGTCAGCGAAGTTCCGAGCGACAACCTGAAACAGTCGTGGGATAAGTCCTAAGGAACTCATGGCCAGACGCTACATCCTGTGGCGAGGGAGCTTGCTCCCGCTGGGCCGCGAAGCGGCCCCAAAAATGGGACTGCTGCGCAGTCCAACGGGAGCAAGCTCCCTCGCCACAAACGCCTATTCAGCGTCCTTTTTTGCGCGTCTTCGACCCCGGCAAAATCATGCCCACCTCTTGCTGGTAGCGCCGATACCGCTCACCAAACAACGCCACCAGGTCCTTTTCTTCAAAGCTGGCGCCAATGAAGAGGTAAACCGTCATCCCTGTCGCAAACAACAGGTGCCCGGCCGTCATGTGCGGTGTTGCCCAAAAGGCGATCAGGAAGCCGAGATACAGCGGGTGACGCACGATCCTGTAAAACAGCGGCGTCCTGAATACTGGCGCCTGTGGTGTGGTTTTGCGCCAACGGTCGATGGCCTGCTTGAGTCCGAACAGTTCGAAGTGGTCAATCAAAAAGGTTGCCAGTAAAGCGATGCCCCAGCCCAGCCAGAACAGGCCAATCCACAGGGCCTTGGCCCACGAGGTTTCAACCTTCCAGACGGTGAGCGGCATCGGTTGCCACAGCCAGAACATCAGCACCAGCACCAGGCTGCTGAGTAGTACATACGTGGAGCGTTCAACCGGCGCAGGCATGAATGTCGCCAGCCACTGCTTGAAGCCTTTACGCGCCATGACCGTGTGCTGGACGCCGAACATCAGGATCAGCGCGCAGTTGATCAGCACGGCGACTGGCCACGCGACGAGGGGGCCATCGTTGATGTTCTTGGGCACCGCCACACTGCCGACAAAGCCGATCAGATATAAGCACGTGAACAGGAACGCCAAATAGCAGCAGGTGCCGTACACCAGCCCCATGGCACGGGAGGTGCGAGTGTTGTCGAGTTGCATGAGCATGCCTTTCCCACAGGATGAATAGACCGCAAACCCGCAGGTCAGCCAGTCCATGGCTAAGCCTAGCGGGTTTTGCGTACCAAAGGACCTGTGAGGGATAACGGTTTTCAGCGTGCCTGCAATTAGGATTCAGCTGATATTGAGCCGATCCAACAAGCTGTACCAAGCCACCCCCGCACCAATGTAAAACCGCTGCAATCCGTGCATCGGCAAGCGTTGCAGCGGCGTGACCGGGTAGGAAAATTCAGCCTGGCTGTCGCACAACCGCCCGGCCAGTTGCTGCCCCAGGCTGGTACACAATGCGATACCGCGGCCATTGCAGCCCAGCGCCAAGGTCAGCCCCGGCGCCGGTTCGTGGACATGGGGCATGAAGTCCCGCGTGATTGCGATACGCCCGGCCCAGCGGTACTCAAACTCCAGCGGGCCCAATTGCGGAAAGAGCAGCGCCAGGGAGCGCTCCAGGTGGGCAAAATCGGCCGGTGACGTGGGGTCGTTGAACAACCCGCGTCCGCCCATCAGTAAGCGCCCATGACTGTCTTTGCGAAAGTACAGCAGCAGCCGTTGTGCGGTGGACACGGTTTCCTGTCCCGGCAAGATGCTCTCTGCCGCACGCCCACGCAGCGGTTTGGTGGCGACGATAAAACTGTTCGCCGCGAGGATGCTCTGCGCCATGCCCGGCCACAGGTTGCCGCTGTAGCCATTGGTGGCCAGCACCACTTGATCGGCCATCACCTGCGCACCGCCAGCGGTCTGCAGTTGCCATCCCGGGCCCTGGCGCTGTAACCCTGTCACTGCGCTGTGACCATGAACGCGAACACCCGCCGCCAACGCCGCCCCGACCAGCCCACGGGCATACGCCAGCGGCTGAATCGCCCCGGCGCGGCCATCCAGCCAGCCGCCGGCAAATGCCTCGCTGCCCATGCGCGATGCCACCGCCGCCGCATCCAGGCGCTGCACCGGCACGCCGCGCCGCGCCCATTGCTCGGCTCGCGCATGCAGGCCGGCTACGCCCTTTTGCGTGTACGACACCTGCATCCAGCCTTTGCGCACCGGCGCGCAATCAATGCCGTGCCTGTCGATCAACGTGAACACCAGGTCCGCCGAGTTCGACACTGTCGAGATCAACGGCTCGGCCTGCTCCGGTCCGTACATCTGCACCAGTTGCTCCGGGTCGTACTTGAGCGTCGGGTTGACCTGCCCGCCGTTGCGTCCCGATGCGCCCCAGCCGGGCTCATTGGCTTCCAGCACGCACACGCTGACCCCGCGCTCGGCCAGATGCAGGGCTGTCGACAGGCCGGTATACCCCGCGCCGACAATCGCCACATCCACGTTCACCGACTCACCCAGCGCAGGCGTCGGCACCACGGAGGGCGCCGTCGCCGACCACAATGATTTCATGACAGGCTCCGCGTGTTGCCGGTGGGGTGCAGCACGCGCCGCAGGAAGTCCTGGGTACGTGCATGCTGTGGATCGCCCAGCACCTGCTCGGCCGGGCCGCTCTCGACGATGTAGCCGCCATGCAGGAAGCACACGCGGTCGGCGACTTCGCGGGCAAAGCCCATTTCATGGGTGACCACGATCATGGTCATGCCTTCGTCGGCCAGGGTGCGCATTACCGCCAGGACATCGCCCACCAGTTCAGGGTCGAGGGCCGAGGTGGGTTCGTCGAACAGCATGGCTTCAGGTTTCATCGCCAGGGCGCGGGCGATGGCCACGCGTTGCTGCTGGCCGCCGGAGAGCTGTTCGGGGTAGGCGTCGGCCTTGGCGCTCAGGCCTACCTTGTCCAGCAACACCAGGGCCTCTTCGCGGGCCTGCTTGAACGGTTCGCCTTTGACATACACCGGACCTTCCATCACGTTTTCCAGCACGGTGCGGTGGGGGAACAGGTTGAAGCGCTGAAACACCATGCCCATGCGGCTGCGCAGCGCGTGCACGGTTTTGCTGCCGCGTTGCACGGTTTCGCCGAACACGTTGATGTGGCCGCCATCGTAGGCTTCCAGCGCGTTGATGCAGCGCAGCAGGGTGGATTTGCCCGAGCCCGAGGGGCCGATCAGGCACACCACTTCGCCCTTGGCCACGTCGAGGTCAACGCCGTGCAGGACGCGGTGGCTGCCGTAATGTTTTTGCAACTGACGAATCTCGATCATGCTTTTTTCCTCCGCCCCAGGTGCTGCTCCATACGACGCAGGCCATACACCAGCGGCAGGCTCATCAGCAGGTAGAGCAGGGCGACCAGGGTGTAGACGGTCATGTTCTGGAAGGTCGACGAGGCGATCAGTTGGCCTTGGCGGGTCATCTCGGCGACGGTGATGGTGGAGACCAGGGACGAATCCTTGAGCATCATCACCAGGGTGTTGCCGTAGGGCGGCAGGGCGATGCGAAACGCCTGGGGCAGGATCACCCGGCGCATCATCAGCGCCGAGCGCATGCCCAGGGCTTCGGCGGCTTCACGCTGGCCCTGTTCCACGGCGATGATGCCGGTGCGGAAGTTCTCGGCCTGGTATGCCGAGTAGGCGATGCCCATGCCGATCACCCCGGCGTAGAACGCCGTGAGGTGCACGCCCATGTCCGGCAGCACGAAGTAGATGTAGAACAGCTGCACGATGATCGGCAGGCCACGGATCACGTTGATGATGGTGCTGGCCACCCATGACAGCGTGCGAATCGGCGACAGCTTGAGCAGCGCCAGCACCAGGCCGATCGCACTGCTGAGCAGGAACGACAGCACGGTGATCTGGATCGTCACCCAGGCGCCCTGCAGCAGAATCGGCAGGAAGTCCCGGGCGTTTTGCAGGAACTCGGCCGGGTTCATGGGCGCACCTGGGTATCAAGTCCCCACTTCTTGAGGATGCTGTCCAGGGTACCGTCGGCCTTGATGCCGGCGATGGCGGTGTTCAGGCGCCCGAGGGTTTGCGCATCGCCTTTGCGTACCACCAGGCAGACTTCGCCGACGTTGGTGGGCTGGTAGTCGGGGGCGAGCTTCACGCCTTTGAACAGCTTCTGGCGAATCTGGTAGGCCACCACCGGCTGGTCGCCGACCGCCGCTTTGATGCGCCCCAGGGACAGGTCGCGGACCATCTCGCCGATGGAGTCGTAGGTGCGAATCTCCTTGAAGATCCCCAGCTTGTTCAGTTGGTCGTAGAACACCGTGCCGGCCTGTACGCCGACCACCTGATCCTTGAGCGGCGTGAGGTCGGGGTAGGCGGCGCTGTCGTCGGCATTGATGATCAGGCCCTCACCGTAGGCGTACACCGGGGCGCTGAAGTCGACGACCTTGGTGCGCTCTTCGGTCTTGAGCATGCCGGCGGAAATGAAGTCGAGCTTGCCGGAGGTGAGGGAGGGGATCAGCGCGGCGAAGTTGGTCTGTTCGATCTGGCTGGTGAAGCCGCCGGCCTTGCCCACGGCCTCGGCGACGTCGACCATCACGCCCTGGATGCTGTTGGTCTTGATATCGAGGAAGGTGAACGGCGACCCACTGGCGGTTGCACCGACTTTGTACGTGGACGCACTTTCTGCGTGCGCGGCGCTGACGCAGAGTGTGGCGCACACACCGAAGGCAAGGCGGCGAAACAAGGGCGAAAGACTGTTCATCGGGCTACTCCAGAAGGAAAACGGAAAGTCAGTACCGCGAGCGGTTACCGATGAAATCGCAAGCTCTGTGCCATTTCGATTCAAATAAATCGAATCACGCTATATAAAATCGACAAAATGAACTATTCGTATCGCTATGCGATATTTATTGGTCTATTTTTGTGATTTGGGGTAGTAATATCGCCACGCCTGATCCACCTGACCGCGAGTCCGCCATGTCCGAAGAACGCAACAGTCTGCACAACCAATCCCTGGAGAAAGGCCTGTCGGTGCTCAAGGCATTCAGCGCCCAGCGCCGCAGCATGAGCCTTGCAGAGGTGGCCGAGGCCGCTGGCATGACCAAAAGCTCGGCCCAGCGCATGGTGTTTACCCTCGAAAGCCTGGGTTACCTTCGGAAACACTCCCGCACACGGCATTACCAACTCACCCCCCGGGTGCTGGAGTTGGGGTTCAGCTACCTGGATGCGCATTCATTGATCGAGGTGGCCAACCCGTTTCTGTCGGAACTGACCCGGCTGACCGGCGAGACCTCGTGCCTGACCGAGCCGGCGGGCTACGACATGACCTATATCGCGCGCTTTGTCAGCGCGGGTTTTGTACCTGTGCATATGCCGATCGGCTCGCGGGTGCCGATGTACTGTACGGCGTCGGGGAGGGCGTATCTGAGTGCATTGCCGCAGGAGGAGGCGTTGGCGCTGATCGAGCACAGCCAGCGGGTGGCACACACCAGCCAGACGTTGACGGACGTGGCGGGCATTCTGGAATCGTTGCAGCAGGTGCGCGAGCAGGGCTATGCGGTGAATGCCCAGGAGCTGTTCCTCGGCGACATGACCATCGGCGCGCCGGTGCTGGGCGCCAATGGCCGGCCGGTGGCGGCGGTGCATGTGGTGGCGCCGACCAGTCGGTGGAGCAGGGCGGATGCGGAGAAGCAGCTGGCGCCGGCGCTGTTGCAGTGCTCCAGGGCACTGAGCAACTCGGCGCGGAACCTGGAATAACCGGCAATGTAGATGCAAATGTGGGAGGGGGCTGGCCGCCGATGGCAGTGTGTCAGCGAGCAACTGCTTGCTGATCCACCGCTATCGGGCAAGCCCCCTCCCACATTCTGTTCGGTTCGCTATGGCCTGTCAGGCCATTGCATCCCAGGCGCGATCACCGTGCTCGTCCTTGATCCGAGTCGGCAGGCCCATCACGTCCAGCGCCTTGAGAAACGGCTCAGCCGGCAGTTCCTCGACGTTGGCCATGTGTTTCACATCCCACTCGCCCCGGGCGACCAGCAGCGCTGCGGCTACCGGTGGAACGCCTGCGGTGTAGGAGATGCCCTGGCTGTCCGTCTCGGCAAAGGCTTCTTCGTGGCACGCCACGTTGTAGATGAACATCTCGCGTGGCTGGCCATCCTTGGTGCCTTTGACCAGGTCGCCGATGCAGGTCTTGCCGGTGTAGCCCGGGGCGAGCGAAGACGGGTCGGGCAGCACGGCCTTGACCACTTTCAACGGCACCACTTCCAGGCCTTCGGCGGTGGTGACCGGCTTCTCGGAGAGCAGGCCGAGGTTTTTCAGCACGGTGAACACGTTGATGTAGTGTTCGCCGAAGCTCATCCAGAAACGCACGTTGGGCACGTCAAGGTTTTTCGACAGCGAGTGCACTTCATCGTGGCCGGTCAGGTACAGGTTCTGCGAACCGACCACCGGCAGGTCGTCGGTGCGTTTGACTTCGAACATGGTGTTGCTGGTCCACTGGCTGTTCTGCCAGCTCCACACCTGCCCGGTGAATTCGCGGAAGTTGATTTCCGGATCGAAATTGGTGGCGAAGTATTTGCCATGGGAGCCGGCATTGACGTCGAGGATGTCGATCGAATCAATGCGGTCGAAATGCTGTTGCTGCGCCAGCGCGGCATACGCGTTGACGACACCCGGGTCGAAGCCCACGCCAAGGATGGCGGTGATGTTCTTCTGTTTGCACTCTTCCAGGTGGTTCCATTCGTAGTTGCCGTACCACGGCGGGGTCTCGCAGACCTTGCCCGGCTCTTCGTGGATGGCGGTGTCGAGGTACGCAACGCCCGTGTCGATGCAGGCACGCAGTACCGACATGTTGAGGAACGCGGAACCCACGTTGATGACGATCTGCGATTCGGTCTCGCGGATCAGGGCCTTGGTCGCTTCCACGTCCAGGGCGTTCAGCGCGAAGGCCTGGATGTCGGCGGGAACCTTCAGGCTACCCTTGGCCTTGACGCTGTCGATGATGGCCTGGCATTTGGAGATGTTGCGCGACGCGATAGCAATACGACCGAGTTCGTCGTTGTGCTGCGCGCACTTGTGGGCCACCACCTTGGCGACACCTCCTGCACCAATGATAAGAACGTTCTTTTTCAATTGCTTTATTTCTCCTATATCCGCCAGCTTACGAAAGGCTGGACAGGTAGTCGTCGTAACCAAATTCACGAACCACTTCGACTGTACCGTCGAGTTGTTTCACTACGATGGACGGCATTTTCAGGCCGTTGAACCAATTTTTCTTGACCATGGTGTAGCCCGCGGTGTCGATGAACGACAGCCGATCGCCGATGGCCAGCGGACGATCAAATTGATACTCGCCGAAGATGTCCCCGGCCAGGCAGGATTTGCCGCACACCATGTAGGTGTGTTCACCCTCGCTCGGCGCCAGCTTGGCGTTGAGGCGATAGATCAGCAGGTCCAGCAGGTGGGCTTCGATGGAGCTGTCCACGACGGCGAGATTTTTGCCGTTGTAGAGGGTGTCGAGCACGGTGACTTCCAGGGACGCGCTGTTGGTGATCGCCGCTTCGCCGGGTTCCAGGTAGACCTGCACGTCGTACTTCTGCGAGAACGCCTTGAGGCGCTGGCAGAAGGCGTCGATGGCATAGCCTTCACCGGTGAAGTGGATGCCGCCGCCGAGGCTGACCCAGTTGACCTTGTGCAGCAGCGCGCCGAAGCGTTCTTCGATGGTGTTGAGCATCTGGTCGAACAGGTTGAAGTCGCCGTTCTCGCAGTTGTTGTGGAACATGAAGCCGGAGATCTGCTCGATCACGCCTTCGATCTTCACCGGGTCCCATTCGCCCAGGCGGCTGAACGGACGCGCCGGGTCGGCCAGCAGGTAGTCGGAGCTGCTCACCTGCGGGTTGACGCGCAGGCCGCGGGTCTTGCCTTCGCTGCGTTCGGCAAAACGCTGCAGCTGGCTGATGGAGTTGAAGATGATCTTGTCGCAGTTATCGAGCATCTCTTCGATTTCATCATCGGCCCAGGCCACGCTGTAGGCGTGCGCCTCACCTTCGAACTTCTGGCGACCGAGCTTCAACTCATACAGCGACGACGAGGTAGTGCCGTCCATGTATTCCTGCATCAGGTCGAACACCGACCAGGTGGCAAAGCACTTGAGCGCCAGCAGGGCCTTGGCGCCGGACTGCTCGCGCACGTAAGCAATCTTCTGCATGTTGACCAGAAGCTTCTGTTTATCGATGAGGTAGTACGGCGTTTTGATCATTTTTGAGAGCCTGCGGCGGTGCCTGCCAAAAAAGGACACGCATTGTGCCCGCACTTGGATCGAATCGAAAGGTTAGCCGGCGGATTTCGCACGCCGGTTTTTCAAGCATAGCCCCGGAGTATGACTATCTAAGGATATGCACCGGCCCGGTGTGGGAGGGGGCTTGCTCCCGATAGCGGTGGACCAGCCCGCCAATAGGGTGCCTGACACACCACTATCGGGTTCAAGCCCCCTCCCACATTTTGGCCTATGTGACTTTGTTGCACTGCCATCAAACCGTCATCTCCCCACCACCTTCCTGCCACATTCCGCCGTTACTGTCCTCGCCAATGAGATCGATCTCAAGCGAGTAAACATGACTGACCTGAAAGACGTTGCGGGGCTGGCTGGCGTATCCCGCGCTACCGCCGCCCGCACTTTTGCCTCCCCCGACCAGGTGCGCCCGGCGACCCGTGAGCAGGTGTTCGCCGCTGCCCGGGAGTTGGGGTTTCGGCCCAACCTGCTCGGCCGCCAACTGCGCCTGCAAACGACCCAGTTGATCGGCGTGGTGGTGCCCAACCTGCTCAACCCGGTGTTCGCCGAACAGTTCCAGGCCATGGAGCGTGCCGCACGTTTGCGTGGCTACAGCCTGGTGCTGGCGACCACCGACTACAGCAGCGAGCGCGAGTGCATCGTAGTGGAAGAACTGCTGCGCCAGCGCGTCGATGGCCTGGTGCTGACGGTCACCGATGCCGAAAGCAACAGCGTGCTCAGCAGCCTGAATACCGAACGGACGCCGTTCGTGCTGGCCTATCACCAACCGAGCAACCCCAACTACAGCGCCGTGTCGGTGGACAACCGCGCCGGCATGGCCTTGGCCACGCGTTACCTGCTGGAGGCCGGTCATCGACGCATCAGCATGGTCGCCGGCCCCGCCTTGCAGTCCGACCGCGCACGCCTGCGCTATGCCGGTTACTGCGACGCGATGAAGGCATACGGTCTCAAAAGCCGCGCGGTGATCGAAATGCCTGCCCATACCCAGGCTGAATTCGCTGCCATCCAGCCGTACCTCAACGGCCCCGACGCCCCCAGCGCGCTGGTGTGTTCCAACGATTTCCTGGCTATCAGCCTGATCGCCGAGCTGCGCCGCAACGCCTGGAATGTACCTGGGCAACTGTCGGTGATGGGCTTTGACGGCATCGCCCTCGGCACCCAGATGCACCCGACCCTGTGCAGCGTGGTACAGCCCATCGCGCTGCTGGCCAGCACGGTGATTGACCAACTGCTGGCGCAGATCGCCGGCAACGATCCCATTTCCCATTGCCTGCCTTGCCATATCCGGCCGGGCGAAAGTACCCAACCCTTTGAGGAGTCCCTTGATGCGCGCATTCAGTAAAACCCTGGCCACCGTGCTGCTCTGCGGTGTGGCCAGCCTGGCCCAGGCCGCCGACACCGCGATTTGCTACAACTGCCCGCCGGACTGGGCCGACTGGGGCACCCAGCTCAAGGCCATCGCCGCCAGCACCGGTGTGCAGGTGCCGCTGGACAACAAGAACTCCGGCCAGTCCCTGGCGCAACTGGTGGCCGAAAAGGCCGCGCCCGTCGCCGACGTGGTCTACTACGGCGTGACCTTCGGCTTGCAGGCGCAAAAGGCCGGCGTGGTCGAGGGTTATAAGCCCAAGGGCTGGGAACAGATCCCCGCCGGGTTGAAAGACCCCGCCGGCCAGTGGTTTGCGATCCACTCCGGCACCCTGGGCATCATGGTCAACGTCGAGGCATTGGGTGGCCTGCCGGTGCCGCAAAGCTGGGCCGACCTGCTCAAGCCTGAATATAAAGGCATGGTCGGCTACCTGGACCCGTCCAGCGCCTTCGTCGGTTACGTCTCTGCCGTGGCGATCAACCGCGCAATGGGCGGCGACCTGGACAACTTCGCCCCGGCCATCGACTACTTCCAGAAACTGGCGAAAAACGCCCCCATCGTGCCCAAGCAGACCGCCTATGCGCGGGTACTGTCCGGCGAGTTGCCGATCCTGGTGGACTACGACTTCAACGCCTACCGCGCCCGCTATAAGGACAACGCCAATGTCGCCTTCGTGATCCCCAAGGAAGGCAGCATCAGCGTGCCCTATGTGATGAGCCTGGTGGCCAACGCGCCGCACCGCGCCAATGGCGAGAAGGTGCTGGACTTTGTGCTGTCCGACGCCGGCCAGGCACTCTGGGCCAAGGCCTACCTGCGCCCGGTGCGTCCGGTGCAGATGCCGGCTGAAGTGGCCGCGCAGTTCCTGCCCGACAGCGATTACGCCCGCGCCGGTGTGGTGGACTATCAGAAAATGGCCGCTGTGCAGGAAGCCTTCTCCGCCCGTTACCTGAACGAGGTCAAGTAAGTGGCTGCATCGGCAAAACAGGCAGCCTGGGCGCTGGCCCCGGCCTTTGCAGTGCTGTTCGCGTTCTGGCTGCTGCCGCTGGCACACTTGATGGTGCTCGGCGCCGATAGCCGCGACAGCCACGGCAGCGGCTATTGGCAGGTGCTCAGCAGCGCGCAGTACCTGGGCAGCCTGGCGCAGACCTGCGTGCTGGCCATCGTGGTGACGTTCACCGCGTTGTTGATCGGTGGCATCAGCGGCGTGTTCCTCGCGCGCCAGCAGTTTTTCGGGCGCTCGGCGTTGGTGGCGTTGCTCACGTTTCCCCTGGCGTTTCCGGGGGTGGTGGTGGGCTTCCTGGTGATCCTGCTGGCCGGGCGCCAGGGGTTGCTGGCGTCCCTGGGCCTGCAATTGGCCGGTGAGCGCTGGATCTTTGCCTACTCGCTGGCCGGGCTGTTTGTCGGCTACCTGTACTTCTCGATTCCGCGGGTGATCCTCACGGTGATGGCCGCGTGCGAAAGCCTCGACCGCAGCCTGGAAGAAGCCGCGCATTCGCTGGGAGCAGGGCACTGGCGGGTGGTCTGCGACGTGATCGTGCCGGGCCTGGCGCCGGCGTTGGCGTCCTGCGGTGCGATCTGCTTCGCCACGTCCATGGGCGCGTTCGGCACCGCGTTCACCTTGGGCACGCGCCTGAATGTAACCCCGGTGGCGATCTACAATGTATTCACCAACTACGCCAATTTTGCCGTCGCCGCCGCGTTGTCGGTGGTGCTCGGCGCGGTGACCTGGGCGGTGCTGTTGCTCACGCGACGCCTGGTGAAAAATGCGGGGACGGTCTTGTGAAACGCTCATCGCTGTTTGTGATGCAACTGCTGTTCACCCTGCTGGTGTGCGCGTTCATGCTGGTGCCGGTGCTGATGTCGTTGCTGGCCGGGTTGACGCGCAATTTCTTCGTCGGCCTGTCCAGCGGCCTGACGTTCGACTGGCTGATCCAGGTATGGCAGGCCTATTCGCCCACCGTATGGCTGTCGTTGCAATTGGCCCTGGCGTGCGCGGTGTGTGTCTGCGTGATCGGCGTGCCGGCGGCCTATGCGCTGGTGCGCATGAACAACCGCTTCAGCCGTGCCTTCGAAGAGCTGATGGTGCTGCCCGTGGCGATGCCGGGGCTGGCCAGTGCGCTGGCGTTGCTGCTCACCTACGGCCAGTTCGGCACGTTTCGCAGCAGCTGGCTGTTCATCCTGGTCGGCCATGTGTTGTTCACCTTGCCGTTCCTGGTA
This sequence comes from Pseudomonas sp. Yb2C2, assembly GCF_052112325.1. Classification (NCBI taxonomy): domain Bacteria; kingdom Pseudomonadati; phylum Pseudomonadota; class Gammaproteobacteria; order Pseudomonadales; family Pseudomonadaceae; genus Pseudomonas; species Pseudomonas sp. Yb2C2. The sequence goes on along the minus strand of NZ_JAVAJK010000003.1, from coordinate 30,400 downwards.
CGTCCGGTGATGGCGGTGATGCAACGCCAGCAACTGCCGGTGCTGGAAGAGGCGGCGGCCAGTCTGGGCGCCGGGCCGATCAGGCGCTTTTTCAGCGTGGTGGTGCCCAACTGCCGGGCGGGGATTCTGGCGGGCGTGCTGATGGTGGTGACCTTGTCGTTGGGGGAATTCAACCTGACCTGGATGCTCCACACGCCGATGACCAAGACATTGCCCGTGGGCCTGGCCGACAGCTACGCCTCGGCGCGCCTGGAAATCGCCAGCGCCTATACCCTTATCTTTTTGCTGATGATCGTGCCGCTGCTGATTGCGTTGCAGGCCATCAGCGCTCGTTTGTCCCGTGGAGAGCGTCGATGACCGCTATCACTATCCGCCTGCAAGGCTGTCGCAAGGCATTCGCCGACGGCACCGTGGCTGTGCATGACCTGAACCTGACCGTCGAAGGCGGTGAGACCCTGGCGATCCTCGGCCCGTCCGGCTGCGGCAAGACCACCACCTTGCGCCTGATTGCCGGCCTGGAACGCCCGGATGTAGGCCAGGTTTTTTTCGGTATCGACGACGTCACCCGCCTGCCCATCGAGCGCCGCGACGTGGGCATGGTGTTCCAGAACTACGCGCTGTTTCCCAACCTCGATGTGGCCGGCAATATCATCTACGGCTTGAAGATTCGCGGCATGGCGCCGCTTGCGCGGAACAAGCGCTGTGAGGAACTGCTGGAGTTGGTCGGCCTGCAACAGCATGGCAAGCGCAGCATCCACGAATTGTCCGGTGGCCAACGTCAACGGGTGGCCCTGGCCCGTGCCCTGGCGCCGCGCCCTAAAGTGCTGTTGCTGGATGAACCGCTGGCGGCCCTGGATGCGCAATTGCGCGAGCGCCTGCGCAGCGAGCTGAATGAACTGCTGCGCGGCCTCGGTATCACCTCGGTATTTGTCACCCACGACCAGGGCGAAGCCATGGCCCTGGGCGATCGTATCCTGGTGATGGAGCACGGCCGCGTCGCGCAACTGGCCAGCCCACGGGAGATCTACCAAAAGCCGGCGAATGCCTTCGTCGCCGGTTTTGTCGGCAACCTCAATGCCTTTGCCGTCACCTCGCGAACAGCCCATGGCCTGAAAGTCTGCGGCGGCGAGTTGCCGTGGCAGGCCGTCGACGTGCCCAACACGGTGTACTGCCGCCCCGAACACTTGCGGGTGATGGAGAGCGAAGGGCACTTGCACGGCCATCTATTGGCGCAGTTTTTCCAGGGCGCGCAAAGCCGCCTGTTGGTGGACGTGGGCGGCCCGCAACCGCTGCTGGTGGACAGCAGCGACAACCACCTGTACGCCGTCGGCGCGCCGATTGCCCTGGCGATTGCGCCGCACATGTTGTTCACCCTGAATGCGTGAGAGTTTGCTTGTGAATCGTCCGTTTCTTGTTGCGCAAATCAGCGACCTGCACCTTAAAGCCGGCCAGCGCCTGACGTATGGGGTGGTCGATACCCTGGGCGCGCTGCGCCGTGCCGTCGACCATTTGAACGCCAGCCACCCACGGCCCGATATCGTGGTGGTCAGCGGTGACCTGGTGGACTTCGGCCGCGCCGATGAATACGCCGTGCTGCACCCCGAACTCGCGCGCCTGCACATGCCGTGCTACCTGGTGCCCGGCAACCACGACACACGCGGTCCGTTGCTCGAGGCATTCCGTGATCACGCCTATTTGCCGTTGTCGGCAGAGGGCCCGTTGGACTGGGTGGTGGACGAGCATCCGCTGCGTTTGATCGGCCTGGACTCGACTATCCCGGGTGGGCACGGCGGCCAGCTACTGGACAGCCAATTGCACTGGTTGGACGCGCAACTGGCACGACGCCCGGACGTGCCGACGTTGCTGATCCTGCACCATCCACCGTTTATCAGCGGCATCGGCCATATGGACCGCGAACCCTTTATCAACGCTGCGGCGCTGGAAGCAGTTGTGTCTCGCCACCCGCAAGTGGAACGCCTGCTGTGCGGGCACCTGCACCGACCGATGCAACGACGCTTTGGCGGCAGCTTGAGTTGTGTGTGCCCCGGTACTTCCCATCAGATTGTGCTGGACCTGCAGGACGCCGCGCCCGCGCATTTCAACCTGGAGCCGGCGGGGTATCTGTTGCATCGCTGGGATGCGCAACAGGGCCTGATCAGCCACAACGGCGTGTTCGGGGATTACCCGGGGCCGTACCCGTTTTATGACGCTCATGGATTGATTGACTGAGGTTTACGGAGGTTTCACTTCACTCAACTCGCTAACAACTAAGCAACTGAATAACCGTTAACGCCGCGGCCAACTTCACATTTGGCCGACGGCATCCTGCTGCCCATTTTTTGCGCCCGGAACCTGGGTTCCGCGCCGGAGTTCGTCCTGATGAAAGCCACGTTGAATGTATTAAGTGTATTGACCGGCGGCCTGGGCATTGCCCTGAGCCCCTTGGCGTCTGCTGACTTTTTGAGCGACAGCAAAGCCAACTTGAGCATGCGTAACTTCTACTTCAATAACGACAACCGCGACGGCACGGCGGCACCGTCGAAGACCGAAGAGTGGGGCCAGGCCTTTATCCTCAACTACCAGTCGGGCTTCACCGACGGCACCGTCGGTTTTGGCCTGGACGCCATCGGCATGCTCGGCGTGACCCTCGACAGCAGCGCCGCGCGCCATGTCGGCAGCTCGATGATCCCCACCGAAGACGGCAAGGCCACGGATAACTGGGCCCGTGGTGGCGCGACGGCCAAGGCGCGCTTTGCCAAGACCGAAGCGCGCTACGGCTACCTGCGCCCGAACCTGCCGATCCTGGTGAGCAACGACGGCCGCCTGTTGCCGCAGTCGTTCGAAGGCGGGCAGGTCACCAGCAAGGACATCGACAACCTGACCCTGGTCGGCGGCCAGCTTGAGCACACCACCGGTCGCGGCTCCAGCGACCGCAGCGGCCTGGCAGCGGCGGGCGGTACCCGGGAGAGCAATAAATTTACCTACGCCGGTGCGGACTACCAACTGACCAAGGACCTGATGGTCCAGTACTACTACGCCAACCTCGAAGACTATTACCAACAACATTTCGCCGGGTTGATCCACGTATTGCCGCTGGGCGAATACGGCTCATTGAAAACCGACCTGCGCTACTTCAAGACCAGTTCCGACGGCAAAAACAGCAGCGCCGCCGGACGTGCCGAAGGCTACAAATTGGGCGGCTTCACCAAGAACGGCAACGGTGAAATCGACAACAACACCTGGAGCGCCGCGTTCATCTACTCCCTCGGCCCGCACGCGATCACCGCCGGCTACCAGCAAGTCTCGGACGACAGCAACTTCGCCCAACTCAACCAGGGCGGCCTGGTGAACAAAGGCGAGGGCGGTGCCAGCCTGTACCTCTACACCGACCGTACCGTACAGACCTTCATCCAGGCCGGCGAACGCACCGGCTTTGCCCAGTACGCCTACGACTTCGCGTCGCTGGGTGTACCCGGCCTGAAGGCCTCGGTCATGTACCTCAAGGGCGAGCACATCCTCACCACCAGCGGCAACGACGCCAGCGAGTGGGAGCGGGACATCTCGTTGGATTACGTGGTGCAGAGCGGCACGTTCAAGAACGTCGGCTTCGGCTGGCGTAACGGCGTGTCACGCAGTGAAGTGGCGCGGGACCAGGACCAGAATCGGGTGTTTGTGAGTTATTCGATTCCGTTGATGTAGTACCGCTGAGCCCCTCATCTTTGTAGGAGCGAGTTTGCTCGCGAAAAACGTCAACGATAACGCGCCTGTTCAGAATGCCAGCGGTGTCCTTGGGTTCTTCGCGAGCAAGCTCGCTCCTACAGGGGGGCTTGCTCACGCCACCCGATTCCTGCCCGCGCCCTTGGCCTCATACAAGCGCATGTCCGCGCGCTTGAGCAATGCCAGGGAGTCGCGGTCAGAAGGCTCGGCCACGCCCACGCCGATACTCACGGTCAGGCGACCCACGCTTGGGAACACTGCCGCCTCGACAGCCACACGGATCTTTTCGGCGACCACGTCAGGGCTGTCCGGCGCTTCGACTTCCGGCAGCAGCACGGCGAATTCTTCTCCGCCATAACGGGCAACGAAGTCGGTGGCGCGCGTGGTGTTTTCTATCAGGGCTGCCAGTTGGCACAGCACATCGTCACCGATGGCATGGCCGTAGGTATCGTTGACGCGCTTGAAATAGTCGGCGTCGATCAGCAGCAGGGCGAAGGTGCGGCCGGTACGTTGGAACAGCAGGCTGTTCTCGGCGAGTTTTTCGTCGAAGCGGCGCCGGTTGAACACGCCGGTGAGGGCGTCGTGGGTGGCCAGCTTGAGCAGGTCGGCGTTGGCCTGGGTGAGGTCGGCGGTGCGTTGCGCCACGGTGGCTTCCAGGGAGGCGTTGGCGTCTTGCAGTTCACGTTCCTTGGCGAGCAGCGATTGCGTCATGCCGGTGAGCGATTGTCCCAGTTGGGCAATCTCCAGCACCGGGTGTTCCTGGGGGAAGACCGCGCCGGGCTGATGGTCCTGCACCTGTTTGGCGGACTTTGCCAGGCGCTCGATGGGACGGCTGAGGGAGGAGGCGAGGTAATACGCGGCCACTACAAAAGTGATCGCCGCGAGCAGGCCGAGCACGAGCAATTTGTACAGCAGGCTGCGCGCCGGTTGCAGGGCTACGTCCAACGGCTGGCGCACCATGATGTACCAGTTCATCCTGGCGTTGGACGGGCTTGGCACGGCGACGGAGGCCGTGACGTAGCCGTTGCCGGAGAACCAGCCGGCCGACGTGAGCAGCTTGTCTGCGGGTATCTGTTCACCCGCGAGGGCTTCGGGGTAAAGCACCTTGCCATCGAAGTCGACAATCAAGGCCTCGATATCGGGGAGGGCGTCTTTTTGCGTTACGGCGGAATCGACGATCTGCGTCACCCAGCGCCAGTGGGCATGGGCGCCCAGTACGCCAATCGTCTCGCCACGGGCATTGCGAATCGGCGCGGCAAAGTCGATAAAGCGCAGCGGCTCGCCATTCGCCGCGCCCGGCAGCAGTTTGGCCAGCAGCACTGCCTCGTGGGGATCGCCGGTGTACTCACCGCGCAGGCCGGCCTGGAACCAGGGGCGCTGCTGCACCGATTGATTGACCAGCAGCCCGTTGACGGCCTGGCGCACACGCCCGTCGGCGTCGGCAACCCCCATCCACGCGTACTCGGCGCGCGATTGGGTGCGCAGTTCCATCAAGGCCAGGATGTCCGGCGCATCCAGATCGCCACGGCGAAACAGCGGGGCCTTGCTGAGCAACGCCACTTCCAGCTGCCGTTCGCGCAGTTGCACGGCCAGCAGCGCCGCCGTCGAGCGCGCAGTGCTCAACAGCGTATTGGCGCTGGCCTGTTTCATCTGCTCGGTGGCGATGTGCCCCACGTAGAAACCCACACTCAACAAGATGAGCAGCGACAACCCGGCAAACCATAGGGTGAGGTGACTACGCAGGCTGGCTTTGATCATGAGTGCTCATTTGAATGTTTGTTTGGGGCCATGGTAGGCCTAATAGATAGGTCGCGACCAGCGGTGGGTGATCTGCAGTGGAGTGCTATTCATTGCAGCCGCTCATTCCCTGGAATTTGCGCGCATTGGACGCGATCAGTGAAACTGAAGCAGATGCGGGAAGTGCTCTGGAAGGGCGAACTCGGCGAAGCCGGCATGTGTGCCGTTGCTCGTAAACTTTCGTCATAGAGTCTGAGGAACGAATAACGCTGAAGTACGACGTACCGGGAATACGTCACAGCCGAGGACACTACGTTGAACGTTAATCTGAATGCCTACTCAAGTGCTTTTATACCACCCCATCAGCCCAGCGACAGCGTCGACCAAGCCAACAGTAAAGCTGCATCTGTACTTTCCAGAGGAAAGCGAGGGGTCGCTACTCAAGATGGACTGTGGCCGCAACATTCAACTCTAAAAATTTCCATGGCGGGCATGACCGATGAGCAAAAGAAATTCACAAGAGACAACATCAATAAGTGGGCGCCTCACGTTAACTTGAAGTTCGACTTCACTGACAAGCCCGGTGGGGATATCAGAATTGAAGGGGGGGACGGCAATTGGTCAGGGTTGGGCACTGAATCGAAACGTCAAGACGCCGATAAACCAACCATGCTCATCAACTTCAAGAACGGGATGAATTCAGGGAGTGCAGCCACGATATTGCATGAGTTTGGCCATGCCCTAGGGTTGCATCATGAACACCAACATCCGGAAAACACCTTGGATTTGAACATGTCGCAGATTTACCCAGCGCTGGCCAGCCAAGCTGATCGAGAAGGGGTTGACTACAATATGAAAAAAATAACTGAAGGTGTCGTCAGTGCCCCCTACGATCAAAAATCCATTATGCATTACGGTTTTGCTGCCAATTGGCTCAACGACGGCAAAGCCATCGAGGGAAATAGCGAACTCTCAAAGGGTGATATCAGTTTTATACGTTCACTCTATCCTCCCAAGATAAGAAAGCCCGTCTCCTCCCCATGGTGGGACTACCGTGGCCTTTACAAGCGTTCTTGAGATGCTCCAGCGGCACAGGGCGGTGGCTGTTGAGGTGCTGCTGGTGAATATGAATAAAACTCTTGCTCATCAGTAGTAAAATGAGTTTGTCTCATTATGCTGTGCTGTCGACAATAGCTCCCATCCCAACCGCTTGGAGTTTTTTGTCATGGCAGTCGCTCATTCCCTCGGATTTCCGCGCATTGGACGCGATCGTGAACTGAAAAAAGCGCAGGAAGCGTTCTGGAAGGGCGAACTCGACGAAGCCGGCCTGCGGGCCGTCGGCCGTGAACTGCGCAAGGCCCACTGGGATCTGCAGAAACAGGCCGGTATCGAGTTGCTGCCCGCCGGTGATTTCGCCTGGTACGACCAGGTGCTGACCCACTCGCTGATGTTCGGTGTGATCCCCGAGCGTTTCCGTCCAGCCGACGGCAACGCCACCCTGCACACGTTGTTCGGCATGGCCCGGGGTGTCAGCGACAGCTGCTGCGGCGGTGCCCACGCCCAGGAAATGACCAAGTGGTTCGATACCAACTACCACTACCTGGTGCCTGAATTCAGCGTCGACCAGCAATTTCACCTGGGTTGGGAGCAGTTGTTCGAAGAGGTGCAGGAAGCCCTCGACCTGGGCCACACCGTCAAGCCGGTGGTGATCGGCCCGCTGACCTACCTGTGGCTGGGCAAGGCCAAGGGGGGTGATTTCGACAAGCTCGACCTGCTTGAGCGCCTGCTGCCGTTGTACGGCCAGATCTTCCAGCGCCTGGCCGACCTCGGCGTGGAATGGGTGCAGATCGACGAGCCGATCCTGGTCCTCGACCTGCCGCAGGAATGGAAGAACGCGTTCGAGCGTGCCTACAACCTGATCCAGCGCGACCCGCTGAAAAAGCTGGTGGCGACCTACTTCGGTGGCCTGGAAGAGAACCTCGGCCTGGCCGCGAACCTGCCAGTGGATGGCCTGCACATCGACCTGGTGCGCGCGCCGGAGCAGTACCCGACCATCCTTGACCGCCTGCCTGCGTACAAGGTGCTGTCCCTGGGTGTGGTCAACGGCCGCAATGTGTGGCGCTGCGACCTGGAAAACGCCCTGGCCATCTTGCAGCACGCCCATGAAAAACTCGGTGATCGCCTGTGGGTGGCGCCATCCTGCTCGCTGCTGCACAGCCCGGTGGACCTGGGCCGTGAAGACCAGTTGGATGCCGAGCTGAAAAGCTGGCTGGCATTCGCCGTGCAAAAATGCGCTGAAGTGGCGGTGCTGGCGCAAGCGGTTAACCAGCCTGAAGCGCCCAACGTCCTTGCTGCCCTGGCCGAAAGCCGCGCGGTGCAGGCGGCCCGCGCGGCCTCGCCGCTTATCCACAAGCCTGCGGTACAGGCGCGGGTGGCGGCGATTACCCGCCAGGACAGCCAGCGCCAGTCGCCGTTTACCCAGCGTATCGAGAAACAACGTGCGGGCCTGAACCTGCCGCTGTTTCCGACCACCACCATCGGTTCGTTCCCGCAGACCGCATCGATCCGCCTGGCGCGGCAGTCCTACAAACAGGGCAAGTTGAGCCAGGCCGAATACGTCGAAGCCATGCACAGCGAGATTCGTCACGCCGTCGAGGTGCAGGAAAACCTCGGCCTGGACGTGCTGGTGCACGGTGAAGCCGAGCGTAACGACATGGTCGAGTACTTCGCCGAGCAGTTGGACGGCTACGTGTTCACCCGCTTCGGCTGGGTGCAGAGCTACGGTTCGCGTTGCGTGAAGCCGGCAGTGATCTTCGGCGACCTGAGCCGCCCCAAGGCGATGACGGTGGAGTGGATCCGCTACGCCCAAGGCCTCACCCGCAAGGTGATGAAGGGCATGCTGACGGGACCTGTGACCATGCTGATGTGGTCGTTCCCCCGCGAAGACGTGAGCCGCGAAGTGCAGGCGCGCCAACTGGCCCTGGCGATTCGCGACGAAGTGGTCGACCTGGAGGCCGCCGGCATCCAGATCGTACAGATTGACGAAGCCGCGTTCCGCGAAGGCCTGCCGTTGCGCCAGGCGCAGTGGCAAGGCTACCTGGACTGGGGCACCGAAGTGTTCCGCCTGTGCGCCTCGGGCGTGCGCGATGAAACCCAGATCCACACGCACATGTGCTACAGCGAGTTCAACGATGTGATCGAGTCCATCGCCGCCATGGATGCCGACGTGATCACCATCGAGACCTCGCGCTCGGACATGGAGTTGCTGGACGCGTTCGAAGCCTTTGCCTACCCCAATGACATTGGCCCGGGCGTCTACGACATCCACTCGCCACGGGTGCCGAATGCCTCGGAAATGGCCAACCTGTTGCGCAAGGCGGCGAAACGGATTCCTGCCGAGCGCCTGTGGGTGAACCCGGATTGCGGGTTGAAGACGCGGGGGTGGCCGGAGACGGAGGCGGCGTTGATTCATATGGTCACTGCAGCTCGCCAGCTACGCGCTGAGTTGGCTTGATATCGTAAAAAATGTGGGAGGGGGCTTGCTGTGGTGAGCGGGCTTGCCCCGCGCTGGGCCGCGCAGCAGCCCCAGTAAAGCAGAATGCGGTATATCAGAAACTCCATAGCGGCTGTTTTGGGGCCGCTACGCGGCCCAACGCGGGACAAGCCCGCTCGCCACAGGGGGAACTCGCCAGTCTCTGAAAATTGTGTAGATACCTATGCCACGATGAGTATGGGCGAGCTCCCACATTTGGATCTGTGTCAGATTAGAGGTATTTGAGCCAGGCCAGGTCGCGCCGCCGCGCCTTGAGCGCGGCGAACCAGCGCACCGGTGGGTAGAGCGCCAGGGGCAACACCAACGCCACCAGCCACACCGCACCGATACTCTCGAAGCCAAAGTAGTTGCCCTGGTTCAGACCAAGCAGCGCGACACAGGCGACATACAGCACTTTCAGCACATAAAGGTGCAACAGGTAAAAGAACATCGGCACGGATCCAAACACCGCCAACACGCCGATCCAGCGTCGATGCCCCGCGCGTTCAAACGCCAGCAACAGTAACAGTCCAATGCCCAGGGTCAACGCCAGGAACAGCAGCGAAGGCGGGTACTTGGTGACGTTGAAAAAGCTCATCAGCGTCTGCACGCCGTTGTCATACGCCTGCCAGGGCTTCTCGCCGTAGCCATTGAGCCCACGCAACAGCACAAACCCCAGCAACGCACCCAAGCCGCCGAGCAGCAAATACCGCTGGCGCACGGCAGGCCGCGTGGCATTGGCAAACCACGGTCCCAGGCCGTAACCCAGGGCAATCACGCCGATCCACGGCAGTACCGGGTAGGTCGTGCGCAGGCGCAGGGTGTCGGATACGTCAATCCAACTGCGTTCATGCAGGATCGTCCACGGAATATGCAGCGCCGAGCCTGGGTCGAAGTGCAGGCCATCCAGCAGGTTGTGCCCGCCGATGATCACCAGCGCCAGCACGATCAACAGCGGGCGCGGCAACCACACCAGGGCGGCGAGGGCGAGCATGCTGATGCCAATCGCCCAGATCACCTGCAGATAGATCACGCTGGGCGGCAACTGGAAGGTCCAGGCGAAGTTGACCAGGGTGAACTCCAGCACCACCAGGAACAACCCGCGCTTGAACAGGAACGCCGACACATCGCGGCGGCCCTGGTATTTCTGGCCGTATAAAAACGCGGATAAGCCCGTGAGCAACACAAACACCGGCGCGCACAGGTGGGCGAGGGTGCGGCTGATAAACAACGCGGGCTCGGTGCTGTCGATGCTCATCGGGTCGCTGACTTGGCGATGCAGCAGGAAGGTCTCGCGTACGTGGTCGAGCAGCATGAACAGGATCACCAGGCCGCGCAGGGCGTCGATGGAGAGCAGGCGTTGGCGCAGGGGAACGGCATCGGTCATGGGCGGGATCACAGGGCAGGGCGGAAAATTGGCGTTATCCTATAACATTAATCGACGCGTTGCCCTCCATTGATCCCGCTTCTGATACCTTCAGTAAACCCATACCCGGAGCCCCTGAGCATGAGCACCCCTCAAACCGTCATCGACTTCTGGCAGCACGCCGGCCCCAAGCGCTGGTTCGCCAAGGACGATGGGTTCGACGCCACCTTCCGCGACACCTTCCACGCCACCCACCTGCAGGCCGCCCGGCGCGAGCTGGAAAGCTGGCTGGATTCAGCCGAAGGCGCCTTGGCCTTGCTGATCCTGCTCGACCAATACCCACGCAACGCCTTTCGCGGCACCGCGCACATGTTTGCCACCGACCCGCTCGCGCGTCTGTATGCCGCGCGCATGGTGGACGCCGGGCTCGACCAGCAGGTGGAGCCGGCATTGCGCGCGTTCTGTTATTTGCCGTTCGAACACTCGGAAGACCCAAGGGACCAGCAACGCTCCCTGGCCCTCAACCAGCCACTGGACGCCAACACTTACCGCTGGGCCAAGGAACACGCGCAGATCATCGAGCGCTTCGGGCGTTTTCCCCATCGCAATGCGGTGCTGGCCAGGGTCACGACGGATGAAGAGCGCGCCTTTCTGGACAAGGGCGGGTTTGCCGGTTAACCCGCTATTCCGCCCGGGAATGCCCCCATAAAAACCGCGCATTGTCTTTCTCGGCGCGCATCTCGTAGCGTAGGGCTTCACCCAAGGAGCCCCGTTATGAACCAGCCCCCGTTGCGCCTCTACGTTGATTCGCTCTACACCAGCCCGTACGCGATGTCGGTCTTCGTCACCCTGCGGGAAAAAGGCCTGGCCTTCGACCTGGTCACCCTGGACCTGGACACCGCGCAAAACCAGACAGCCGACTTTGCCCAGCTATCCGTGACCCAGCGCGTGCCGACCCTGGTGGAAGGCGATTTTGCCTTGTCGGAATCCTCCGCGATTACCGAATACCTGGACCAGGCCTACCCCGAGACAGCCGTGTACCCGGCCGATCCCAAACAGCGGGCGAGGGCACGACAGGTGCAGGCGTGGTTGCGCAGTGATTTGCTGCCGATTCGCCAGGAGCGTTCGACCCTGGTGGTGTTTTATGGGCAGAAAATGCCGCCGTTGTCAGCCGACGCCCAAGGGGCAGCCCGGCGCTTGATCAGTGCGGCGCAGGTGCTGTTGGCGGGCAACCCTTCGTACTTGTTCGGTGAGTGGTGCATTGCTGACGTGGACCTGGCGGTGATGCTCAATCGCCTGATTCTCAACGGCGACAGCGTACCTGCCGAGTTGCTGGCTTATGCGCAGCGCCAGTGGCGCCGGCCGTCCGTGCAGGCGTGGGTCAACCTGCAACGTCCTGCGCTGTAGCGCTGGTCGTCATTTGCATGACGCGCCGGTCCAGGTCTTCCCAATCGGCCATGCCCAGCACCCGCGTGGTGTTCAAGCCACGCAGGTAGCCGCGCAACTGCTGGGCACTGGCGTGCACCTGGTCGGCCTCCGACGCCTCATCCAGCAGTACCTGTTCATACTCGACCAGGTAATCGGCGACCCGCTCGCGAAACTCCGGCAAGACGGCTTCGCGGATGCGGTCGAAGGTTTTCTGGTGAGGCTTCATGGCGTGGTCCTTATAGGTTTTATGTGAGCACTATCGGTTCAGATAATAGTCACCATCATGCAACGCAAGTTCTGTTTTTTCAGGAAAAGCGCAAAATCGCCTGCATCGGGACGCTGTTCAAGGAAATGCACGATGAGGACGTTGATTCAGCTGGGTTTAATGATGCTGATGCTGGGCACTGTGATCGTCAACAACGCAGCGATCGCTGATGAATTGCGTGCAGGCCATTTGCTACCTATCGTCGGTAGCGTAGACTCCCTGCAGCATGCGCAATCGGTGGGGGTGTTGTTAAGCGATAACACCCGCGACAACCTCAGCTACCTTGAACGCTACCACGACATGGCCTTGAACGGCGCCAGGGATGCCCTTGACGCAGGTATCCGCGAGGCGTTCGTCAACAGCTCCGACCCGGAACTGGCCATTGATTGGTTGATGAGCTCGCTGCAGGGAACCTTTTTGTCGGTGACGGTCTACGACAACCTGGATGCCCTGGTGCAGGCTCGCCCCGATGTGGTGGTGATGCTCGATACCCATAACCAACTGCTGACCCAGCGCAACGATCAGGTCGAAGCGCGTTTTATCGCACGGTTTTATGACGCGAACCTGCAATACATCGCCAAGGCCGAAGGCTCGGTGCACAGGCAGGTGCCCTCGGTGTGGGTGCACGACAAGGCCGCACCGGAGATTGCCGCGCGGATCGAACAGCAGCGGGATGTGCAGCTCGATGCGTTGAAGCAGTTCGATGCCTCGCTCAAGGCGCTGGTTCGCGCGGGTTGATGTGAACCTTTATTTTTAGACTCAGGATTTTTTCATGCGCTCTTTTTTCGTACCGGTCGCGGCCCTGTTGCTGGCCGGTTGTGTTTCCGCTCCCAATAATCCGACCTTGACCCTGCAAACCGGCAAGAGCCCGGATGACTATGTGCAATGCCTGCTTCCCAAGCTGGAAAAGCACGGCATCACGTCGACGGTGACCCAGAACTCGCGCCACGCCAAGCTGGTGTTGACCAGCAAGATTGCCGCCGATGACGTGCTGGAGGTCTACAAGGCGGGGGACGGCGGCAAGGTGTTTTTGTATGAGCGCAAGCCGCTGGCGTCGACCATTACGCCGTCGCGGCTTGAACAGGTGGCGCAGGACTGCAGATAACCGATGTGGGAGGGGGCAAGCCCGCTCACCACAGCGGTTCGATCCTGCTGCTGGCGGTGGTCATCGACCGCATGAAACAACGCTGATGGTGGTAAACAAGCCCGTCGTAGTGAGCGGGCTTGCCCCGCGCTGGGGCGCGAAGCGGCCCCAATACAGTCACTGCATTCTTCCAGGCTGAACCGGGTTGCGGGTTTTAGGGCCGCTTCGCGCCCCAACGCGGGCAAGCCCGCTCACCACAGTTACAGTGTTCCTCCTTAACTGACTGGCATTGGGGCAAGCCCCCTCCCACATTTGAATCTGCATAAGGCCTAAGGTCTGGCTTCATTGCTGAAGCTGTTAACCGTTTTCACCAGCCCTTGAGCCGCCAGCGCCACCAACTCCCCACCTTTCTCCACCGTCGCCAGCGCCGGGTCCGAGCCCATGCGCCCGTCGGGGAAGCGGGCGCGGAAGTCCAGGGCTTCACGGATCGGCCCGGTGTTGGCGATCTGCGGGGAGTAGTCGGCCGACTTGATCGCGTCCGGGTACGCCCACTGCGTCACCGCGATTTCCGAAGGCGTCGCATGGCTGCCATGGCCCACCGGGAATTGGCGGTGCGCCAGGTCAGTGACGCCTTCCAAGTCCCACCAGTTCACCAGCTTCAACGCAAACCCGGCAGGGCGACGGCCGAAGCTCGCCTCGGCGTACAGCTCGGAAAACGCCGCTTCAATCGTGGCGATATTGCCGCCGTGACCGTTCAGGAACAGGATCTTGTCGAAACCATGCCCGGCCAGCGAGCGCACCCAGTCGCCAATCGCAGCGATAAAGGTGGAAGGGCGCAGGGAAATGGTGCCAGGGAAACCCAGGTGGTGCTGGGCCATGCCGATATTGAAGGTCGGGCCGATGAGGATGTCGGCGTGCCTTTGCGCCTCATGTGCGATGATTTCCGGGCACATCCAGTCGGTACCCAGCAGGCCGGTGGGGCCGTGTTGTTCGTTGGAGCCGATGGGGATCACCACCGTGCGGCTGCGTTCCAGGAACTGCCCGATCTCGATCCAGGTCGATTGATGTAGAAGCATGCGAAGCTCTCTTTTATCTGTGGGGACAGGCTAACCGCCACGGATTGTACGACTACTCGCCACCTGCTGGGGTTTGCAATTGAGGTACGTCGAGGACTTCAACCAGCGTTGGTCGGGGTACCACGAAAACATGAACTGCCCATCCTTGAGCTTGTCCACCACCTGGCGTGCCACCTGCGGGCGCACGGCCGGGCAACCCTGGCTGCGGCCGATGCGGCCTTCGCGCTTGCTCCACAAGGGGCTGACGTAGTCGGCGGCGTGAATCACGATGGCGCGGTCGCGGGCCTGGTCATTGAACCCCGGCTCCAGGCCGTCCATGCGCAGCGAGTAGCCATGGGTGCCGAGGTAGCTTTCCTGGGTGCGGAACAGGCCCAGGCTGGATTGATGGCTGCCTTCCAGGTTGGAGAATTGGGTGGCGAAGTTTTCCCCGGACTTTGCGCCGTGGGCCACCAGGTCGCGCAGCACCAGGGTTTTCTTGCGCAGGTCGAAGATCCACAGCCGACGGGCGGTTGAAGGTTGGGAATAGTCAATCACGGCCAGGCGCTCGGAGCGTTCCTCGCCATTATTGACGGCGCATTGCACGGCGTTCAGGGCGCTTTTCAGTACCGTGGGATTGAGTTCTGGAGCCGAGCGCGCCAGGCTGCTATACAAGGAAGGAGGGTTGCCATTGGCGGCGAGGGTAATATTGCTCAGTAAAGCCAGGCCCACGGTGACCAAACCGAGGCGGCACATAAAAGTCAGCATCTACAGTACATCCCCCCACTGTGGATTGGAGCAAAGCTATTGTTCAAAAAACACGCATGTTACTTGAGCATTTGCCTGCTCGTTGCACCATTGGTCGCCACAGCCGACGTGCTGCCGGTCGAGCCATTGCCGGTCACCACGCCGGCGCCGGTCGAACTGGCCCCGCTGCAACAGGCACTGGCGCAAATGCCGGGTGTCTGCCCCAGCCTTGCCGCGCAGATAGACGCCGCCGCCCAACTGCGCCTGCAAGCGTTCTACCAGCAGCAGGGGAATGGGCCGCTGTGGTCCGCCAACGATCGCCGCGAGGCACTGCACGCCCAATTGCAGCTGCTCGCCGATGACGGGCTGGACCCCTCCCACTATAGTCTGCCTGCGGCGGATGCCACGGCCAATGTGCTGTGCAGCGACATCGACATCAGCCAGCACTACCTGCAAGCCCTGCAGGATCTGCATTACGGGCGCCTGCAGCAATCGCGCTTCGAACCGCTGTGGCATTCGCAGCCGCCCACCCGCGACCCCGACACCGAAGTGCTGGCCCTCGCTGCCCTCGGCCTGCAAAACATGGCGCAAGCCTTTGACCAGGCGCGCCCCAGCGCCGACCTGTACCGCAGCCTGCGCAACGCCTATTCCACGGTCCGCCTGCAACCCTTGCCCCATTGGGATCCGGTCGGCAGCGGCCCGTTATTGCGTCCCGGCATGGACGACCCGCGTGTCCCGGAACTGGCCCGTCGGCTCCACAGCGGTGGCTACCTGTCTGTCGAGCCCAAGGGCGCGGGCAAACAATACGGTCCGGAACTGGTCACCGCGGTGAAGGCCTTCCAGCTCAGCCACTCCCTGCAATCGGACGGCGTGATCGGTGCCGGCACCGTGGCCGAACTCAATATCAGCCCGGCCATGCGCCGCGAACAACTGCGCATCAACCTCGAGCGTTTCCGCTGGCTGGCCCAGGACCTGGAGCCCGAAGGCGTACTGGTCAACGTCGCCGCCGCGCAACTGAGCGTGTACCAGAGCGGCATCCCGGTGTGGCAGACCCGCCTGCAAGTGGGCCGCGCCGAACGCCAGACGCCGCTGCTCAAGTCACGCATCACCCGGTTGACCCTCAACCCCACCTGGACCATCCCGCCCACCATCATGCGCGAGGACAAACTCCCGGCCATCCGCCTCAACCCCGAGTACCTGCGCCAGCAGAACCTGCAAGTGCTCGACGCCGAAGGCCACCCGCTGGCGCCGGAAAATATCGACTGGGCGCGCCCCGGCAATATCCTCCTGCGCCAGGAAGCGGGCCCGCGCAACCCACTGGGCAAGATCGTGATGCGCTTTCCCAACCCGTACTCGGTGTACCTGCACGACACCCCCAGCCAACCGCTGTTCACCAAGGGCCCGCGGGCGTTCAGCTCCGGTTGCGTGCGGGTCGAACAACCGCTGCTGCTGCGCGACCTGCTGGTCAGCCCGGCCGAACGCGCGCGCACCGATGAACTGCTGGCCACCGGCGTGACCCATGAATTCCGGCTGGCCACCCCGGTGCCGGTGCTGTTGGGCTACTGGACGGTGCAGGTCGACGGCCAGGGTGACCTGGTGTATGCGCCGGATATTTATGGGCGCGACCTGGTGTTGATGAAGGCGATGGGGAGTGTGCTCTAGGGCATTGCCGTGTGGGCAACGATTGACGCGACGGCCTCGGTAGCTGTCACGGAGGCCGTGTCCAGGGTCAACACGGGTTGGTCCCAACGCTCATATTCATGCGCCGATACCGACTGCCAAGTCGGCGGCGTCAACCCAGGAATGTCGCCCCTACGGGTTTCCACCCGGCGCCGGTGTTCCTGTGCGTCTGTACACACCACCTGAATATTGACCAGCGCCACGTCTGCCGTCGCGGCCGTCGCTGTCCAGGCTGCCCGACTCTCCTTGACCGGGTTCACGCAATCGGCGACGACCCTATGGCCCAACTGCAAGTTACTCAGCGCCAGCGCATTCGCCACGCCGTAACCGCTGGCACCGACATCACCCGCCAATACGCCAGCGTCGCGAATCGCCTGTTCGATCACATCGATGCGCAGGTAAACCGCACCGGTCTGGCGCGCCAACTCGCGGGCAATCGTGGTTTTGCCGGTGCCGGGCAGGCCGCTGAAGACGATAAGCATGCTTGACTCTCGATAAGCTTGGGTCGGTTCAGGGTATCCTCCAGTTCCCCCACCGGTCGACCCCAGGACAGCCCATGACCTTGCCGTTCACAAAAATGCACGCCCACGGCGACGATTTCATCATCATCGACCGCCGTGGCCTGGACGACCCTGTTACCCCCGAGGTCGCCCGCCGCCTGGGCAATCGCCACACCGGTATCGGCTTTAATCAATTGGCCGTGGTGCTCGACTGCGAAGACGCCGCTGCGCGCATCAAGTTCTGGAACCCCAATGGCACGCCGCTGCAAACCTGTGGCAGCGCCACGCGCGGGGTGGCCGACCGCTTGATGCATGAAACCCGCAGCGATTCGGTTGTGCTGCGCACCGACCGGGGCCTGTTGACCTGCGTGCGGGTAGCGGATCGTCAAGTGTCGGTCAACATGGGTGAGCCGTCGCTGGACTGGTCGGCCGTGCCGCTGGCCGAGGCCATGGATACGGGTACGTTACCGCTGGCGGGCAACCCGGCGGCGTGCAGCATGGGCAACCCCCATTGCACGTTTTTTGTGGCCGACATCAACGCCATCGATCCGGCCGCCGTCGGCCCGGCGCTGGAAATTCACCCGCTGTTCCCGGCCAGGACCAATGTGCATTTCGTGCAGGTGCTCGACCGTGGGCATATCCGCCTGCGCATTTGGGAGCGTGGCGGCGGCGTGCCGTTGGGCTCCGGTTCGTGCTGCTGCGGCGCGGTGGTCAATGGCATCCGCCGTGGCTTGCTGGATGCCACGGTGCAGGTGCAGTGCGACGGCGGTACGGTCACGGTGTGTTGGGACGGGCAGGGCGGTGTGGTGTTGACGGGCAGTGTGGAGCCGATCATGCAGGGCAGCGCCTACCTGTTCTGAAACGTCACCGTGAAGGTGGTGCCGGCCGTGGCACAGGAACTCACCGCCACATCGCCGCCATGGACCTTGGCCAACTCCCGCACGATATACAGACCCAGGCCCACGCTGCGCACGTCGCTGCCCTGGTCGGTGCCACGGGTCATGGGTTCGAACAGCCCGGCCAGCAAGGCTTCGGGAATCGCCGTGCCATGGTTGTGCACCGCCACTGCGCAAGCGCCGGCATCCAGGCGCGAGGTGATGGTGATCGGCCGTTGCGGGTCACCATAGGCCACGCTGTTGGCCACCAGGTTGCCGATGATCTGCTGCACGCGATCGGCATCCAGGCAGGCGTCGCCGCTGCCTTGTGCGTGATGCTCCAGCGTTGCCTTGGGGAACGCCACGCGCAGTTCGTCCACCGCGCGATGGATCACCTCGTGCAGGTCCAGCGGCGCCGCCTTGATGGTGATGCCCTGGCCGACCCGTGCCTGGGTAAAGTCCAGCAGGTCGGCGATCATGCGTTGCGCGCGCTCGGAGGACTGGTCGATATGCCCCAGCAGTTGGCGCTCCTTGGGTGTGCGTTCGCCACGGCTGAGAAAGTCCGAGGCCATGCGGATCGCCGTGAGCGGGTTTTTCAGGTCATGGCTGACAATCGCGACCATCTGCTCGGCAAACAGGGCGCGACGCTGGGCGATGGCGTAGGCCTCGTTCAGTTCGGCCTGGGCTTGTTGCAGCGCGACTTCGGTGGCGGTTTTTTCCTGCAACAGCGCTTCGGCCAGGTGGCGCGCGTTGAGCAGCTCGCGCTCGTACTTGTCGCGGTCGGTGGTGCCGAACAGCGCCAGGTCGTACACCACGGCGCCGGCCTGTTCGCGTTTGTTGCCGTTGAGCAGCACGGTCAGCTTGTGGCCATCGCGGTGCAGCAGGTCCAGCTTCACCTCGGTGACGCTGCCGTGCATGCGCAGCATGGGCGCCAGGTGAGTCTGGTGGAAGATCCTCCCGCCCATGCTCAGCAGGTCCTGGAAACGCCGGCCCTGCAGCTCGGCGATGCTGAACCCCAGCCCGTCGCTGAAGCGTGCGTTGGCCTGCAGGATCGTGCCATCTTCCGTGGTGACAGCCAGGGCGCAGGCGGCGCTGTCGAACAGATCAGCCGGCACGTGCGGCCATCCACGGCACCAGGAAGGCGTCCATGGCCACCGCGCAGGCCTGCGGTGCGCTCATGTGCGGGCAATGGCCGACGTTGTCCACCAGGCAATAGGTGCTGTTGGGCAGCACGCTGTGCAGGTATTCACCCACGGCCACCGGGGCGATCAGGTCGTCACTCGATTGCAGGATCAGCACCGGGGTGGGCAGGCCGATCACGTCCTGGCGGTTGTCCGACATAAAGGTCACGCGCGCGAACTGCCTGGCGATCTCCGGCTCGGTGCGGCAGAAACTCTCGGTCAACTCGTCGCTCAGCGCCGGTTGGTCGGGGGCTCCCATGATCACCGGGGCCATGGCGCTGGACCAGCCGAGGTAGTTGCTGTCGAGGGTGTCGAGCAGGTCGTCGATGTCGGCGCGTTTGAAACCGCCCACGTAGCCGTCGGCATCGAGATAGCGTGGCGACGGTCCGATCATCACATGGGCGGCGACACGGCCGGGGGCCAGGCGGTCGGCGAGGGTGCCGATCATGGCACTGACCGAGTGTCCCACCAGGATGACCGGGCCCTCGGCAAAGGCTTCGATGATCTCGTTCAAGTCGCGGGCATAGCCGTCCAGCGCGCTGTACTTGGCTTTGTCAAAAGCGTTGAGGTCGGACAGGCCTGCGCCCGTCAGGTCATACATCACCACGCGAAAACGCTCTTTGAACTGCGGCGCAAGGTAGTTCCACATGGCCTGGTTGCAGCCAAAACCATGGGAAAACACCAGGGTCGAGTGGCCGTCACCCATCACGTTGACGTTGTTGCGCTGGAGTAGGCCCATGGGGATCTCGAAGTTATGGCGTATTGCTAGGTGTGCTGCAGTTTAGATAGTCGATGGCTTTGGGTCACGCGTTATAGCGCTGATAAGGTAAAGTCGGCGCCTTCAGGAAGAAACTTCAGGTAACAAACATGATGCGGTGGTTGCGGCAATCCGTCTTGAGTCTGCTGGTATTGATGTCCGCCGGCCTGTTTATCACCGCCCAGGGCGAGACGTCGCCCATCGGCGTGGCCCTCGACCAGCGGGTGATCGACCTCACCAACACCCTCGACGCCGCCACCACCACCCGTCTGCAAGACCAGCTCGCCGCCCTTGAGCAGCGCAAAGGCGCGCAGGTGGCGGTGTTGCTGGTGCCCACCACCCGTGGCGCGAGCATCGAGGACTACGCCAACCAACTGTTCCGTGCCTGGAAACTGGGGCGCAAGGATGTCAACGACGGCATCCTGCTGCTGGTGGCCAAGGATGATCGCAAGGTGCGCATCGAAGTCGGTTACGGCCTGGAGGGCACGGTGACCGACCTGCTGGCCCACCGGATTATTGAAGAACACATCACCCCGGCCTTTCGCCAGGGCGACTATGCCGGCGGTGTCGAGCAGGGCGTGAACGACCTGGTTGTCCTGGTGGATGGCGGTGACTTGCCGCAAGTGGCCGGGCACGGCGGCAGTCTTGAGGCGCTTGCGGTATTGCTGGCGTTTGTGTGTGGTGCCATCGGCGGCGTGCTGGTCGCGGCGCGCAAGCTGGGCTGGCGGGGGGCGCTGATCGCCACCGCAGCCGTTACCGTGGCGCTGGTGGTATTCGCCGGTGGCCGGGAATGGCCGATGTACCTGCTGGTACTGCCGCTGACCCTCCTGATCGGCGGCGCCACCTTCGGCGCCTTGTGGCTGGCGCGCACGGCGTTCTACTGCGTGATAGGGCTGTTGGCCTACATCGCCGGGGTGGTGATCGCCAACCGGTTCGTGGAGGTCAGCTATATCCATTGGCTGGTGTGGCCGTTTGGCGCGGCGTTGGTGCTGGGCTTGTACCTCGGGTTGTTCTTCGTCATCAGGGCATCCTGGAAAAAGCGCCCGCGCTTTTTCCTCCTGCGTGCGCTGGCGGTCATGGCCATCTACGTCGCTGCGGCGACACTGCTGGGGCACGGGTATCAGGGCTGGATCGTGGCGATTCCAGTGGCCTCCTTTGTGGCGTTTATCGTGTTTGTGCAGAGCATCGCCAGTTCCGGCTCGGGGTCCGGTTCGGGCGGTGGTTCCGGTTCGGGCTCCAGTGGCTCCAGCTCCAGCAGCAGTTCCTCGGGGGGCGGTGGTTCCAGTGGCGGTGGCGGGGCGTCGGGGAGTTGGTAATCGGCGGTTGTTCGGCGTGACGCCAGGCTGCAAGCGGCTGTCGGGCAAAGCCTTGGACGTTACAGCCGCTTGGACAGAAACACGCGACTGCTGCCTGCCGGTTCACATGGGACTTCCCCGAACCGCACCCACCCATGCTTTTCATAAAAGCCCGGTGCCTGAAAACTGAGGGTATAGAGCACCGCGTTCGCGCAGCCGCGACGCCGGGCTTCGTGCTCAAAGGCGTGCAGCAATCGGCTGCCGAGGCCTGTGCCGCGCAGGGTCTCGGGCAGGTGGAACAGGTCGAGAAAAGCCATGCCCAGGGTGGTTTTGCCGGTGATGCCGCCAACGATCTGCCGGGTATCGGGATCTTTGAGCAATACCGTCAAAGGCAGGCGATCGTTGTAGCCGGCGATACCTTCGTTGAACGCAGCCAGGCCGTTGCCGAGCATACGCTCGGCGTCGGGATTGGCCTGGTCGCTGACTTCAATAAGCGCTGCGGTCATTGCGAAACCCTCCGTTGGTTAAAGCGTCATCAGCATCTCATGCCAGGCCATGCCGCCATGATCCGAGGGTGACGGCTGCATGTAGGTGTAGCCCATGCGGGTGTACAACGGCACATGCTGTTCCTTGCACATCAGGTGAATCGTGCGCTTGCCCATGGCGCGCATGCGCTGCACGAACTCGCTCATCAGCACCTTGGAATACCCCTTGCCCTGATGCGCCGGGTCGACCACCACCGACATGATCACCGCATTCGGCGCCTCGGCCGAATGCCCCACCAGTTCCTTGAACGCCTCGTCCGACATCACCACTTCGTGGGCACAGCCGCTGTTGATAAAACCTGCCACTTCGCCATCGGCTTCCAGGATCAAAAAACCTTGCGGGTATAGGGCAATGCGCGTGGCGATCTTTTCCAGGGTCGCGGCTTCGTCGCCCTCGTAGGCGGTGATTTCAATTTCAAAGCAACGGGCGGCGTCGGCGGGGAGGACGTTGCGCAAGGTGAGGGCGGGCATGGGCGTTTCCTGGGGCGTTGAGCGAAAGGCCACATCATAACGGCCTCGCTGGGACTCTGCGCAGAACACCGATCGAAATTGTGGGAGGGGGCTTGCCCCGATGGCGGCGTGTCAATCAGCCCATCTATAACTGATCCACCGCTATCGGGGTGTAGCCCCCTCCCACAGTTTTGTCTGCGCCAGGCTTGGTGGTGGGTGCTGTTTTCGATGTATGTTGGTCAGGGGCACGGCATTCAAGAGGCAGTGTGGAGCCCGTCAAAGCGGGAGCAAGCTCCCTCACCTCCGTTATTCATTCACCCGGGCGGGCAACGGAAATCCATGAAGGAAGGACCCCATGCTGGAAATAAAACGCGCCACCCCCACCGACGCCAACGCCGCTTTTGACATCCGCCGCGCAGCCATCCGCAGCCAATGCATCGGCGCCTACACCGCCGAACAAATGGCGCTCTGGACCCGTGGCAAGGCCGAGGACGGCTACAGCGCGCTGATGGACAAACCGTTCTACCTGGGCTGGTTGAACGGTGAACCGGTGGCCACCGGCATGCTCGACCTGGCCAACAACGAAGTCGGCGCGCTGTTCGTGTTGCCCGCATTCACCGGACGCGGGTATGGCAAGGCGATGCTGGATCACCTTGAGCAGGTCGCGCTGGAACTGGCGATTGAAGAGGTGGTGCTGGACGCGACGTTGAATGCCGCGAGTTTTTATCGCGCGTGCGGCTACGTGGGCGATGAACAGGCGATTTATCACTCGCCGTCGGGGTTGCAGTTGGCGTGTATTCCGATGAAAAAACAGCTGCATCAGTGACGCAAATGCACGCGCAAGTTGCCGATAACCTGCGCGACTGAAGGCCCGTGGATCACCGGCGGCATCGGGCTTTCACCAAACTCCCGCCACACAAACAGCGTCAGCTCCGCACCATCGGTGAGGGTTCTTGCCAGGTCCTGGGAACCCAAATCCTGCAACCGCCGATAACGCTCATCCCCCCAGAACGCGTCTTCCACCCAGTCATACACCGGGATGAAATGAAAGTGCAGCGGGAACCCCGGCAGATGCCCATAGCGGCTGATATACAACCATTTGGGCTTGAGTTGCGCCTCCATGACCCGCTGGGTTTTCGCAAGCAGTCCACCCAGTTCGGCCAGCGCTGCATCCGGCATATCGGCGAGGGAATCAACAGGCGCCTTGGCACCCAGCATCAGGTAACCCGGCAGCTTCGAAGCCAGGTGATGGTTGAGCAGCCAGTGCTCGGTCTCAAACAGGATGTAGGCGGGGTCGATCTGCATCAGTGCGCGTCCTTGGGAGCAAGGTCGGCAGGATAACAAGCACGCACGCCTGTATCCCACAAAACCACGGGATCTGTGTCTACCCCATGCAGCCTCAGCCCGATAGCTTCCCGTCACGACCACCCACGACCGAGCAAACCATGGAACTCACCGCTGTCCCGTTTGGCATCACCGACTGGTCCACCGTCGAACCCGAGCTTCACCCCGGCGTCAGCGGCAGTGCCTCATGGCGCACCTGCCACTTCGGCACCACCCGCGTGCGCAGAGTGGATTACAGCCCCGGCTACCTGGCCGATCACTGGTGCACGCGCGGGCATGTGCTGCTGTGCCTGGAAGGCGAGTTGCACACCGAGCTGGAAGACGGCCGCCGGTTCACGCTGACGGCGGGGATGAGTTACCAGGTGGGCAATGATATGGAGGCGCATCGTTCCTCGACGAGTGTCGGGGCGAAGCTATTTATCGTGGATTGAAGGGTGACCTTTGTGGCGAGGGAGGTGCCACTACCTCTTCGACGTAGCGCTGTCGCGCAGCAAACTGGGACCTCTGTGGCGAGCGGGCTTGTCGAATCGTCGCACCGCCCGCGTTGGGGTGCGAAGCGCCCCTGATGAAGACAGATGTGGTGTATCAGACACTCCTCTGCGCCTGGTTTTGGGGCTGCTGCGCAGCCCAACGCGGGACAAGCCCGCTCACCACAAGAATGCGCTCGCCTGAAATTATTTATGCAGGACTCAAGACTTCAGTGTGAAATTTTAACCCTTTAAAATCAGTTAGTTATTTCAAGTTTGATAAGGGCTTTCTCCCGTTGGACTGCGCAGCAGTCCCGTTTTTTCAAACAAAGAGCGGGGGCCACTTCGCGGCCCAACGGGAGCAAGCTCCCTCGCCACAGGTACGGTGTTCGCCCTTAACTGCCTGCCGTTAGGGCTTGCCACAGGAACAGGCACCCCCTTAAATCCGCTGTATCAATGCATCTTGCTATGGTCCATGCCATCCAGCCCACGCGCCGTGGCCTGGACCTCAACGGTCTGCTTTTCGCCCTTGGCGTCCTGCACCGTCAGGGTCAGCGGCACCTGGTCACCTTCCTTGATCTGGCCGGTCAGGCCCATCAGCATCACGTGGTAGCCGTCCGGGTCGAGCTTGACTGCCTTGCCCGTCGGCAGGGCCACCGAGTCCACGGGGGCCATGCGCATCACGTCGTCCTTCATGCTCATCTCATGGATCTGCACATCCTTGGCCACCGGCGAGGCCACGCTGAGCAGCTTGCTGTCGCTGTCGGCGGTCACGGTCATGAATGCCCCGCTGGACGGTTGGCCCGGCACCGAGGCGCGCACCCAGGCGTCGGTGACTTGCACCTGGGCACTGGCGTGGGCGGCGAGGCCCAGCAGGGTGAGGCCAAGGGTGAAGCGCTTGAGGTGTTGAACGGCAGTCATTAGCAGACCTCCATGACGGTGAGCAGGTCTTCTGCGCACTCTTTAGCGGTAAGGGATGCCTGCAACCCCAGGCGCAGGTTGCCACGGGTGTCGAAGACAAAACTGGTGGCCGTGTGGGACAGGGTGTAGGTGTCGCCGGCGGGGATCTTTTCATAGAAGATCCCGAACTCCTTGGCGGCCACGGCGATTTCTTCCGGGGTGCCATACAGCGCTTCGAAGCTGGGGTCGAAGGCCTTGACGTACTTGTCGAGAATCTCCGGCGTATCGCGTTCCGGGTCCAGGGTGATAAAGATCACCTGCATGATCTCGCCGTCGCGGCCCATCAGTTTCTTGGCCTGGGCGGCGCGGGCCAGCGTGGTCGGGCACACGGCCGGGCACTGGGTGAAACCGAAGAACACCACCGGCATCAGGCCACGGTAGGAACTGAGGGTGACGGTGTCGCCCTCGGTGTTCTTGAGCTTGAAGGTGCGGCCCATGATCTTGTCGCTCAAGTCCTTGCCGTACTTGAAGTTCAACTTGGGGCTGTTGTCACAACCGGCCAGCAGGCCCAGGCCCAACAGGCCCATGCCGGTGAGGACCTTGCGGCGGGTGAATAACGTACTCATCAACGGTGCATCCTGTGAAACGCCCGCATTGCGCGAAATCAACTCGGCGGGCTTTGAATAGGAGTAAACGAGGAGGGCGCCAAGTCTACCAACCCTGGCCAGCCCGCGTAATCTGCGACGTTCTGCCACAGGGGCACGCTGGATTTCATCCTTTTGCACCGCTGGTGGTAGAGTCGCCGCCATGAAATCGAGCCACCCCGACCGTTCCCTGATCGTCTGGACCCTGTACTTCTGCGTGCTGATGAACCTGTTCGTGTGCGGTTTGGGCCATGGCCAGATGACCGGCCAGCAGCTCAACGGGATCGGTGGCGCGTTCTGTGGAGTGGACGGCCAACAGGCGCCACTTTCCGACAAAGGGCTGGGCGCCCCGTCTTCCAGTAACATCTCGAACTACTTTGCCTGCCCGGTGTGCAACGCCGTGACCGTCGCGCTGGTGTTCCTGATCGGCCTGGCCTGGTTGCTGGGCCTGGGGCAGACCCCACGCCCTGCCCATGAGCGGCGCAACAAGGCGCCGCCGCGTTATTCCTGGCCTTCGGCCAACCCCCGCGCATCCCCCGCATTCTGACGTGTGCCCTGGGCCTCCTGTGAACAGGGGGCGTTCTATCGTCACGACTGTGAGTGCGCTTTATGAACCATCACTTGCCTGCAGGCGCCAGCCGCCTGGTCAGCCAGGCGTCCCGCCGCACGCGCGCGGAGCCGGCACGCCCGGACTACCCGAGCAATGCCCGCTGCTTTGTGCACCTGGATGCACGCCTGTTGCCGTATTGGCACACCGTGTTCGACATCTGCCCGACGCTGCTCAAGCTCGACCCGCCCGAAGGCCTGAACCTGTTTCGCAGCTTTATGACCTGGGCCTATCGCAACCGCCCGGCCCAGGACTGGACGTATCACTTGAGCGTCTGTCGTTGGCTGTTGGGCTCGGCGTATCGCGCGCAGATTGGCGACGAGCCCATCGAGGCCTTCATGGCCGCCGCCGCAGCGCGCTGGATCAGTACCGATCAGAGCCCTGCGCTGGGCATCGTCCTGGCGTGGCGCGGGTCGAAGGTGTTCGATTGGAAGGACGCTCGGTTCGCGGCTGCCGAACAACAGGTGCTGCCCGCTCCAGCGTGGGAGTTTGCCTGGAGCCCGCTGACGCACCTGGGCGAATTCAACCGCTGGTTGCCGCTGCCGTGAACCGCGCTTGATCGGCATCAAGGCCACGGCCTGAGCAAGTCCGCACACTGAGGGTCCTCACTGGCCGGTCCCTCTGCGAGGCCTCCATGCTCTACCTCCTGTTGCTATTGGCCCACCTGTTCGCCGCGCTGATCTTTATCGGCACGGTGTTTTTCGAGGTGCTGATCCTGGGGCACCTGCACCAGCACTTGCCGATTCGGGTGATGGTGCTGGTGGAGCAGGGCGTCGGCCGGCGCGCCCGGGTAGTGATGCCGTGGGTGTTGCTGGTGCTGTTCGGCGCCGGGCTCGGCATGGTCTGGCTGCGTTATCTGCCGGCGTTGGCGGCACCGTTGGCGTCCTCGTTCGGCACGTTGCTGAGCCTCAAGTTGATCCTGGCCGCCAGCGTATTGCTGCACTTTCTGGTGACCATGGCGCGGATGCGCTGGGGCAAGGTCAGCGCGCGCTATAGCCGCTTTATTCACCTGAGCCTGTTCGCGCACATGGTCGCCATTGTGTTGCTGGCCAAGGGCATGTTTTACCTCAGATGGTAACGACCTTGATGCATATCAAGGTGCGCCGACCAGTCGCACCGGACAATGCACCACCGCCGCCCGCTCCGGAGTCCGCCATGCGCACCCATCTTCATCCCACCCGCTTTCGTCAGGGCCAGGGCGTGCAGGACCTGGCCTGCGATGCGGACACGCGCCGCTTCCATGGCGGTGTGGGTTCCCTCGACCTGTTGCGTGCCCTGCGCGACAGTCGCCAGCGCCAGCGGCCCCTGGCGTTGAACCTGCAGTGGCCGGCGGTTGACGGCGGCGCCGACTACCTGCGCAGCCTCACCGAGGAAATCCAGTTGATCGGCTGCCAGCTCGGTCCGCGCCAGCCGGTCGAGCACTTTCACCAGCGCGGCACCACGCCGACCATCGAGCAGGTGTGTACGTTGCTGGAACACCTGCACAGCCGCTTCAACTTCCTCGACCACGACCGCGGCGACTACCGTATCGACCTCGACCCCTGGCACACCGACTGGGCCACCATGGGCCTGCTGCGCGACCAGGGTTTCAACCACGCCAGCATCGGCGTGCCCGACGCCAACCGGGACGGGCCGCTGTCCCAGGCACGCTATCAGGACCCGGCGCCCATCGAGTCGCTGGTGGATGCGGCGCGGACCTTCGGCTTTCGCTCAGTGAACATCGACCTCGGCTACGGCCATGCCTGGCAGACGCCGGCCAGTTTCGAGCAGAAACTGGCCAGCCTGATTGCCCTGGAGCCGGATCGCCTGCAACTGTTCGATTACGCCCAGCCACCGGTGCGCTACCAGGGCCGGCAACCCCAGGCGTTTTGCAGCGCGGCGGATAAGATCGTCATGCGCCGCAGCGGCTTTGAACACCTCACCGCCGCCGGGTATCACTACATCGGCCTGGGCCAGTTCGCCCGCGCCGACGATGACCTCAAACAGGCCCAGGAGCGCGGTCGCCTCAGCCGTAACTGCGAAGGCTTTACCCTGCACGGTTACTGCGACCACATCGGCTTCGGCCTGGGCGCCATCAGCCAGATCGATACATTGTGCGCGCAGAACACGGCGGTTCTGCCGCACTACCGTGAGCAGCTGGCCAGTGGTCAACCGGCCACGTGCCGAGGCTGGTTTCGCGAGGCGGCCGACCCGGTGCGCCTGCATGTCGCCGAACGCCTGGCCTGTGACCTGGAACTGAATATCCAGGCCGTGGAGCGCCGTTACGGCCTGTTGTTCAGACGTTATTTCGCCAACCTCTGGCCGCTGCTGGAGGCGTTGCACCGCGACGGTCTGCTCGAGTTGTCGCCTACGTTTATCTGGCTGCTGCCTGCGGGCCTGCCCCAGGTGGATGCCATCTGCGCATTGTTCGAACGGGCGGTGCTCGCCACCCCCGTCAGCGCCAACGACGAGGTGATCGACCATGACGGCGTTTGAGTTCGACCGTGCCCTGGTGCACAAATACGACCGCCCGGGGCCGCGCTACACCTCGTACCCGACCGCGCCGCAGTTCAACAGCGCGTTTGCCCTGGACGACTATCACCAGGCCGTGCGCGCCAGTCACCAACTCGCCGCGTCCAAGGCGTTGTCGGTGTACATCCATATTCCGTTCTGCCAGAGCCTTTGCTACTACTGCGGCTGCCACAAGATCATCACCCGCAAGACCCATCGCGCCGTCGAGTATGTGGCGTACCTCAAGCGCGAGATCCAGATGCAGGGCGCGCTGTTCGAGCGCTCGCGACGCCTGACCCAATTGCACCTGGGCGGCGGCACCCCGACGTATCTGGACGACGCGCAACTGGCCGAACTGATGGCCTGCCTGGCGGACAACTTCAGCCTGGATGACAGCGACGCCCATGAGTTTTCCATCGAGGTCGACCCGCGCACCATCAGCCTTGAGCGCATCAACACCCTGCGCCGCCTGGGCTTCAATCGCCTGAGCTTCGGCGTGCAGGACTTCGACCCCGACGTCCAGGCCGCCGTCAATCGCGTGCAAAGCGAAGCGCAGATCCTGCAACTGGTGGCGGCGGCCCGCGAGGCGCGCTTCAAGTCGGTGAGTGTCGACCTGATCTACGGCCTGCCCCTGCAAACCGTGGCCAGCTTCGACGTGACCCTGAGCAAGCTGATCGCCCTGCGCCCCGACCGCGTGGCCGCCTACAGCTACGCGCACCTGCCAAGCCAGATCCGCGCCCAGCGCATGATCCGCCCCGAAGACATGCCACCCCCGGCACGCAAGCTGGAGCTGCTGGAACTGACCATTCGCCGCCTCACCGAGGCCGGGTATGTCTACATCGGCATGGACCATTTCGCCCTGCCCGACGATGAGTTGGCACTGGCCCGCGTCAACGGCAGCCTGCAACGTAACTTCCAGGGTTACTCCACCCATGCCGATTGCGACTTGATCGGCCTGGGCGTATCGGCCATCGGCAAGGTCGGCGACAGCTACAGCCAGAGCGTCAAGGAACTGTCCCAGTACTACGCGCGCATCGATGCGGGCATGCTGCCGGTGCAACGCGGTTACCGGCTCAACCCCGACGACGTACTGCGCCGCGAGGTGATCAATGGGTTGATGTGCGACGGCCGCGTCGATGTCGCCCAGGTGGAAGCGGCCCATGGCATTCGCTTCAATGAGTATTTTGCCCAAGCGTTGACGCAGTTGGACGAGCAAGTGGCGGACGGGCTGTTGCTGGTTCGGGACGACGCGCTGCAACTGCTGCCCAAGGGCCAACTGATGGTGCGCAGCGTGGCCATGGCCTTCGACGCCTACCTGGGCGGTGCCCACAAAGGCCAATTCTCCCGCACCGTCTGACCCACCACGCAGCCCGATAGCAGTGTGTCAGCCAACACCTCTACCAACCCTGCCACCGCCATCGAAGCCTCGCTAAAGCTCGACATCTCCCACAGGGGATCAGCGGTGCCCATCAGACCTACGGCCGGACGTTTTCTACCTGTCAACAACATTCAAATGTGGGAGGGGCGGTGCGACGATTCGACTTGCTCCCGATAGCGGTGGGTCAGCCAGCACCTCTATCAACTGTGCCGCCGTCATCGAAGCCTCGCTGAAGCTCGACATCTCCCACAGGGGATCAGCGGTGCCCATCAGACCTACGGCCGGACGTTTTCTACCTGTCAACAACATTCAAATGTGGGAGGGGCGGTGCGACGATTCGACTTGCTCCCGATAGCGGT